>NZ_JAMBDI010000021.1:0-173760 GCF_036858055.1 Pseudomonas sp. SF2 | reverse complement strand
CAAGACAGTTGCTCCCACAAGTACAGCGCCAGCCTCAAGGTCGGCGCCGTACTTGTGGGAGCGGGTTTACCCGCGAATGCGTTTGTAGAACCAGAACAGATATCGGCTCCATGCACCGTTCCTGTGCCCGATGCACCTCACGAAGGCACAAATCCCCTCAAAAAACGGCTAATTCACCCTTAAAGCCCAATATTCACGGGCTTTGCAAAACTGGCACGCCCCCTGCAATACCTAGTACATCTCCAGTTTCGGGGGCCCTGGTACAGGCAGGCCGGGTGAACCCCTCTTTTATTCGCAACATCGCCAGTTTTGGGGACCTCGGTACAGGCAGGCCGGGCCATCCCCCCTTTATACGCAGTACCCCTTTCGGGGACCCTGGTACAGGCAGGCCGGGATATCCCCTCTTTTATTCGTGCAGTTTCACCTGCACCCGCCAGCGCCCAGCGTCCTCTGCACCAGCCCACTCGCCGTGCAGGGGGCGCGCGGCCACCAGCGTCAGCAACAAGCCTTCCTTGCTCTTCTGCACCCGCCAGCTCACAGGCTTGCCTTGCAGGCTCAACTGCCCTTGCCGGGCCTTGCCCTGCGCCTGGAACAATAGCGCAACCGTACCGTCCACATTCTCGCCATGCAGCTGAGGCTCTTCGTTGAACCACAGCTCCAGGCCATCCTGCACCACCTCCACCTGTTGCAGCTCGCGCTCGTCCGGCGTGGTCAGCCGGCCGATCATCAGCCCTACCATCAAGCCGACGATTACCAGCGACAGCATCATCCGCGGGAACGCCTTCGAACGCACGTCCGGTTCGGGGGTAGAATGCCCGTCATCTTCACGCTTGGAGCCGTGCATGTTTCACGTCATCCTTTTTCAACCAGAAATTCCGCCGAATACCGGCAACATCATTCGCCTGTGCGCCAACAGCGGCTGCGACCTGCACCTGATCGAACCCATCAGCTTCGAACTGGATGACAAGCGCCTGCGCCGTGCGGGGCTGGATTACCACGAGTATGCCACGCTCAAGCGCCACGAGAGCCTGGCCGGATGCCTGGAAAGCCTGGGCAACCCACGGCTGTTCGCCTTCACCACCAAGGGCTCGCACCCGTTCCACGAAGTGGCCTACCAGCCGGGTGATGCCTTCCTGTTCGGCCCCGAGAGCCGTGGCTTGCCGACCGAAGTCCTGGACAGCCTGCCGGCCGAACAACGCCTGCGCCTGCCGATGCGGCCGGGGTGCCGCAGCCTTAACCTGTCCAATACCGTGGCAGTGACGGTGTATGAGGCGTGGCGGCAGAATGGGTTTGCCGGGAGCTGAGCTATAGCCTGTGCCGGCCTCTTCGCGGGTAAACCCGCTCCCACAATAACCAAGCCAACCTCAAGGGCAGCGCTGTACCTGTGGGAGCGGGTTTACCCGCGAAGGGGGCGGCACAGGCAACAAAAAAGCGCCCCGAGAGGCGCTTTCTTGATACCAGCAGCTATTACTGCACGGTCGGCGCTTCGCCGGCTTCCTGCATGCGCTGCATTTCTTGCGCGTACAGGGCGTCAAAGTTGACCGGCGACAGCATCAGGGCCGGGAACGAACCGCGGGTCACCAGGCTATCCAGGGTCTCGCGGGCGTACGGGAACAGGATGTTCGGGCAGAACGCACCCAGGGTGTGGCTCATCGAAGCCGCGTCCAGGTTCTTGATCAGGAAGATACCGGCCTGCTGCACTTCAGCGATGAAGGCCACTTCGTCACCGTTCTTGACGGTAACCGACAGGGTCAGCACCACCTCGTGGAAGTCACCTTCCAGGGCTTTCTGCTTGGTGTTCAGGTCCAGGGCTACGCTCGGCTCCCAGGTCTGGCGGAAGATCTGCGGGCTTTTCGGGGCCTCGAACGACAGGTCGCGCACATAGATGCGCTGCATGGAGAACTGAGGGCTGTTGTCTTCTGCAGCAGCGCCGTTGGTCTGTTGGTCAGTCATGGCAGATCCTTATCCTAATGTTTTTGAATGCAGTGCAAATCAGGCCGCCAGCAGCGCGTCGAGCTTGCCGGCACGCTCCAGGGCATAGAGGTCATCGCATCCACCGACATGGGTGCTGCCGATCCAGATCTGCGGCACCGATGTACGGCCGGCCTTCTGGCTCATTTCGGCACGAACCTGCGGCTTGCCGTCGACCTTGATTTCCTCGAAGGCCACGCCCTTGCTCTCGAGCAGGTGCTTGGCGCGCATGCAGTAGGGGCAGTAGTCGCTGGAATAGACGATGACGGGCTTCATATCACTTCACCAGGGGCAGGTTATCGGCTTTCCAGCTGGAAACGCCACCGCTCAGTTTGGCGGCGTTGTAACCAGCCTTGAGCAGCTCGCGGCAGATGGTGCCGGACTGCTGGCCCATCGAGTCGACGACGATCAGGGTCTTCTCTTTGTGCTTGTCCAGCTCGGTCATGCGGTTGGCCAGCTTGTCCTGCGGGATGTTCAGCGCACCGACAATGTGACCGGCGGAGTATTCCTTGGCCGGGCGGATGTCGATGACCAGGGCTTTATCGGCATTGACCAGGGCAGTCAGCTGGCCGTTGCTCAGGCTCTGGCCACCGCGACGGATTTCGTTGACCAGCAGCGCGACCAGCAAGACAACGAAGATCGCCACCAGGATGTAGTGGTTTGTCGCAAATTGAATCAGGTTAGCAACCATCTGGGGTGTTCCACGCGATTGAAAATGCCGGCCAGTATACACAGCCCCTTATTGCCACCAAAGCCCGGCGGGCCGGCGGCAAAGCCACCTGCACATTGCTGGCACGTGCGCGCCGGTCGGGGGAATGGGACGAATATTCGCCGCCGGTGGCGCATTTGCCCTAAAATGCGTGTCTTTATCATCTTTGAACAACCGTGAGTTTGATTGATGACGAGTACGCCCAAACCCCTGGTCCTGATCATCCTGGATGGCTTCGGCCACAGCGAAAGCCCCGAATACAATGCCATCTATGCCGCCAACACACCGGTCTATGACCGCCTGCGCGCCAGCCAGCCGCATGGCCTCATTTCCGGCTCTGGCATGGATGTCGGCCTGCCGGACGGGCAGATGGGCAACTCCGAAGTCGGTCACATGAACCTCGGCGCCGGCCGCGTGGTGTACCAGGACTTCACCCGGGTGACCAAGGCCATCCGCGACGGCGAGTTCTTCGAGAACCCGGTACTGACCGGCGCCGTGGACAAGGCAGCCAGTGCCGGCAAGGCCGTGCACATCCTCGGCCTGCTGTCCGATGGCGGCGTACACAGCCACCAGGACCACCTGGTGGCCATGGCTGAACTGGCCGCGCAGCGCGGCGCAGAGAAGATCTACCTGCACGCCTTCCTCGATGGCCGCGACACGCCGCCACGCAGCGCGCAGTCGTCCATCGAACTGCTCGACGCCACTTTTGCCAGGCTGGGCAAGGGCCGCATCGCCAGCCTGATCGGCCGCTACTACGCCATGGACCGCGACAACCGCTGGGACCGCGTCAGCGCCGCCTACAACCTGATCGTCGACAGCGCTGCCGAATACACCGCCGACACCGCCCTGGCTGGCCTGGAAGCGGCCTACGCCCGCGACGAGAGCGACGAGTTCGTCAAGGCCACACGTATCGGTGATGCAGTCAAGGTCGAAGACGGCGACGCGGTGATCTTCATGAACTTCCGCGCCGACCGTGCCCGCGAACTGTCGCGCGTGTTCGTCGAAGCCGACTTCAACGAATTCCCGCGCCCGCGCCTGCCACAACTGGCGGCCTACATCGGCCTGACCCAGTACTCGGCGAAGATCCCGGCCCCTGCCGCCTTCGCCCCGGCCAGCCTGAACAACGTGCTGGGCGAGTACCTGGCGAAGAACGGCAAGACCCAACTGCGCATCGCCGAGACCGAGAAGTACGCCCACGTCACCTTCTTCTTCTCCGGTGGCCGCGAAGAGCCGTTCGAAGGCGAAGAGCGCATCCTGATCCCGTCGCCGAAGGTCGCCACCTACGACCTGCAGCCGGAAATGAGCGCGCCGGAAGTGACCGACCGCATCGTCGAGGCCATCGAGCAGCAGCGTTATGACGTGATCGTGGTCAACTACGCCAACGGCGACATGGTCGGCCATACCGGCGTGTTCGAAGCTGCGGTGAAGGCCGTCGAGGCCCTCGATGGCTGCGTCGGGCGCATCGTCGAAGCACTGGACAAGGTCGGCGGCGAAGCGCTGATCACCGCCGACCACGGCAACGTCGAGCAGATGGAAGACGAGTGCACCGGCCAGGCGCACACTGCACATACCACCGAACCGGTGCCGTTCATCTATGTCGGCAAGCGCAACGTCAAGGTGCGTGAAGGCGGCGTGCTGGCCGATGTGGCGCCGACCATGCTGAAGCTGCTGGGGCTGGAAAAGCCGGTGGAAATGACCGGTACGTCCATCCTGGTCGACGCCTGATTCTAATTATGGGGCTGCTTTGCAGCCCCTTTGCTCATGAATTCCAGACAAACGCCCCTCTGCACCTGCAGCGAGGCGTTTTTTTTGCCCGCCCGGGCGGGCATACTAGGCCAGTCTCCATCCTTGGTACGCCAAACCCCATGCTTCGCGCCCTGATCCTCCTAGCCCTGTCTTGCCTGCTCAGCCCGGCCTTTGCCGATGAGCGTGCGCAGACCCAGCAGCAACTGGACGCCACTCGCCAGGACATTGCCGAGCTCAAGAAGACGCTGGGCAAGCTCCAGGAAGAAAAGGCCGGTGTGCAAAAGGACCTCAAAGCCACCGAGACCGATATCGGCAACCTCGAAAAGCAGGTGGAGGCCCTGCAGCAAGAACTAAAAAAGACCGAGGGCGAGCTGGAGCGCCTTGATACCGAGAAAAAAAAACTCCAGAGCGCCCGCGTTGAACAACAGCGACTGATCGCCATCCAGGCCCGTTCGGCCTACCAGAATGGCCGCGAGGAATACCTCAAGCTGCTGCTCAACCAGCAGAACCCCGAGAAGTTCGCCCGCACCCTCACCTACTACGACTACCTGAGCAAGGCGCGCCTGGAGCAACTGCGCACCTTCAACGAGACCCTGCGCCAACTGGCCAACGTCGAACAGGAAATCGCCACCCAGCAGCAACAGCTGCTGGCCCAGCGCGCCGACCTCGACAGCCGCCGCCAGGCCCTGGAAACCGAGCGCGGCAAGCGCCAACAGGTGCTGGCCAAGCTCAACAGCGACATGAAGGACCGCGACCAGAAGCTGCAGTCGCGCGAGCAGGACCAGGCCGACCTGTCCAAAGTACTCAAGACCATCGAGGAAACCCTCGCCCGCCAGGCCCGCGAGGCCGAAGAAGCGCGCAAGAAGGCCTTGCTGGCCCAGCAGGAAGCGGAAAAACGCCGCCAGCAGGAAGCCCTGGCCGCCGCTGCCGCCCGCGAACAGGCCCGCGAACCGGTGGAGCCGCCGAAAAAGGCCCGCACCACCCTGGGCCCGATGGTTTCCAGCGACGGCGCGAGCTACGGCGGCGCATTTTCTGCCGCACGGGGAAAACTTCCCTGGCCAGTCAATGGTCGATTGCTGGCACGCTTCGGTGATGCCCGCGGCAGCGATGCCCGCGCCAAGTGGGACGGGGTGATGATCAGCGCCAACCCGGGCACCCAGGTACGTGCCGTGCACGGCGGACGCGTGGTGTTCGCCGACTGGTTGCGCGGTGCCGGGCTTCTGGTCATTCTCGACCACGGCAACGGTTACCTGAGCCTGTACGGCCATAACCAGAGCCTGCTCAAGAGCGCCGGTGATATCGTCAAGGCCGGCGAGGCCATTTCCACCGTTGGCGACAGCGGCGGCCAGGATGCTGCCGGCTTGTACTTCGCCATCCGCCAGCAGGGCCGGCCTACCGACCCTTCGCAGTGGTGCCGGGGCTAGTCAAATTTCTACGGCGTAGCCTGCGGGCTGCGCCGATGCTCCCCAGGGAGCGCTTCCAGGATCAGGAGTTCGTTCGACATGCTGCACTCGCCTCGCCTCACCCAGCTGGCCCTGTCCATCGCCTTGGCGGTCGGCGCGCCCCTGGTTACTGCCGCGGAGCCGGCCAAGCCAGCCGCAGTACCGGCCACCGAGGTGACCGCCAAGGCGCCACTGCCGCTTGAAGAGCTACGCACCTTCGCCGAGGTCATGGACCGCATCAAGGCGGCCTATGTAGAGCCGGTGGATGACAAGACCCTGCTGGAAAATGCCATCAAGGGCATGCTCAGCAACCTCGACCCGCACTCGGCGTACCTCGGCCCCGAAGACTTCCAGGAGCTGCAGGAAAGCACCAGCGGCGAGTTCGGCGGGCTGGGCATCGAAGTGGGCCAGGAAGACGGCTTCATCAAGGTGGTCTCGCCTATCGACGACACCCCGGCCTCGCGTGCTGGCGTGCAGGCCGGCGACCTGATCGTCAAGATCAACGGCGCCCCGACCCGTGGCCAGACCATGACCGAAGCGGTCGACAAGATGCGCGGCAAGGTCGGCGAGAAAATCACCCTGACCCTGGTGCGCGACGGCGGCACCCCCTTCGACGTGACCCTGGCCCGCGCGGTCATCCAGGTCAAGAGCGTGAAGAGCCAGCTGCTGGAGAACGACTACGGCTACATCCGCATCACCCAGTTCCAGGTCAAGACCGGCGACGAAGTCGGCAAGGCCCTGGCCAAGCTGCGCAAGGATAACGGCAAGAAGCTGCGCGGCGTGGTGCTGGACCTGCGCAACAACCCGGGCGGCGTGCTGCAGTCGGCGGTGGAAGTGGCTGACCACTTCCTGACCAAGGGCCTGATCGTCTACACCAAGGGCCGCATTGCCAACTCCGAGCTGCGTTTCTCGGCCGACCCGGCCGACGCCAGCAACGGCGTGCCACTGGTCGTGCTGATCAACGGCGGCAGCGCCTCGGCCTCGGAAATTGTCGCCGGCGCCCTGCAAGACCAGAAACGCGCCGTGCTGATGGGCACCGACAGCTTCGGCAAGGGCTCGGTGCAGACCGTGCTGCCACTGGCCAACGACCGTGCGCTGAAGCTGACCACCGCGCTGTACTTCACCCCCAACGGCCGCTCGATCCAGGCCCAGGGCATCGTCCCCGACATCGAAGTGCGCCCGGCCAAGCTCACCGCCGAAGCCGACACCGAAAACTTCAAGGAAGCCGACCTGCAAGGCCACCTGGGCAACGGCAACGGCGGCGCCGACCGCCCGACTGGCAGCGGCAAGCGCAAGGAGCGCCCGCAGGATAACGACTTCCAGCTGAGCCAGGCCCTGAGCCTGCTCAAAGGCCTGAACATCACCAAGGGCGACTGATCCACCCCATGCGTTATCTGCTGTGTCTGCTGTTCAGCCTGATGGCCGGGGTCGCGCAAGCGGCGCCGGCCGGCAAGGCCTACATGAGCATCATCATCGACGACCTGGGCCAGAGCAGCGAGCGTGACAGCCGTACCCTGGCCCTGCCCGGTCCGGTGACCATGGCGATCATGCCCGATACCCCGCATGCCACCGACTTCGCCCGCCAGGCGCACAAGGCCGGCAGGACGGTAATCCTGCACATGCCCATGGACCCGGCCACCGGGCCCTATGCCTGGCACCCTGGCACGCCGATCGAAGAGCTGGCCAAACGCCTGGACGCGGCCCTGGCCAAAGTGCCGTACGCCGCCGGCATCAACAACCACATGGGCAGCCGCATGACGGCGCAGCGTGAGCCCATGGCCTGGTTGATGGGTGAACTGCAGCAACGTCACCTGTTCTTCGTCGACAGCCGTACCAGCGCCGCCACCGTGGCCGCAGCCGAAGCCCAGCGCATCGGCCTGGCCCACGTTTCGCGTGATGTGTTCCTTGATGATGTGCGCACCACTGAAGCGATTACCGGGCAGTTGCAGCAGGGCATCGCCCTGGCGCGCAGGCAGGGGTCGGCGGTGCTGATCGGGCATCCTTATCCACAGACTCTGGAAGTGCTGGAACGGGAGTTGCCAAGGCTCAGGAGCCAGGGCATCGAGTTGATCAGGCTCAAGCAGATGATTGCCGTGCGCAGCAATCAGGCGATGCCGGGGCATGGCAAGAATGGCCGCTACACCAATCGCTGAGAAACCTGGGCTGCTTTGCAGCCCTTCGCGGGCACGCCCGCTCCCACAGGAATCGCGCAGGTTTCGAGGCCAGTGACAACCCTGTGGGAGCGGGCGTGCCCGCGAAGGGCCGCAAAGCGGCCCCAACAAAAAACCCCGCTCGGGTGAGCGGGGTTTTCTTTTGCCTCAACAGCGATCAGCTATACACACGCCCCAGCAACTGGCGGTGGCTTTCGAACTGGTCCAGCACATCACGCACGATCTGCTCTGGCGCAAAGCCCATCAGGTCGTACTCCTGGCTGCCATCGTGCAGGTACACCTCGGCACGATAGAAGCGCTGGCGCACTTCCGGCTCGCCTTCCACCGGCGCTTCGCTCGGTGCGGCCAGGTAACCGTCCAGGCTCACTTCATATACGAACGGGTTGCCCTCTTCCATCATCACCCGCAGGCCCATCGTGTTGCGCGACTGGCCAACCCGGGTTTCCACCTCGAAGCCCAAGGTCTGCAGCTGCGCGGCGGCTTCTTTCAGCGCCGGGCTGACATGCTTGTCCATGAAACGCTGCACCACGGCCTGGGTCGGCTGCAGTTCCAGCTGGGTCAGGCGCTCACTGAAGCCACGACGGCCACGGGCGGCCAGCTCGGCGCGCTCGCTTTCCACCGCCACATCCTGCTTCATGGCCTTGTACAGGCCGAACATGAACAGTACCAGCACCACCGAGAACGGCAGGCCCGCCAGCACCACCATGGTCTGCATGGCTTCGAAGTTGCCGGCGAACAGCAGGCCGATGGTGACCAGGGTGATGACCACCGACCAGAACACCACCATCCAGTGCGGGGCGTCTTCGTCGACCTTGCCGCCTTTGCACGACAGGTTGGCCATCATCACCGCGCCGGAGTCGGCCGGGGTGAGGAACAGCACGAAGCCGACGAACACCGCCACACCGATCACGATCTTGGCCGCCGGGAAGTATTCCAGCAGCTGGTAGATCGACATCGACGGCTGTTCCAGGGCGGTCTTGCCCAGTTCCACGGCGCCCTGGTTGATCACCAGGTCCAGCGCGGTGTTGCCGAAGATCGACAGCCAGGCCAGGGTGAAGCCCAGCGGGATCAGCAGCACGCCGCTGACCAGTTGGCGCACGGTGCGGCCCTTGGAGATACGGGCAATGAACATGCCGACGAACGGGCCCCAGGAGATCCACCAGGCCCAGTAGAACACGGTCCACAGGCCCAGCCAGCGCTCGGACTTGCCGGCTTCGCCTTCATACACGTAGAGGTCGAAGGTTTTCAGCACGATGCCGTTTAGGTAGTCACCGATGTTCTGCACGAAGCCGTTGAGCAGGTGCAGGGTTTCGCCGCCCAGCAGGACGAAGATCAACAGGCCGCTGAACAGCACGATGTTCAGGTTGGACAAGCGGCGAATGCCGTTTTCCACACCCGAGACCGCCGCCACGGTGGCAACGCCGGCCATGACCAGGATCACCACCAGCAAGTTGGTCTTGCTGTGGTCCATGCCGAACAGGTATTCCAGGCCGGAGGCCACTTGCATCGAGCCGATGCCCAGGTTGGTCACCAGGCCCAACAGCGTGACGAACATGCCGAAGATGTCCACGGCATTGCCGGCAGCGCCCTTGACCCAACGCTCACCAACCAGCGGGTACAGTGCCGAGCGCAGGGCCAGCGGCTGGTTGTGGCGGTAGGCGAAGTAACCCACGGCCAGGCCGACCAGGGCGTAGATCGCCCAGCCGTGCAGGCCCCAGTGCAGGAAGGTCAGCTGCAGGCCCTGACGCGCGGCGTCGAGGCTGGCAGAGGTGCCTTCTGGCGGGTTGAAGTAGTGGTCCAGCGGCTCGGAAGCGCCAAAATACAGCAGCGAAATGCCGATACCGGAGGAGAACAGCATGCCGGCCCAGGCGCCATAGCTGAAGTCGGGCTGGTCATCCTTGCCGCCAAGCTTGAGCTTGCCGTAGTCGGAGAAGGCCAGGTAGATGACGAACAGCAGGTAACCGCCGATTACCAGCATGTAGTACCAGCCGAAGGTGCGCGTCAGCCATTTCTGGGCCACGCCCAGCACCTGGCCGGCGGTTTCGGGTACAGCGATAAGCAAGGCAGTCAGAACGAGGATCATCAGCGCGGAGGTGAAGAACACCACGCGGTTGACCCGTACCCTCTCGGCCGGAGGGTTGGTAAGTGAGGCAGAACTCATTGCACGAATGCTCCGGGCAGTGCGGCTTTGGAGGCTAATCAGTCTTTCCCGAGCAATTGGTGGAATATCCCCACTGCATCAGGTGTTATAAAAGCACCCTGGAAACCGTGATCCCGAATCGATACGTTGCAAAAAAACAGACAGGTGGCCTGCTGCAAATGCCACGCCTCAGCCGAGGTGCGCGCATTCGTCACAGATCACCCCGCCCGCTCCAAGGGCCCGCCGCAGGGTCCATGACCGCACGGCAGAATCTGCATTTCGCATCGCTCATGCCCGTCAACGCCTTGTATTCCGGGGGTTACGCGATTTCCTGGGGTGTCAATCCATGCCTTCTCGACCGCCTGAAAAACTGTCAATGGCACAAATTGTCGCAGAGCTTATTCTTTATTGATTGAACGTTCAATCAAAACAAAATAGACTGGCCTTCGCCGAGTCAGCCGCCCGTCGTCTGCTCGCAGGCCTGAGGAGATAGCAAGATGCCCAAGGTCGGTATGCAACCCATCCGCCGCCAGCAGTTGATCGAAGCCACGTTGCAGGCGGTCGATCAGGTCGGACTGGGTGACGCCAGCATTGCGCTGATTGCCCGTTTGGCCGGTGTGTCGAACGGCATCATCAGTCACTACTTTCGGGACAAGAACGGCCTGATCGCAGCGACGATGGGTTACATCATGAACATGCTCAACGAAGGTGTCAGAGCACGTCGCCAGGCACTGAAAGACGACAGCCCGCGCGCCCACCTGAAAGTGATCATCGAGGGCAACTTCGATGCCAGCCAGGTAAACGGCCCGGCGATGAAAACCTGGTTGGCCTTCTGGGCTTCCAGCATGCACCAGCCCGATTTGCACAGGTTGCAGCGGATCAACGACCACCGCTTGTATTCCAACCTGTGCTGCCAGTTCCGCCGCGCCCTGCCGCTCTACCATGCGCGCAAGGCAGCCCGCGGCCTGGCGGCGTTGATCGACGGCTTGTGGCTGCGTGGCGCCCTGTCGGGTGATGCATTCGACACCGACCAGGCGATACGGATTGCTTACGAATACATGGATCTACAACTGGCTAAACAGCACACCCTGGGTACAAACGACCAGGCCGCTGAACAACCGCGCACGGCCCTTGCCAACCCGGCAGGAGCGTGACGCGCAAGCCAAACCACACACTGCACTTGCGAGGACACTATGGCCCGTTTCGGAACGCAAAAACTCTACATTGATGGCGCTTACGTCGACGCTGGCAGCGATGCCACCTTCGAAGCCATCAACCCGGCTACCGGCGAAGTCCTCGCCCACGTGCAACGTGCCACCGAGGCTGACGTCGAGAAGGCCGTCGAAAGCGCCGAGCGTGGCCAGAAAGTCTGGGCCGCGATGACCGCCATGCAGCGTTCGCGCATCCTGCGCCGCGCCGTCGAGATCCTGCGCGAGCGCAACGACGAGCTGGCCATGCTGGAAACCCTGGACACCGGCAAGTCGTACTCGGAAACCCGCTACGTCGACATCGTCACCGGCGCCGACGTGCTGGAGTACTACGCTGGCCTGGTTCCGGCCATCGAAGGCGAGCAGATCCCGCTGCGTGAATCGTCCTTCGTCTACACCCGCCGCGAGCCGCTGGGCGTGACCGCCGGTATCGGCGCCTGGAACTACCCGATCCAGATCGCCCTGTGGAAATCCGCCCCGGCCCTGGCCGCCGGCAACGCGATGATCTTCAAACCGTCGGAAGTCACCTCGCTGACCACCCTGAAACTGGCCGAGATCTACACCGAAGCCGGCCTGCCAAACGGCGTGTTCAACGTTCTGACCGGCAGCGGCCGCGAAGTCGGCACCTGGCTGACCGAACACCCACGCATCGAAAAAGTCTCCTTCACCGGCGGCACCACCACCGGCAAGAAGGTCATGGCCAGCGCCTCGAGCTCGTCGCTCAAGGAAGTCACCATGGAACTGGGCGGCAAGTCGCCACTGATCATCTGCGCCGACGCCGACCTGGACAAGGCCGCCGACATCGCCATGATGGCCAACTTCTACAGCTCGGGCCAGGTGTGCACCAACGGCACCCGCGTGTTCATCCCGGCTGAAATGAAGGCTGCCTTCGAGGCCAAGATCGTCGAGCGCGTTGCCCGCATCCGCGCTGGCAACCCGGAAGACGAAAACACCAACTTCGGCCCGCTGGTCAGCTTCCAGCACATGGAAAGCGTGCTCGGCTACATCGCCAAGGGCAAGGAAGAAGGTGCCCGCGTGCTGTGCGGTGGCGAGCGCCTGACCGCCGGTGATTTCGCCAAGGGCGCGTTCGTGGCCCCGACCGTGTTCACCGACTGCACCGACGACATGACCATCGTCAAGGAAGAGATCTTCGGCCCGGTGATGAGCATCCTCACCTACGAAACCGAAGAAGAAGTCATCCGTCGTGCCAACGACACCGAATACGGCCTGGCCGCCGGTGTGTGCACCAACGACATCACCCGCGCCCACCGCATCATCCACAAGCTGGAAGCCGGTATCTGCTGGATCAACGCCTGGGGTGAATCGCCGGCCGAAATGCCGGTCGGTGGCTACAAGCAGTCGGGTGTCGGCCGTGAGAACGGCGTCAGCTCGCTGGCGCAATACACTCGCATCAAGTCGGTCCAGGTCGAGCTGGGCGGCTACAACTCGGTCTTCTAAGGCCCTGTACGGCCCCGCCCGTGCCACTGCGCACGGGCGTTCCCGCTCCCTGATCACCGCCAACACGAGGGTACTTTCATGTCCCAAGAATTCGATTACATCATCGTCGGTGCCGGCTCTGCCGGTAACACCCTGGCGACCCGCCTGACCGAAGACGCCGGCGTCACCGTACTGCTGCTGGAGGCCGGTGGCCCGGACTACCGTTTCGACTTCCGCACCCAGATGCCGGCCGCCCTGGCCTTCCCGCTGCAGGGCCGCCGCTACAACTGGGCTTACGAAACCGACCCGGAGCCGTACATGGACGGCCGCCGCATGGAATGTGGCCGCGGCAAGGGCCTGGGTGGCTCGTCGCTGATCAACGGCATGTGCTACATCCGCGGTAACGCCATGGACTTCGACGGCTGGGCAGAACTGCCAGGCCTGGAAGACTGGACCTACCTGGACTGCCTGCCGTACTTCCGTAAAGCCGAAACCCGCGACATCGGCCCGAACGACTATCACGGCGGCGAAGGCCCGGTCAGCGTGACCACGCCAAAAGCGGGCAACAACCCGCTGTTCCACGCCATGGTCGAAGCCGGCGTGCAGGCCGGTTACCCGCGCACCGAGGACCTCAACGGCTACCAGCAGGAAGGCTTCGGTCCCATGGACCGTACCGTGACCAAGAACGGCCGCCGTTCCAGCACCGCTCGTGGCTACCTGGACCAGGCCAAGAAGCGCCCGAACCTGACCATCGTCACCCACGCCCTGACTGACCGCGTGCTGTTCGACGGCAAGCGCGCCATTGGCGTGACCTACCTGGTCGGTGACAGCGAAGAACGCGTTGAAGCCCGCGCCCGCAAGGAAGTGATCGTCAGCTCCGGCGCCATCGCTTCGCCGCAGCTGCTGCAGCGCTCCGGCGTCGGTCCGCGCGCCCTGCTGGAAAGCCTCGACATCCCGGTGGTGCACGACCTGCCTGGCGTTGGCGAAAACCTGCAGGACCACCTGGAACTGTACCTTCAGTACGCCTGCACCCAGCCTGTTTCGCTGTACCCGTCGCTGCTGTGGTGGAACCAGCCGGCCATCGGTGCCGAGTGGATGTTCAACGGCACCGGCATCGGCGCCAGCAACCAGTTCGAGGCCGGTGGTTTCATTCGTACCCGCCCTGAATTCAAGTGGCCGAACATTCAGTACCACTTCCTGCCGGTGGCCATTAACTACAACGGCTCCAACGGCGTGAAGGAACACGGCTTCCAGGCACACATGGGCTCCATGCGCTCGCCTGCCCGCGGCCGCATCCAGGCCAAGTCGAAGGACCCGCGCCAACACCCGAGCATCCTGTTCAACTACATGTCCACCGAACAGGACTGGCAGGAATTCCGTGACGGCATCCGCCTGACCCGTGAAATCATGGCCCAGCCGGCACTGGACCCGTACCGTGGCCGTGAAATCAGCCCGGGCGCACACGTGCAAACCGACGAAGAGCTGGACAAGTTCATCCGCGAGCACGCCGAAACCGCCTTCCACCCGTCCTGCTCGTGCAAGATGGGCACCGACGACATGGCAGTGGTCGACGGCGAAGGCCGCGTGCATGGCATGAAGGGCCTGCGTGTGGTCGATGCGTCGATCATGCCGCTGATCATCACCGGTAACCTCAACGCCACCACGATCATGATCGCCGAGAAAATCTCGGACAAGATCCGTGGCCGCAAGCCGCTGCCGCGCAGCACTGCCAAGTACTACGTGGCGGGCGATGCACCGGTGAAGGGCAAGCCGATGCGTGAAGTGAAGCAGGCGTAAACCTGTACCGGCCTCTTCGCGGCTAAAGCCGCTCCCACAGGCTTTGCACAGGTCTGGAAACCGTGCAGCACCTGTGGGAGCGGGTTCACCCGCGAAAGGGCCCGCCCAGGCAACACCAGAAAAGGCACCCACCGCGGTGCCTTTTTTTCATCTGCAGAAACGCTTTACAGCCTGCCAATTCATCAGGTTAGAATCATTTGGCACGCGACCTGCTAGCGACATGCTATCAAGTCCCCTCCCCCCGCTGTCCCCGGAGTACCTGCCCTTGGATGCAAGCACCATCAACAGCCTGTTTCTGATCGGCGCATTGCTGGTGGGCGCAAGTATCCTGGTCAGCTCGCTGTCGTCGCGCCTGGGCATCCCTATCCTGGTCATCATCCTCGCCGTCGGCATGGTCGCCGGGGTCGATGGTGGCGGCATCATCTTCAACAACTACCCGACCGCCTACCTGGTGGGCAACCTGGCGCTGGCCGTGATCCTGCTCGACGGCGGCCTGCGCACGCGGGTGGCGAGCTTCCGCGTGGCGCTGTGGCCGGCGCTGTCGCTGGCCACCATCGGCGTGATGATCACCACCGCCCTCACCGGCCTGGTCGCCGCCTGGCTGTTCGACCTGAGCCTGATCCAGGGCCTGCTGATCGGCGCCATCGTCGGCTCCACCGACGCCGCGGCGGTGTTCTCGCTGCTCGGCGGCAAAGGCCTCAACGAGCGGGTCACCGCCACCCTGGAGATCGAGTCGGGCAGCAACGATCCGATGGCGGTGTTCCTCACCGTCACCCTGATCGACATGATCGCCAGCGGCCAGACCGGCCTGCACTGGAGCCTGCTCACCCACCTGCTACGCGAGTTCGGCATCGGCGGGCTGCTGGGCCTGGGCGGCGGCTGGCTGATGCTGCAACTGGTCAACCGCATCAAGCTCGCTGGCGGCCTGTACCCCATCCTGGTGATCGCCGGCGGCCTGGTGGTGTTCTCGGCGACCAACGCCCTGCACGGCAGCGGCTTCCTTGCCGTGTACCTGTGCGGCCTGGTGCTGGGCAACAAACCGATCCGCAGTCGCCACGGCATCCTGCACATGCTCGACGGCATGGCCTGGCTGGCGCAGATCGGCATGTTCCTGGTGCTGGGGCTGCTGGTCACGCCCCACGACCTGCTGCCCATCGCCCTGCCGGCACTGGGCCTGGCGCTATGGATGATCCTGGTGGCACGCCCGCTGTCGGTGGTCGCCAGCCTGCTGCCGTTCAAGGCCTTCCACGGCCGTGAAAAGGCCTTCATTTCCTGGGTCGGCCTGCGCGGTGCGGTGCCGATCATCCTCGCAGTGTTCCCGCTGATGGCCGGCCTGCCGGACGCCCAGTTGTTCTTCAACCTGGCCTTCTTCATCGTACTGGTGTCGCTGCTGGTGCAAGGCACCAGCCTGCCGTGGATGGCCAAGCTGCTGAAAGTGACGGTACCGCCAGACCCGGCGCCAATCTCCCGCTCCGCCCTGGAAGTGCACATCACCAGCGAGTGGGAACTGTTCGTCTACCGCCTGGGCGCCGAAAAATGGTGCATCGGCGCTGCCCTGCGCGAATTGAAAATGCCTGAAGGCACGCGGATCGCCGCGCTGTTCCGGGGCGAGCAGTTGCTGCACCCCTCGGGCAGCACCGTGCTGGAAGTGGGTGACATGCTCTGCGTGATCGGCCACGAGCACAACCTGCCGGCCTTGGGCAAACTGTTCAGCCAGGCGCCACAACGCGGCCTTGACCTGCGCTTCTTTGGCGACTTCGTGCTCGAAGGCGATGCCGAACTGGGTGCGGTGGCAGCGTTGTACGGCCTGAAACTCGACGGCCTGGACGCGAAAATGCCGCTGGCCCAGTTCATCCGACAGAAGGTCGGAGGCGCTCCAGTAGTAGGTGACCAGGTCGAATGGCATGGCACGATCTGGACCGTGGCCACCATGGACGGGAACAAGATCCAGAAAGTAGGCGTCAGATTCCCCGAAGGAACGCGACCCGGACCAGGATTGTTCCTCTAAACTTCGTTTCTGCCGGATCCACAAGTAGTCTGCCTATGTCCCTGTGCGTGTACCTCCGCACAGCCCTGCTCGGGCTGTGCCTGTCTCTCTCTTTTGCAGCCACGGCAGCAGAAGCCCCGACCACCGCCAGCATCCAGAACAGCCTCGACAAGATCGCCGAGCGCAAGCTACCCGAGGCCGAGCAGAAAGCCCTGCAGCAGGTGCTGGAACAAACCCTCAGCCTGCTCGCCAGCAAGGAAGACAACGAGAAGAAACTCGCCGCGCTGAAGCAGCAGCTGGCTGGTGCGCCAAAAGAAACCAGCGACAGCCAGCGCGAACTGGCAAGGCTCAAGGAAAGCAAGCCACAGCCGGTGGCCCAGCGCTATGCCAGCCTCAGCGTGCCGCAACTGGAGCAGATGCTCAGCGAACGCAGCACCCAGCAGGGAGAGCTGCAGAAGGCACTGTCCGAAGCCAACAGCCTGATCATCAATTCGCAGACCCGCCCGGAACGCGCCCAAGCCGAAATCAGCAACAGCCAGGCGCGCACCCAGCAGATCAACAACATCCTCAAGACAGGCAAGGACGCCGGCAAACAGATCAACGCCGACCAGCGCAACCAGCTCAATGCCGAACTGGCTTCGCTCAACGCGCTGACCCTGCTGCGCCGCCAGGAGCTGGCCGGCAACAGCCTGCTGCAAGACCTGGGCAACGCCCGCCACGACTTGCTGATCGAACGCGCCGCGCGCCTGGAGCAGGAAATCCAGGACCTGCAGACCCTGATCAACGACAAGCGCCTGGCCCAATCCCAGGAAGCCGTCACCCAGCAGTCGATCGAGGCCCAGAAAGCCGGCGGCAGCAGCCTGCTGGCCACCGAAAGCGCGGTCAACCTCAAGCTCTCCGACTACCTGCTGAAAAGCACCGACCGCCTCAACGAACTGACCCAGCAGAACCTGCGCACCAAGCAACAACTGGATAGCCTGACCCAGGCCGACCAGGCACTGGACGAGCAGATCAATGTGCTCAAGGGCAGCCTGCTGCTGTCGAAGATCCTCTACAAGCAAAAGCAGACCCTGCCGCACCTGAAGGTCGACCGTGACCTGGCCGACCAGATCGCCGACACCCGCCTGTACCAGTTCGAGGTCAACCAGCAACGCGAGCAGATGAGCAGCCCGGTCACCTACGTCGACAAGCTGCTGGCCGCCCAACCGCAGGAAGAGGTGACGCCACAGCTGCGCAAAGCCCTGCTGGAAGTGGCGATTACCCGCAGCGACCTGCTGGAGCGGCTGAACCGCGAGCTGTCGGCACTGCTCAACGAATCGATCACCCTGCAGCTCAACCAGAAGCAGCTGCTGGGCACTGCCCAGAGCCTGCGCACTACCCTCGACGAGCAAATGTTCTGGATCCCCAGCAACAAGCCGCTGGACTGGGACTGGCTGCGCTATGTGCCGGAACGCCTGGCCGACCAGGTGGCCAACCTGCCGTGGGGCTCGGGCCTGAAGGAGCTGGCCGACGGCCTGAGCCAACGCCCGTTGCTGTTCCTGCCGCTGCTGCTGGTGATCGGCGCCCTGCTGTGGCGCCGCACGTACCTGTACCAAAGGCTGGGCAAGGTGCACCAGGACATCGGCCACTTCCGCCGCGACAGCCAGTGGCACACGCCTCAGGCGATCCTCATCAACATCCTGTTGGCGATGCCGGTCAGCCTGGGCCTGGCCCTGTGCAGCTACGCCCTGCAGATCGACGCGCGCGGGCAGAACGCCAACCTCGGCGCCGCCCTCTGGCAACTGGCCCAGGCCTGGCTGGTGTTCTACACCGCCTACCGCATCCTTGCTCCCGGCGGCGTGGCGGAAATCCACTTCCGCTGGCACAAGCCGCAGGTCGAGTTCCTGCGCGGCTGGGTGCGCCGCCTGGGCACCGTGGTACTGGCGCTGGTCGGCGTGGTGGCGGTAGCCGAACATCAGCCTTCGGCGCTGGCCGATGATGTGCTGGGCATCGGCGTGGTGCTGGCCTGCTACGCGCTGATGGCCTGGCTGCTCAGCCGCCTGCTGCTCAGCAGCCCGGCGCACCGCGATACCTCGCTGTTCCGCAAGGCCGTGGGCGTGGCCTTCACCGCCCTGCCCATCGCCCTGTTCGTGGCCGTGTGCTTCGGCTACTACTACACCGCGCTGAAACTGACCGACCGGCTGATCTACACCCTGTACCTGCTGCTGTTCTGGCTGGTGATCGAAGCCGCGTTCGTGCGTGGCCTGTCGGTGGCGGCACGGCGCCTGGCCTACCAGCGTGCGCTGAGCAAGCGGGCGGCGGCCAAGGAAGGGCTGGATGGCGAAGTCATCACCGAAGAACCCACGCTGGACATCGAACAGGTCAACCAGCAGTCGCTGCGCCTGATCCGCCTGGCCTTGCTTGGCGGTTTCATCGCCGGCCTGTACTGGGTGTGGTCAGACCTGATCTCGGTGTTCGCCTACCTCAACAACTTCGTCCTCTACGAATACACCAGCGGCACCGGCGCCACCGCCAGCATGGTGCCGATCAGCCTGGGCGACTTCCTCGGTGCGCTGGTCATCATCGGCATCACCTTCGCGCTCGCACGCAACTTGCCCGGCCTGCTCGAAGTCCTGGTGCTGTCGCGGCTCAACCTGGCCCAGGGCAGTGCGTACGCCACCACCACCTTGCTGTCCTATGTCATCGTCGGGGTCGGCATCGTCAGTACCCTGTCCACCCTCGGGGTGAGCTGGGACAAGTTGCAGTGGCTGGTAGCAGCGCTGTCGGTGGGCCTGGGCTTCGGCATGCAGGAGATCTTCGCCAACTTCATCTCCGGCATCATGATCCTGTTCGAGCGCCCGGTACGGATTGGCGACACCATCACCATCGGCAACCTGTCCGGCACCGTGAGCAAGATCCGCATCCGCGCCACCACCATCACCGACTTCGACCGCAAGGACATCATCGTCCCCAACAAGACCTTCATCACCGGCCAGCTGATCAACTGGTCGCTGACCGACACGGTCACCCGGGTGACGCTGAAGCTGGGCATCGACTATGGCTCGGACCTGGACCTGGTGCGCGACCTGCTGCTCAAGGGCGCCCACGAAAACCCACGCGTGCTCAAGGACCCGGAGCCGATCGTGTACTTCCTCAACTTCGGCGAGAGCTCGCTGGACCACGAGCTGCGCATGCACGTGCGGGACCTGGGCGATCGCAACCCGACGCTGGACGAGATCAACCGCTACATCAACCGCCAGTTCAAGGCGCACAACATCAAGATCTCGGTGCGCCAGGTCGAGGTGTTCCTGATGGATCCGAAGGGCGGCAAACAGCAGCTGATTCCGGTGGAACAGCCGAAACCGGATGGCACTGCTTCGGCCTGAACGGGCGCGAATACTTTATTCTGTGCAGAACCCCTGCGAGGGCTTTGCCCTCGTTCGCGGGCTCGCCCGCTCCTGCAGGGCCACCGCTGCCCCTGAGAGCGGTGCAATCCCTGTGGGAGCAGGCAAGCCCGCGAAGGGCCGCAAAGCGGCCCCAGCCTATCAATTTCTGGAGCCGGCCCCGTGAAAGCCCTCGACCAACTCACCTTCGACAATCGCTTCGCCCGCCTGGGCGATGCGTTCTCCACCCAGGTCCTGCCCGAACCCATCGCAGACCCGCGCCTGGTGGTAGCGAGCGAGTCGGCCATGGCCCTGCTCGATCTCGACCCGGCCCAGGCAGAGCTGCCGGTTTTCGCCGAGCTGTTCAGCGGCCACAAGCTATGGGAAGAGGCCGATCCGCGGGCGATGGTCTATTCCGGCCATCAGTTCGGCTCCTACAACCCGCGCCTGGGTGATGGCCGCGGGCTGCTGCTGGCCGAAGTGCTGAATGACCAGGGCGAGCACTGGGACCTGCACCTCAAGGGCGCCGGACAGACGCCCTACTCGCGCATGGGCGACGGCCGCGCCGTGCTGCGCTCGTCGATCCGCGAGTTCCTCGCCTCCGAGGCCCTGCACGCCCTGGGCATTCCCAGCAGCCGGGCATTGTGCGTGATCGGCTCGAGCACCCCGGTGTGGCGCGAAACCCGCGAAAGCGCGGCCATGCTCACCCGCCTGGCGCAGAGCCATGTGCGTTTCGGGCATTTCGAATACTTCTACTACACCAGGCAGCCGGAACAGCAACGCGTGCTGATCGACCACGTGCTGGAGCAGCACTACCCCGAATGCCGCGATGCCGAGCAGCCGTACCTGGCCATGTTCCGCACCATCGTCGAACGCAATGCCGAGCTGATCGCCCGTTGGCAGGCCTATGGTTTCTGCCACGGGGTGATGAACACCGACAACATGTCGATCCTCGGCATCACCTTCGACTTCGGCCCGTACGCCTTCCTCGACGACTTCGACGCCAACTTCATCTGCAACCACTCCGACGACCGTGGTCGCTACAGCTACGCCAACCAGGTACCGATCGCCCACTGGAACCTCAGTGCGCTGGCCCAGGCGCTGACCACGGTGATCGAAGTCGAACCGCTCAAGGAGGCGCTGGGCCTGTTCCTGCCGCTGTACCAGGCACACTACCTGGACCTGATGCGCCGGCGCCTGGGCCTGACCACCGCAGAAGAGGACGACATGGCGCTGGTAGAACGCCTGCTGCAGCGCATGCAGAGCGGTGGTGTGGACTACAACCTGTTCTTCCGCAAGCTGGGTGATCAGCCCGTCACCGAGGCGCTGAAGGTGGTGCGCGACGACTTCATCGACCTGGCCGGTTTCGATGCCTGGGGGGCGGACTACCTGGCCCGCTGCGAGCGCGAAGCAAATCATGCCGAAGGGCGCCGTGAGCGCATGCATGCGGTGAACCCGCTGTACGTGCTGCGCAACTACCTGGCGCAGAAAGCCATCGAAGCGGCCGAAGCGGGGGATTACAGTGAAGTGCGACGGCTGCATGAAGTGCTGAGCCGCCCGTTCGAGGAGCAGGCCGGGATGCAGGACTATGCCGAGCGACCGCCGGAATGGGGCAAGCACCTGGAAATCAGCTGCTCCTCCTGACCAACTCCGAACCCTGTGGGAGCTGGCTTGCCGGCGATAGGGCCCGAACAAACAACACAAGGAATTGATATGTCCGAACCACTGGTAATCCCCTGCCCCCACTGCAACGGCCTCAACCGCCTGCCTGCCGAGCGCCTGGGCGACGCGCCGAAATGCGGCCGCTGCAAACAGGACGTGTTGCTGAGCACCCCTTTCGAACTCACCGAAGCCAGCTACGCCAGCCAGATCAAAGGCGACCTGCCACTGCTGGTCGACATCTGGGCCGACTGGTGCGGCCCATGCAAGTCCTTCGCCCCCACATTCGAACAGGCCGCCCGCCAACTGGCCGGCCGCTGCCGCCTGGCCAAGCTCGACAGCGAAGCCAACCGCAACCTGGCCGGGCAACTGGGTATCCGCTCGATCCCCAGCCTGCTGCTGTTCAAGAATGGCCGTGAAGTCAGCCGTCAAGCCGGGGCGTTTCCACTCCAGTCGTTGCTGGAGTGGTTGCGTAGCCAGGGAGTTTAGTTCTCAAGCACTCGCCAGCAGCGACTCATAGGGGATACGAAGGCCATCATGCAGGCGCTTGATCATGGAAAGGCTCAATCCACGCTTTCCATTCAAGACTTCCGAGACTCTCCCGCTTGGACCAATGAAGGGTTCTAGATCACGCGGTGTGAGCCCCTGCTGATCCATGCAGAACTTGATGGCCTCGATGGGGTTAGCCGGGTGGATGGGGTAGTGCTTGTTCTCGTACACCTCGATCAGTGTCACAAGCACTTCCATTTCATCGGCTTCTGGCGTTCCCGCTTCAGCCTGAAAAATGGTTTCAAGCCGCTGGAATGCTGCTCGCAAATCATCATCGTTGCGGATTGGCTTAATATTCACAGATTGTCTCCACGTCAATCTCGTCATATCGCTCATGCGTACCGACGAACTTCACCCAGGCAATACCGGCTCGATACTGCATCTCGACTACAAGCCGGTACTTGTTACCCCCGATGTTGAAGACCACGCGGTTGTTGCCACATATGCTGGCGCTGCCAATCTGGTCCTTTACATCCTGCGGCGTTCGCCAGATGGCTTTGATGGCCATGTCGTGCCAGCTTTCCAAGGGGGCTTTGGCATCCTCATGTCCGGGCAAACCCCAGAACTTCACCAAGGTGCTTTTGGCAATGACGCGCATCCAAGCATATCTCCCGTTTTGGGAGATTATGAGCGGTAGTCACCCTTCCTGCAAGCGACAAGAAACAACGCTCACTCGCAGCGTTCGAGCAAATCGTGCAACTCGACAAACTGCTGGGTCAGCTTGTGCCTGGGCTCCAGGTGAATCAGCGGAAGGCTGGCATGGTGCGACTCACGCATCTTCACCGAGCTGCCCAGGTACACCGGTAGCACCGGAAGCCCTTCGGCCAGCAGCTCGTCGAGCATCTGCTGTGGCAGGCTGGCGCGGGACTGGAACTGGTTGACCACGATGCCTTCGACCACCAGGTCTTCGTTGTGGTCTTCCTTGAGTTCTTCGATCTCGGCCAGCAGGCCATACAGGGCCTGGCGCGAGAAGCTGTCGCAGTCGAAGGGAATCAGCACGCGATCGGCGGCGATCAGCGCAGACACCGCATAGAAGTTCAGCGCTGGCGGGGTATCGATGTAAATGCGCTCGTAGTCCTCGTCCAGCTCGTCGAGCAACTTGCGCAGCTTGTTGATCTTGTGTTTCGCCTCAAGCTTGGGCTGCAGATCGGCCAGCTCGGCCGTGGCGGTGACCACGTGCAGGTTGTCGAACGGGGTTTCGTAGATATCGACCTGGTTCTTCTTGCTGAACGGCCCGCTGGACAGGCTTTGCTTGAAGAAGTCGGCGATGCCCATGGGGATGTCCTCGCCGGTGAGGCCGGTGAGGTACTGGGTCGAGTTGGCCTGGGCATCCAGGTCGATCAACAGGGTCCGGTAGCCTTCATTGGCACTGACCGCCGCCAGGTTGCAGGCGATACTCGACTTGCCCACGCCACCTTTCTGATTGAACACCACGCGCCGCATGATTGACCTCCGTGTATCAACGAATGCCCGAGTATGTGGTGCGGCTGCGGCAATGACCAGCGCCATTTGACCCGCATTACCCTTGGCCGACCACCTGCCCCGTCAATAGCTCGGCGAATGCCTTGGCCATCGCCGAAGCCCCACGCTCGCGCTGCACCAGCCACACCGCCGACATCGCCCCTTCATCCAGCAGCGTGCGATAAACCACCCCCTCGATGCGCATGCGCTGGAACGACGCCGGTAGCACCGACACCCCAAGCCCCGCCGACACCAGGCCGATGATGGTCATCGCCTCCCCTGCCTCCTGGGCAAAATGCGGGCTGAAACCCGCCTGGCGCGCCAGGCTCAGCAACTGCGCGTGCAACCCGCTGCCATAGCTGCGCGGGAAGAACACGAACGGCTCATGGGCCAGGGCGGCCATGTGCACGCCATGTTCCGTGCCTTCGGCCAACGGGTGCGAGGCGTTGATCACCGCCACCAGCGGCTCGCGAAACAGTTCAGTGGCCACCAGCCCTTCCGGCAGCGGCATCGGCCGCATCAGCCCCACTTCGATGGACTCGTCGAATACTCCTTCAGCAACATCGCGGCTGCTCATTTCCTTGAGGTTCAGGTGCACCGCCGGGAAGCGCTGGCGGAAGGCATGGATGGCCTTGGGGATCTTCGAGGTAAACGGTGCCGACGAGGTAAAGCCGATCTTCATCTCCCCCAGCTCACCTAACTGCGCACGCCGGGCCACGTCGGCGGCCTTCTCCACTTGCGCCAGCACCTGGCGGGCTTCCTCGAGGAACAGCCGCCCCGCCTCGCTCAGCTCGACCCGACGGTTGGTACGCTCGAACAGCCGGGCTCCCAGTTCCTGCTCCAGCGCCTGGATCTGTTGGCTCAAGGGTGGTTGCGAAATGCCCAGTTGCTGGGCAGCGCGGCCAAAGTGCAGCTCTTCGGCCACGGCGATGAAGTAACGCAGATGGCGCAGTTCCATGATCGGCTCCGAACAGGTCGTAAAACGTCTTAAATAGGTCGAACAATATATTGGATCTAATCATTAGCCAGCTATATGCTTTTTTCATTGCGCCAGAGGTACCCGCCCGTGAAAACTGCTGTAGCGCCCCTTCCCGTCGAGCCCGAACCTGCCCCGCTGAACGAAATGTGGATCGAAAAAGGCACCCCCGCCTTCATGAAGACCGTGCTGGCGCTATTCAGCGGCGGCTTCGCCACCTTCGCCCTGCTGTACTGCGTGCAGCCGATGATGCCGTTGCTGTCGAAGGAATTTGCCATCAATGCGGCGCAGAGCAGCCTGGTGCTGTCGGTCTCGACAGCCATGCTGGCGTTCGGCCTGCTGATCACCGGCCCTGTCTCCGACCGCATCGGGCGCAAGCCGGTGATGGTGTTTGCCCTGGTCTGCGCCGCCCTCTCCACCCTGGCCAGCGCGATAATGCCCAGCTGGGAGCTGGTACTGGCCACCCGCGCCCTGGTCGGCCTGTCGTTGAGCGGCCTGGCGGCGGTGGCCATGACCTACCTGAGCGAAGAAATTCACCCGCAGCACATCGGCCTGGCCATGGGCTTGTACATCGGTGGCAATGCCATTGGCGGCATGAGCGGGCGCCTGATCACCGGCGTGCTGATCGACTTCGTCAGCTGGCACACGGCGATGCTGACCATCGGCGGCCTGGCCCTGGTGGCGGCGCTGGTGTTCTGGAGGGTGCTACCCGAATCGCGCAACTTCCGCCCACAGGCGATGAACCCACGCAGCCTGCTGGATGGCTTCGTCATGCACTTCAGGGATGCCGGCCTGCCCTGGCTGTTCCTCGAAGCCTTCCTGCTGATGGGCGCCTTCGTCACCCTGTTCAACTACATCGGCTACCGCCTGCTGGCCGAGCCCTACCACATGAACCAGGCACTGGTCGGCTTGCTGTCGGTGGTGTACCTGTCGGGCATCTACAGTTCGGCGCAGGTCGGCGCGCTGGCCGACAAGCTGGGCCGGCGCAAGGTGTTCTGGGCCAGTATCGTGGTGATGGCGGGTGGCTTGCTGATGACCCTGGCCAGCCCCCTGGCGATGGTGATCGTCGGTATGCTGGTGTTCACCTTTGGCTTCTTCGGCGCACACTCGGTGGCCAGCAGCTGGATTGGCCGCAGGGCCTTGAAGGCCAAGGGGCAGGCGTCGTCGTTGTACCTGTTCAGCTATTACGCCGGGTCGAGTGTGGCCGGTACGGCGGGCGGGGTGTTCTGGCACCAGTGGGGCTGGAACGGCATCGGGCTGTTCATTGGCGGCTTGCTGGTGGTGGCGTTGCTGGTGGCGCTGCACCTGAGCAGGCTACCACCGAAAACTGCTTGAGGCCCATTCGCGGGTAAACCCGCTCCCACAGGGACCGCGCTACAGCTGAGGGCAACGCTATACCTGTGGGAGCGGGTTCACCCGCGAAGAGGCCAGTGGCTCAGTTGATGATCTCGACCCTATCCACATCCACCTCCCGGCTCATCAGGTGCTTCTCCACCTCCCCGGTCAGCTTGACCTTGGTCTTGTCGTTGAACGGCGTCGGCGGCAGGTCTTCATCATCGATTTCCACGGTGATGGTGCCGGTGTTGTCCTTGAACTCGTACTTGTCGTCGTTGTTGATCTTCTTGGTCACGAAGCCTTGCAACACAACCGGGGTGTCATCGGCAGCATCGTTGGCCGCAGCTACGGTGGTGACCGACTGGGCACCTGGGCCGGTATACCCGGCAGCCAGGGCCGCAGTGCTGAACAAGGGGGCGAGGATCAATGCAAGATAACGTGCTTTCATGAGGATCAGGTCCTGTTTCGGTTTCGATGGGACCAGATTAACGACGATCGCTGAATTAAAACTTAATGCAACAAAAAGCCCGGCACATGGCCGGGCTTTCGTGTTCAGCGATCGATTCACTGATGGTACTGCGCCGACAGTTCATGCACGGCGTTGATGAACACGCCAGCGTGCTCCGGGTCGACTTCCGGGGTGATGCCGTGGCCCAGGTTGAACACATGGCCTGTACCGTGGCCATAGCTGGCCAGGATGCGCGCCACCTCCTTGCGGATGGCCTCGGGCTTGGCGTAAAGCACGGTCGGGTCCATGTTGCCCTGCAACGCCACCTTGTCACCCACGCGGCGGCGGGCATCGCCGATCTCGCAGGTCCAGTCCAGGCCCAGCGCGTCGGCACCGGCTTCGGCGATGCTTTCCAGCCACAGGCCACCATTCTTGGTGAACAGGATCACCGGCACCTTGCGCCCTTCGTGCTCGCGGATCAGGCCGCTGACGATCTTGCGCATGTAGGCAAGGGAGAACTCCTGGTAGGCCGCCGCCGACAGGTTGCCGCCCCAGGTGTCGAAAATCTGTACGGCCTGGGCGCCAGCGAGGATCTGGCCGTTGAGGTAGCTGGTGACCGACTGGGCCAGCTTGTCCAGCAGCAGGTGCAGGGCCTGCGGGTTGTCGTAGGCCATGGCCTTGGTCTTGCGGAAGTCCTTCGACGAGCCGCCTTCGACCATGTAAGTGGCCAGGGTCCACGGGCTGCCGGAGAAGCCGATCAGCGGCACACGACCGTTGAGCTCGCGGCGGATGGTGCTGACCGCGTCCATCACGTAGCCAAGGTCTTTCTGCGGGTCGGGGATTGGCAGCGCTTCGATGTCGGCCGGGGTGCTGATGACCTTCTTGAAGCGCGGGCCTTCGCCGCTTTCGAAGTACAGGCCCAGGCCCATGGCATCGGGGATGGTGAGGATGTCCGAGAAGAGGATCGCAGCGTCCAGCGGGTAGCGGTCCAGCGGCTGCAGGGTGACCTCACAGGCGAACTGGGGGTTCATGCACAGGCTCATGAAGTCACCGGCCTTGGCGCGGCTGGCGCGGTACTCCGGCAGGTAGCGGCCGGCCTGGCGCATCATCCACACCGGGGTGACGTCTACGGGTTGCTTGAGCAGTGCACGCAGGAAACGATCGTTCTTCAGGGCAGTCATGTCGGCATCCGGAAAAATAGTGCGGGCATTTTCTCAGACGCCAGCGCAAAAGGCACGGTCAAGGCCATGCGTTTTGTCTATTGGATGCCATGGATCAAGGATTTTTGTATACAAAAATGCCGTTGGGGCTGCTTTGCAGCCCATCGCGACGCAAGGCCGCTTCCACATGAGGAATGCATTTCCCCTGTGGGAGCGGCCTTGTGTCGCGAAAGGGCCGCGAAGCGGCCCCGACAATCGATCAGACTTCCAGGTAGTCCAGGATACCCTCAGCAGCAGTACGGCCTTCGAAGATAGCCGTCACCACCAGGTCCGACCCGCGCACCATGTCGCCACCGGCAAACACTTTCGGGTTGCTGGTCTGGTGCTTGAACTTGCCCTTCTCCGGTGCCACCACGCGGCCCTGGCTGTCCAGCTGGATGCCATGCTGCTCGAACCACGGCGCCGGGCTTGGGCGGAAGCCGAAGGCGATGACCACGGCATCGGCCGGCAGGATCTCTTCGGACCCCGGGATCGGTTCGGGGCTGCGACGGCCACGGGCATCCGGTTCGCCAAGACGGGTCTCGACCACTTTCACGCCTTCGACCTTGTCTTCGCCGACAATGGCGATAGGCTGGCGGTTGTAGAGGAACTTCACGCCCTCTTCCTTGGCGTTCTTCACCTCGCGACGCGAACCCGGCATGTTGGCCTCGTCACGGCGATAGGCGCAGGTCACCGACTTGGCGCCCTGGCGGATCGAGGTGCGGTTGCAGTCCATCGCGGTGTCACCACCACCCAGCACCACTACCTTCTTGCCCTGCATGTCGACGAAGTCTTCCGGCGACTTCTCGAAGCCCAGGTTGCGGTTGACGTTGGCGATCAGGAAGTCCAGCGCGTCATGCACGCCCGGCAGGTCCTCGCCCGGGAAGCCGCCCTTCATGTAGGTGTAGGTCCCCATGCCCATGAACACCGCGTCGTACTCGGCGAGCAGTTGCTCCATGGTCACGTCCTTGCCCACCTCGGTGTTCAGACGGAACTCGATGCCCATGCCGGTGAACACTTCACGGCGGTTGCTGAGCACGGTCTTTTCCAGCTTGAACTCGGGAATGCCGAAGGTCAGCAGGCCGCCGATTTCCGGGTTGCGGTCGAACACCACCGGGGTCACGCCGGCACGTACCAGCACATCGGCACAGCCCAGGCCGGCCGGGCCCGCGCCGATGATGGCAACGCGCTTGCCGGTTGGCTTGACCTTGGACATGTCCGGTCGCCAGCCCATGGCGAAGGCGGTGTCGGTGATGTACTTCTCCACCGAGCCGATGGTCACTGCGCCGAAACCGTCGTTCAGGGTGCAGGCACCCTCGCACAGGCGGTCCTGCGGGCATACGCGGCCGCACACTTCCGGCAGGGTGTTGGTCTGGTGCGACAGCTCCGCCGCGGCCAGGATGTTGCCTTCGGAAACCAGCTTCAACCAGTTGGGGATGAAGTTGTGCACCGGGCACTTCCATTCGCAATACGGGTTACCGCAGCCCAGGCAGCGGTGTGCCTGCTCCACGGACTGCTGCGGCTTGAACGGCTCGTAGATTTCCACGAACTCCTTCTTGCGCTGGCGCAGCAGCTTTTTCTTCGGGTCCTTGCGGCCCACCTCGATGAACTGGAAGTCGTTGTTCAGACGTTCAGCCATTTTTCAAAACCTCTTTACCGCAGTTGCCAGCCTCAGGCTGCAAGCTGCAAGACGATCACTTGAGCACGACGGGCCCCGCGTACGGGGCCGCCACTTGCAGCTGTTGTTACTGCGGGTTGGCACGGGTGCTGGACAGCAGTTGCTTCAGGTTGGCTGCCTTCGGCTTGACCAGCCAGAAGCGCCGCACGTAGTCGTCCAGGTTCTCCGAGAGCTCACGCCCCCACTCGCTGCCGGTCTCTTCCACGTACTCGGCAAGGACCCGCGCCAGGTGGCTGCGGTAGGCCTCCATCGCTTCACCACTGATACGCTGGATTTCCACCAGCTCATGGTTGAGCTTGTCGACGAAGGTATTGTCCATGTCGAGCACGTAGGCGAAGCCGCCAGTCATGCCAGAACCGAAGTTGTAACCGGTCTTGCCCAGCACGCAGACAAAGCCGCCGGTCATGTATTCACAGCAGTGATCGCCAGTGCCCTCGACAACAGCGTGGGCGCCGGAGTTACGTACAGCGAAGCGCTCACCAGCAGTACCGGCGGCGAACAGCTTGCCGCCGGTGGCGCCGTACAGGCAGGTATTGCCGACGATGGCGCTGTGCTGGGTTTCGAACGGGCTGCCGGCTGGCGGCACGATGGTGACCTTGCCACCGGTCATGCCCTTGCCGACGTAGTCGTTGGCGTCGCCTTCCAGGTGCAGGTTCAGGCCACCGGCGTTCCACACGCCGAAGCTCTGGCCCGCAGTGCCTTTGAAGCGGAAGGTGATCGGCGCCGCGGCCATGCCCTGGTTGCCGTGCAAGCGGGCGATTTCACCCGACACGCGCGCACCGATGGAACGGTCGCAGTTGCAGATGTCGAGGCTGAACTCGCCACCGGCCTGGTCGCGGATGGCCGGCATGGCCATTTCCACCATCTTCTCGGCCAGCTCGCCCTGGTCGAACGGCGGGTTCTTGTCGACTTCGCAGAACTGCGGCTTGTCCGCCGGGATGTGCGAGCTGCCCAGCAGTGGCGACAGGTCCAGGTACTGCTGGCGCTCGGTGTCGCCCGGCAGCACGTCGAGCAGGTCGGTACGGCCGATCAGCTCGCCGAGGCTGCGCACGCCCAGCTTGGCCAGCCACTCACGGGTTTCTTCGGCGACGAAGGTGAAGAAGTTGATCACCATGTCGACGGTGCCGATGTAGTGGTCCTTGCGCAGCTTGTCGTTCTGGGTGGCCACGCCGGTGGCGCAGTTGTTCAGGTGGCAGATGCGCAGGTACTTGCAGCCCAGGGCGATCATTGGCGCGGTACCGAAGCCGAAGCTTTCGGCGCCGAGGATGGCCGCCTTGATCACGTCCAGGCCAGTCTTCAGGCCGCCGTCGGTCTGTACCCGTACCTTGCCGCGCAGGTCGTTGCCACGCAGGGTCTGGTGGGTCTCGGCCAGGCCCAGCTCCCACGGGGCACCGGCGTACTTGATCGAGGTCAGCGGCGAAGCACCGGTACCACCGTCGTAGCCCGAGATGGTAATCAGGTCGGCATAGGCCTTGGCCACACCGGCGGCAATGGTGCCGACGCCGGCTTCAGCCACCAGCTTGACCGAAACCAGGGCCTGCGGGTTGACCTGCTTGAGGTCGTAGATCAGCTGGGCCAGGTCTTCGATCGAGTAGATGTCGTGGTGCGGCGGTGGCGAGATCAGGGTCACACCCGGTACCGCATAGCGCAGTTTGGCGATCAGGCCGTTGACCTTGCCGCCTGGCAGCTGGCCGCCCTCACCGGGCTTGGCGCCCTGGGCAACCTTGATCTGCAGCACTTCGGCGTTGACCAGGTACTCCGGGGTCACGCCAAAGCGGCCGGTGGCCACCTGCTTGATCTTCGAGCTCTTGATGGTGCCGTAGCGCGACGGGTCTTCACCGCCCTCACCCGAGTTGGAACGCGCGCCCAGGCGGTTCATCGCCTCGGCCAGCGCTTCGTGGGCCTCAGGCGACAGTGCGCCCAGCGAGATACCCGCGGAGTCGAAGCGCTTGAGGATCGCCTCCAGCGGCTCTATCTGCTCCAGCGGCAGCGGCTGGTCGGCCACTTTCACCTTCAGCAGGTCGCGGATCATCGACACCGGGCGCTGGTCGACCAGCGTGGTGTATTCCTTGAACTTGGCGTAGTCGCCCTGCTGCACGGCAGCCTGCAGGGTGTTGACCACATCCGGGTTGTAGGCATGGTATTCGCCACCGTGGACGAACTTCAGCAGGCCGCCTTGCTGGATCGGCTTGCGCGCGCTCCAGGCTTCGGCTGCCAGCAGCTTCTGGTCGCTTTCCAGGTCTGCGAAGCGCGCACCCTTGATGCGGCTGGAAACGCCCTTGAAGCTCAGACCGACCACTTCCTCGGACAAGCCGATCGCTTCGAACAGCTGCGCGCCACGGTACGAGGCGATGGTGGAGATACCCATCTTCGACAGGATCTTCAACAGGCCCTTGGAGATGCCCTTGCGGTAGTACTTGAAGACTTCGTCCAGGTCACCCAGCACTTCGCCGGTGCGGATCAGGTCGGCCAGCACTTCATAGGCCAGATATGGGTAAACGGCCGAGGCACCGAAGCCCAGCAGCACGGCGAAGTGGTGCGGGTCGCGAGCGGTGGCGGTTTCCACCAGGATATTGCTGTCGCAACGCAGGCCCTGTTCGGTCAGGCGGTGGTGCACCGCACCCACGGCCAGCGAGGCGTGCACCGGCAGCTTGCCCGGAGCAATGTAGCGGTCGCTCAGCACCAGCTGGGTCTTGCCAGCGCGCACGGCCTCTTCAGCCTGGTCGGCGATGTTGCGGATGGCCGCTTCCAGGCCGACGCTCTCTTCATAGTTGAGGTCGATCAGCTGGCGGTCGAAGCCTTCGCGCTCCAGGTTCATCAGCGAACGCCACTTGGCGGGCGAGATGACCGGCGAGCTGAGGATCACCCGCGAAGCGTGCTCCGGGGATTCCTGGAAGATGTTGCGCTCGGCACCCAGGCAGATTTCCAGGGACATGACGATCGCTTCGCGCAGCGGGTCGATCGGCGGGTTGGTTACCTGGGCGAACTGCTGGCGGAAGAAGTCGTACGGCGAACGCACGCGTTGCGACAGCACGGCCATCGGCGTGTCGTCACCCATCGAGCCGACCGCTTCCTGGCCCTGCTCGCCGAGCGGGCGCAGCACCTGGTCACGCTCTTCGAAGGTGACCTGGAACATCTTCATGTACTGCTTGAGCTGGTCAGCGTCGTAGCTGGCCACGCCCTGGTCGTCGGTCAGGGTCGCCTGGATGCGCAGGGCGTGCTGACGCAGCCAGCGCTTGTACGGGTGGCGCGACTTCAGGCGGTTGTCGATGGCGTCGGTGTCGAGGATCTGGCCGGTTTCGGTGTCCACGGCGAAGATCTGGCCCGGGCCGACGCGGCCCTTGGCGATGACGTCCTCGGGCTTGTAGTCCCATACGCCGATTTCCGACGCCAGGGTGATGTAGCCGTTCTTGGTGGTCACCCAGCGCGCCGGGCGCAGGCCGTTACGGTCGAGCAGGCACACCGCGTGGCGGCCTTCGGTCATGACGATACCGGCCGGGCCATCCCACGGCTCCATGTGCATGGAGTTGTATTCGTAGAAGGCGCGCAGGTCGGCGTCCATGGTCTCGACGTTCTGCCAGGCTGGCGGTACCAGCATGCGCACGCCACGGAACAGGTCGATGCCGCCGGTGACCATCAGCTCCAGCATGTTGTCCATGCTTGAGGAGTCGGAACCGACGCGGTTGACCAGCGGGCCGAGCTCTTCGAGGTCGGGGATCAGGTCGTTGGCGAACTTGGTGCGACGGGCCATGGCCCAGTTGCGGTTGCCGGTGATGGTGTTGATCTCGCCGTTGTGGGCGAGGAAGCGGAACGGCTGCGCCAGCGGCCATTTCGGCAAGGTGTTGGTGGAGAAGCGCTGGTGGAACACGCAGATCGCGGTTTGCAGGCGCTCGTCACCCAGGTCCGGGTAGAAGGCCGCGAGATCGCGCGGCATCATCAGGCCTTTGTAGATGATGGTCTTGTGCGAGAAGCTGCAGATGTAGTGGTCGGCGTCGTGGGCGTTGGCCACGGACGAACGGCGACGGGCACTGAACAGCTTGATGGCGAATTCCTGGTCGCTCAGGCCTTCACCGCCGATGAACACCTGCTCGATCTGCGGCAGGCGCTCCAGGGCCAGGCGGCCGAGCACGCTGGTGTCGATCGGCACCTTGCGCCAGCCGACCAGCTTCAGGCCAGCGTTGATGATTTCGCGGTCCATGTTGGCGCGAGCGGCTTCGGCTTTGACCGGGTCCTGGTTGAAGAACACCATGCCGACGGCGTACTGCCTGGGCAGTTCGACGGCAAAGTGCTCCTGGGCCACGGCACGCAGGAACTGATCGGGCTTCTGCATGAGCAGACCGCAACCATCACCGGTCTTGCCGTCGGCGTTGATGCCGCCGCGGTGGGTCATGCAAGTCAGGGCCTGCATGGCGGTTTGCAGAAGGTGGTGGCTCGGTTCGCCCGTCATGTGGGCGATCAGGCCAAAACCACAGTTGTCCTTGAATTCTTCGGGATGGTACAGACCTGTTTTCATAGACACATTCTCACCAGGTTCACCTCTCAACGGAGGTAAATCTCTTTTTTAACAACCACTTACCATCCACGCCGATCAAACGCCAGCTTTTTTGCGGTGGCCATGGAAAACCATTGTTGCACAGCGACAGCGATGCTCACAAATTTTCATGTCTCACCATTGAAAATTTATGTCGCAATTTTGAATGTTTTTGCGCCATGTGCCGTGATAGCGGCTTGGCTCGAGTCTGAAGCGTTTCAGCCATGACTGCAAGTAAGGCTTGTGGCCGGCAGTCCGGGACAGAAAAGCCTGCCGCGCTCAGGCGCAGCAGGCTAGTCGAAAGCTAGAATTCGCTTAGCTACTGGGCGGCGGGGTGATGCCGCCCGGAAGGTATCAGCGGGCCGAGGCCAGCTCTTGTTGGACGCTGGCGACGGTACGTGGCCAAGGTTTACCAGCCTGGACCTTCGCTGGCAAGTTCTTGATTGCCGCAACCGCTGCGTCGCGGTTGGCGAAGTTGCCGTAAGTGACCACGTACAGCGGCTTGCCCTGCAGGTTTTTCTTGAAGTAGCGATAGTCGCCACCCTGGGCCTTGACGAACGCCTGGGCCGAAGCCTCGGAGCTGGTACCCAGGATCTGCACCACGTAATTGCCCGGTTTCTGTCCGGCGTACCAGCCGCTGTTGCCGCTGCCACCGGCCGCTGGCTTCTCGGCAGGCTTGGCGGCCGGCTTGGCCACGGCGACCTGGGTCGGTGCTGGTGCAGGCTTGGCAGGCGCAACCGGTTTGGCAGGCTGGGTTGCGACAGGTTTTGGCGCAGGCGCAACCGGTTGTGGTTGCGGCTGCACTGGCTGGGCCGGCGCCGTGGCTACAGGCTGGGCAGGTACCGGTGCCGGGCCCGCCGGCACACCTTGCGGCGGCGCGATGGTGGTCACGGTTGGCGGTGGGTTGCCAGGCTGCAGGGCAGTATCACCGGCCGGGCTGCCCTCTTCGCCCTCGCCCATGCCCGCAGCCTGGGCCAGCGGCTCGCGCATCACCGGCTGCGACTGGCCAACCAGCGGCAGCGGCATCGGCTGGGACGAACCCGAGAACTCGATAGCCGGACTGCCACCATTGGCCTGACCCTCGCCAAGCGGCAACTGGGCCTGGGCGGCCGGCGCTTCGGCGGGCGCCTTCTCACCTTTCTTCGGCATCAACACCGCGGCCGCAACGGCGACCACAACCACAGCGGACAGCGCGAGCACATGTTTTTTAGGCATCTTGAACCCCATGGATGGTCGCTTGGCCGTCGAGCGGCTGGCGATCATGGCTTCGATCAAAGTGTCACGGGCGACCTGGTTGATGTTGCCAGGCCAGCCGTCGGAGTTTTCATGGATATCGACGATCTGTTCACGGCTGAACACCTCGATGCCCCGGCCAGCACCTTCCAGGCGCTGCTCCAGGTACTCGCGGGTTTCTTCTTCACTGTAGGGGGCGAGCTCGATGATGTGGAAGCGTTCTTCCTCGACATGGATCTCTTCAAGCCCGGCAATCAGCGACGGCTCACCGAACAGGAACACATGCGGGCGCCCTTCCGGTACCCCCGCTGCCAATTCCAGCAACGCTTGGAGTGCCGACTCGTCGAGTTGTTCCGCATCGTCCACCAGCAAATACACTTCCTGGCCGGTCAGTGCCAGTTGCACCACCTTGGCCAGGATCGCCTGCACTTCGGCCTGGGCCACATCCAGGTTCTGCGCGACCTGGCCCAGTACGCTGGCGGCATCGCTGGCGCCACGGGCGGACACCACCACACTCTGCACCGCCTGCTTGTTGGTGCTGGCCACCAAGGCCTGGCGCAGCAGGGTCTTGCCGCTGCCCAGCGGGCCGCTGACAACCAGCATCAGCTGACTGTAGCGTGCCAGGTGGTGCAGTTGGCCGAGCACGGGCTTGCGCTGGGCCGGGAAGAACTTGAAGCCGGGCACGCGGGGCGCGAACGGATCGTGGCTCAACTGGTAATGGTCGAGAAAGGCCTCATCGGCATGCAAACTGGTCATTGCGCTGTCACAACCTCAAAGCTGGGCCACGATCGCGCGGTAATCCGCCGACAACGTGGCCTGTAGAATCTCTTTCGGATAGTCGTCGGTCACCACGGCCTCGCCCATCTGGCGCAGCAGCACCAGACGCAAACGACCATCGAGAACCTTCTTGTCGACCGCCATGTGCTCCATGAAATGCGCCGGGGTCATTTCCTGTGGTGGCACCACCGGCAAACCTGCGTCCTGCAACAGGCGGATTCCGCGATCGCGCTCGGCCTGGTCGATCCAGCCAAGGCGCATGGACATCTCCAGGGCCATTACCGTGCCCGCCGCCACGGCTTCGCCGTGCAGCCACACGCCATAACCCATGTGGGTCTCGATGGCATGCCCGAAGGTATGCCCCAGGTTCAGCGTGGCGCGCACGCCAGACTCGCGCTCGTCGGCACCCACTACCGCGGCCTTGGCCGCGCAGGAGCGGCGGATGGCTTCGGTCAGCGCCACCGGGTCGAGGGCACGCAGCGCCTGCATATTGTCCTCGAGCCAGGCGAGAAACGGCTTGTCGCAGATCAGGCCGTACTTGATCACTTCGGCAAGGCCTGCGGACAGCTCGCGTGCCGGCAGGGTCTTGAGGCTGGTGGTGTCGATCAGCACCGCATTGGGCTGGTAGAAGGCACCGACCATGTTCTTGCCCAGCGGGTGGTTGATGCCGGTCTTGCCGCCGACCGAAGAGTCGACCTGGGACAGCAGGGTGGTCGGCACCTGGATGAAGTCGACGCCGCGCTGGTAGCAGGCGGCAGCGAAGCCGGCCATGTCACCGATCACGCCGCCACCCAGGGCGACCACGGTGGTGCGGCGGTCGTGCCGCGCAGTCAGCAGGCCATCGAAAATCAGTTGCAGGGTTTCCCAGTTCTTGTGGGCTTCGCCATCGGGCAATACCACCGGCAGCACCGAATAGGCACCCAGGGTCTTGCTCAGGCGTTCGAGATACAGGGGCGCGACGGTCTCGTTGGAAACGATGGCAACCTGCCGCCCGGCGATGTGCGGCGCCAGCAGCTCGGGCTGGTCCAGCAGGCCTTCGCCAATGTAGATCGGGTAGCTACGCTCGCCCAGGTCGACTTTTAGTGTCTGCATGTATCCCCACAATGTACTTGGGCGCGACGCCGTTCAGGCGCCCACGCGGTAACGTTGAACCTCGCCTCGGCGCTGGGGGCCGAGAATAGTCCCGGGCTAACGGGGCGGCAACTGCTGCAAGCGCTCGAGAATATCGATCACCACCATGCGTGGTGGCCGCTCGTCGGTTTCTACTACCAAGTCGGCGATCTCGCGGTAGAGCGGGTCGCGGGCTTCCAGCAGGGCGCGCAAGGTCGCCTCGGGATTGGCCGTGCGCAGCAGGGGGCGATTGCGATCGCGTGCGGTACGGCCAACCTGCTGTTCCACCGAAGCATGCAGGTAGATCACCCGGCCACCCTGATGCAGCGCCTGGCGGTTGGCTTCGCGCATTACCGCACCACCGCCGGTCGCCAGGACCACGCCGTCGAGTGCGCACAGCTCGGCGATCATCGCCTGCTCACGGTCACGGAAACCCGGCTCGCCTTCCTTGTCGAAAATCCACGGGATGTTGGCGCCGCATCGCAGTTCGATTTCCTTGTCGGAATCCTTGAACAGCAGGCGCAGCTCTTTGGCCAATAGGCGTCCAATGGTGCTTTTACCAGCGCCCATGGGCCCCACAAGTATCAAATTTCGCACAGAATCAACGACTCACAGCAATCGCCTGGTCATTCATGATACGCGGAGTCAGGAAGACCAGCAGCTCGGATTTTTTCTCTTGTAATGCATCGCGTCGAAACAGCCGCCCAACATACGGCAGATCGCCGAAAAATGGCACCTTGTCGACCACATTGTTTTGCGAGGTCGAGTACACGCCACCGATCACGATCGTTTCGCCGTCCGCCACGCGAACCCTGGCATTGACCTCGTTCTTGCGGATCGGCGGTACATTGTTCAAGGCATTGACGTAATCCGGCTCGTCCTTGGTCACCCTGACGGTCATGATCACCTTGTTGTCCGGAGTGATCTGCGGGGTCACCTCCAGCGACAGCGAGGCTTCGCGGAACGCGACCGAGGTGGCGCCACTCTTGCTGGTTTCCTGGTAAGGCACCTCGGTACCCTTGAGGATCCTGGCCGTTTCCTTGTCGGCAGTGACGACCTTGGGCTGCGAGATGATCTCGCCATTGCCGCTCTTTTCCATGGCACTGAGCTCCAGGTCGAGCAGCACGCCGCCACGCAGCAGGCCCAGGCCGATGCTGCTGCCCACGCGCTCCACTCCAAGGTCGACGAACAAATCCTTGCCCGGCCGCGGGCTTTCAACGTACAGCGGCCCACCCCAACGCACCCCCAGGTTCTTCTCGTAATCGACGTTGGCCTCGACGATACGTGCCTCTATTGCCACCTGGCGCACCGGCACGTCCAGCTGCGCCACCAGTTTCCGCAACTCGGCAAGGCGGTCGGCGGGCTGGTATACCACCAGGGTATTGGTGCGCTCATCGACACTCAGGCTACCTCGCCCGGTGAGAATACCGTCGTCCGCCAGGCTCGCCAGCAGCAACTCCGCCAGCTCGCCGGCGTTGGCATGATGGATGGGCAGCAGTTCCCGACGCAACGGCTGCAACTGCGCATCCAGCGCCTGCCCCATGCGGGCATCGACAGACTGCGCGGCAAACTCGGCCGCGGGCGCCACCAGCAGCACATTACCCTCCTGGCGCCGGGCCAGGCCCTTGCTGCTCAGCACGAGGTCCAGCGCCTGGTCCCACGGCACATCCTGCAAGCGCAAGGTGACGCTACCCTGCACGGCATCGCTGGCGACCAGATTGACGCCGGCATAGTCAGCCAGCACCTGCAGCAGCGAGCGCACTTCCACATCCTGGAAGTTCAGCGACAGCGGTTCACCCTGATGAGGCGTCGCCAACGCCAGCGGGATCGGCAGCACCGCTGCCAGCGCCCATTTCTTCAATGTTTTCATCGTGGTCCGGGGCCTCCTTGCCCAGGCGCTTTGCGAGGGTGATGAACGCCGTGCGCTCGTGCCACACCCCTGCCATGAACAGCCGTTCGCGTACTTCGACCTGGCTTTGATCAACCTTCGCCACCACCCCCAGATCACGCCCGACCCGGTCCCCAGGGCGCACGCGATAGAGCCTGCCAGCAGCCACCAGCAGTGCTTCGTGTTCTTCCCCACGCGACAGGCTGCCAACCATCTCCAGTTGCGCCAAAGGCACATTGGCCAGCCCGGTGCCCGTCAATCGCGTCGCACCGGGCGCAAACGGGTCGACTGCGGGCGCTGCGGCCATGCCCCTGGCAGGCATGCGCACAAGTGCAGCGGGCGCCGGCGTGGGGGCCAGCGCCTGATAGGCATCAACCCGCAACTGCAGGCGCAGCAGACCAGGCTGGCCAGCGACCGCTGCCAGCTGCAGGTCACCGCTGCGCAACACGCGCGCCTGGCCCAACCAATCGCTCAGCCACTGGCGCAAGGCCGCATAACGCCCCACCACCTGTAGCTCCAGCGGTACCTTGCGCAAACCGGCCTGTTGTTCGTCTTCGTGCACATCGAACCGCTCGATGAGCAAACCATGCGCATGCCCCGAAGCCGCCAGGCGGTCGAGCAGGTCGCTCATGTCCTCTCCGGCGGCCAGGTGCCAGTGCGCCTCCTGCAAGCGTTGCTCGGCAATGGCCACGGACGCCTGGAGCTGCTCCAGTTCGGCCAGCTGCACCGCACTGGCTGCCTGCTGTTCGTTCAGCTCTATGTACCGGGCCTTCTCGTGCGCCTGCTGCTGCAACACTGCCGGCAGACGTATCGCGCAGCCCAGGCCGAATAACGCCACGGCCACCAGCACTGGCGCCAGCTGCCTGAAGCGTCGGGAGCGCTCGGCCACGGCCAGCCAGCCGAGTACCAATGCAGCATTCACAACCAGAACGCCGAAAAACGCGCGCCCAGCAGGAATTCATCGCCGCCCGGCAGGCTCCTGATGCGCCTGAGTTCCAGACCGAACAACACATTCGAGCGGCTCAGGTCACGCATGAACTGCGCTACCACGGCACCGGACGTGGCCAGCCCGGTCATCTGCAGGCGGCCGTTTTCAAGGCTGAGGTCGAGTAGCTGCACCCCCACTGGCAACGCCCTCTCGAGGTCGGCGAACAGCCCGGCCAGCACATCCTGATGGGCGCGCAGGCCTTCCAGCGTGGCCGTGCGAGCCAGTAGTGCCTGGTGCTGCGCACGCACCTCGGCCAGCGGCTGCAATTGCTCGCCCAACACCTCAAGGGCTGCCTGGCGCTGGGTGTTGGCCAGCGCCTGCTGCTGCCCGCGCTGGCGGGCCAACTGGTCGACCAGCATCACGGCACACAGGGCCAGCAGCGCACCGGCGACCAGCTGCCTGCGAAAACACCGCAACGCCGCCTGACGCTGCCGTTCGCGCCAGGGCAGAAGGTTCAGCCGCATCATCGGTGCAACCCTCCAAGCGCCAGGGCGCTCGCCAGGATCATCGCGCCATCGAGGTGCTCCAGGCCTGCCAGGTCGGGCACCAGGTGACACGGCAGGTTCAACCGGGAGCCCAGGTCCTGCAGCCGGCCCGCCCCTATCGGCGAACGACTGGCGACCAACAGGCAATCGGGCAAAGGCTCATTGGCGAGCAGGTCCTGCAGGCGCTCCGGCAGCGCCCCCGATATCGTCGACATGCCCAGGCTCAGCTCACGCCGTTGCTGCGGCCAGCCCGACTGCCAGCTATAGAGGGTGGTGCTGTGCGCCTCGATACGCAGCAACGCCGCGCCCTGATGACTGCCCTGCGGCAGCATGCGACCCAAGGCAATGCTGTCAATCTCCACGGCCTCCAGCTGCAACCCGGCCTCCTCGACGACGGCTTCAAGTGGCGCCAGCGCACTCTGCCGACACGCAGCCACCATCACCTCGGCGCAACCTGGCTGGTCACGGGAGCCCCCCATGACCTGAAAATCCAGGGCCAGGTCTTCCAACGGAAATGGGAATAGCCGTTCGGCGTCAGCCAGCAGCTGCGCCTCCATCTCTGCTCCGCCCTGTTCCACTGGCAAGTGGCACAGCTTGCAGATCACCTGGTTGGCCGGCAGCGCCAGCGCTACCCGGCGCTGCCTGAGGCCGCTGCGTCGATAGGCACGCCTCAAGGCAGCCACAACGGCGGCAGGCTCTGCTACCCAATCACTGCCAGCCGGTGATTCGAACGGCTCTTGTAACGACACAAGCACCCTGCAGCGTCGGTTATGCCGCTGCAGTTGCACCATCCGAACGGTGTCAGGGGCAATTTCCACCCCCACGAGTGAACCGGCATCCTTGCCGAAGCGTCCTAGCATCGTGGCATCCTTGTTGTCTGTCGCAGCTATCTGCCTCAACCCCGCGCCAACACTGGGCCACGCAGGCCCATCGAGGCGACGGGCAGCCTGACCGGTAACCCGGAGAGGCGAAAAAATGCTTATAATGCCCAGCGTTTTCTGGTCCGCCGGACCTGCACGCAATCCACTCCCAACCTGGACACCGAAAAGCCTTGATACGCCTGCTGAAGTTCTTCTGGTGGTCTTCCGTCGCAGTCATCTGCGCGCTCGTACTCGGTGTGAGCGGTGCGTTTCTGTATCTTAGCCCCAGCCTGCCCTCGGTCGAATCGCTCAGAAGCATCCAGTTGCAGATCCCCCTCAGGGTGTACAGCAGCGACGGCAAGCTGATTGCCGAGTTCGGCGAAATGCGTCGCTCACCAATCCGTTTCGCGGAAATTCCCCCACAGTTCATCCAGGCGCTTCTGTCGGCCGAGGACGACAATTTCCTCAACCACTACGGTGTCGACCCCAGCAGCCTGATGCGCGCCGCGACCCAGCTGGTGAAAACCGGGCATATCCAGACCGGCGGCAGTACCATCACCATGCAGGTGGCGAAGAACTTCTTCCTCACCAGCGAGCGCAGTTTCTCGCGCAAGACCAACGAGATCCTGCTGGCCCTGCAGATCGAGCGTGAGCTGACCAAGGACGAGATCCTCGAGCTGTACGTGAACAAGATCTACCTGGGCAACCGCGCCTACGGTATCGACGCCGCTGCACAGGTGTACTACGGCAAGTCGATCCGCGACGTGAGCCTGGCGCAGATGGCGATGATCGCCGGCCTGCCCAAGGCACCTTCGCGCTTCAACCCGCTGGCCAACCCGGTGCGCGCCAAAGAACGCCGCGACTGGATCCTCGGCCGCATGTACAAGCTGGGCAAGATCGACGAAGCCAGCTACCAGGCAGCCCTGGCCGAGCCACTCAACGCCAGCTACCACGTGCCCGCACCTGAAGTGAATGCGCCTTACATCGCCGAAATGGCCCGTGCCGAAATGGTCGGCCGCTACGGCAGCGACGCCTATACCGAAGGCTTCCGCGTTACCACCACGGTGCCCAGCGACATGCAGGAAATGGCCAACAAGGCCATACTCAACGGCCTCTCCGACTACGACGAGCGCCACGGCTATCGCGGCCCCGAAGCACGCTTCCCGGGCCGCACCCAGGCGGTCTGGCTGCAGGAACTGGGCAAGCAGCGCAGCCTAGGCGGCCTGGAACCGGCCATCGTCACCCAGGTCGAAAAAAACGGCCTCAAGGTGCTGACCCGCGCTGGCCAGGAAGAGCTGGTTGCCTGGGACACCATGAAATGGGCGCGCCCGTTCATCAACAGCAACTCCCAGGGCCGTGCGCCGCAGTCACCGGCGGACGTGGCCCAGGTCGGCGACCTGGTGCGCGTGCAGCGCCTGGAGGATGGCAAGCTCAAGTTCAGCCAGGTACCTGGGGCGCAGAGTGCACTGGTCACCCTCGACCCCTACAACGGCGCCATCCGCGCCCTGGTCGGCGGTTTCTCGTTCGAACAGAGCAACTACAACCGCGCCATGCAGGCCAAGCGTCAGCCGGGCTCGAGCTTCAAGCCGTTCGTCTACAGTGCCGCCCTGGACAGTGGCTATACCGCATCCAGCCTGGTGAACGACGCACCGATCGTGTTCGTCGACGAGTACCTGGACAAGGTCTGGCGGCCGAAGAACGACACCAATACCTTCCTTGGCCCGATCCGCATGCGCGAGGCGCTGTACAAGTCACGCAACCTGGTGTCGATCCGCCTGCTGCAGGCCATGGGCGTGGACCGCACCATCGACTACATCGCCAAGTTCGGCTTCAACAAGCAGGACTTGCCACGCAACCTGTCGCTGGCACTGGGCACCGCCACCCTGACCCCGATGGAAATCGCTACCGGCTGGAGCACCTTTGCCAACGGCGGCTACAAGATCACCCCGTACCTGATCGAGCGCATCGAAAGCCGCAGCGGCGAGACGCTGTTTACCGCCAACCCGGCCCGGGTACCGCAAGGAGCCGAGGACCAGGCGGGCCTGGCAGCGCCCGAACAGCCGATCAGCACCGCAGCCATGCCGGGCGAGGCACCCGCTGCCTTCAGCCAGGTGGCGTCTGCACCGCAAGCGCCGGCGGTGGCCGAGCAGATCATCGACGGGCGCACCACCTACATCCTCACCAGCATGCTGCAGGACGTGATCAAGCGCGGTACCGGTCGCCGGGCGCTGGCCCTGGGCCGTACCGACCTGGCAGGCAAGACCGGTACCACCAACGAGTCCAAGGACGCCTGGTTCTCCGGCTACAACGCCGACTACGTGACTACCGTGTGGGTTGGTTTCGACCAGCCCGAAACCCTGGGCCGCCGCGAGTATGGCGGCACCGTGGCGCTACCGATCTGGATGAGTTTCATGGGTGCGGCACTCAAGGACAAGCCTGAGCATGCGCCTGCCGAGCCGGAAGGCATCCTCAGTCTGCGCGTCGACCCGGTCAGCGGCCGTGCCGCTTCGCCGAGCACGCCGAATGCCTACTTCGAGCTGTTCAAGGCCGAGGACTCGCCGCCGTCGGTGGACGAACTGGGCACTGGCGCAGCACCGGGCAGCCCGCTGCCGGCGGATGAAGCGGCACCGATGGATCTGTTCTAAGAGCCCTCGAAGGCAACACCGACCCTGTGGGAGCGGGCATGCCCGCGAACACCGGCGTAGCCGGTGCCAGCCTCCGCGCTGGATTCTTCGCGGGCACGCCCGCTCCCACAAAGGCCGCGCCAACCCCACCGGCAAACAAAAAGCCCCGGCTCATGCGAGCCGGGGCTTTTTTGTGTCGCCAGGCAGCAATCAGCCTTTGAACACGTCATCCACGCTGGTCAGCGGGTAGTGCTTCGGATACGGCAGGGTAGCCACGCCGGATTCGATGGCGGCCTTGGCCACAGCGTCGGAAACGACGGTGATCAGGCGGGCGTCCAGCGGCTTCGGAATGATGTACTCACGGCCGAACTCCAGAGCCTGTACGCCGTAGGCGTCGCACACTTCCTTCGGCACTGGCAGCTTGGCCAGGTCTTTCAGGGCGATGGCGGCAGCGATCTTCATTTCTTCGTTGATGCGCTTGGCGCGAACGTCCAGGGCACCACGGAAGATGAACGGGAAGCCCAGTACGTTGTTGACCTGGTTCGGGTAGTCGGAACGACCGGTCGCCATGATCACGTCGCTGCGAGTGGCGTGAGCCAGCTCTGGCGCGATTTCCGGGTCCGGGTTCGAGCAGGCGAACACGATCGGGTTGGCAGCCATCGACTTCAGGCCTTCGGCGCTCAGCAGGTTCGGGCCGGACAGGCCTACGAACACGTCGGCACCGTCGAGGGCGTCAGCCAGGGTGCGCTTGTCGGTGGCGTGAGCGAACTGAGCCTTGTACTGGTTCAGGTCGTCACGGCCAGCGTGAATCACGCCGCTGCGGTCGATCATGTAGATGTTCTCGACCTTGGCACCCATGCTCACCAGCAGCTTCATGCAGGAGATGGCCGCAGCGCCGGCACCCAGGCAGACGATCTTGGCGTCTTCCAGCTTCTTGCCGGCGATTTCCAGGGCGTTGATCATGCCGGCCGCGGTCACGATGGCGGTACCGTGCTGGTCATCGTGGAATACCGGGATGTCGCACTGTTCGATCAGGGTGCGCTCGATTTCAAAGCACTCAGGTGCCTTGATGTCTTCGAGGTTGATGCCACCGAAGGTGATCGAGATGCGGCGAACGGTGTCGATGAACGCTTGCGGGCTTTCCGATTCGACTTCGATGTCGAACACGTCGATACCGGCGAAACGCTTGAACAGAACACCCTTGCCTTCCATGACCGGCTTGGAAGCCAGTGGGCCGAGGTCGCCCAGACCGAGGATGGCGGTGCCATCGGAAATCACCGCAACCAGGTTGCCTTTGCCGGTGTATTTGTAAGCCAGCTCTGGATCACGGCCGATTTCGCGCACGGGCTCAGCAACACCTGGGCTGTAGGCCAGGGCGAGGTCACGGGCGGTGGCAGTGGGCTTGGAGAGCTCGACGCTCAGTTTCCCCGGACGAGGTTGAGCGTGGTATTCGAGAGCGGCGGTTTTCAGGTCTGACATGGTGGGCATTCCGCTATTTACTGTTCTGACGGACCGCCGAGGATACGCAAAGAGCCGGGGAGTCACAAGACTGGTCGGTCACTTGTGTCAAGGCCTTTAGCCTACGACTTTACGCTATAACCCACGGGGCATACGGCTCACAGTGTGTACAATCTAATAGCGAAATGTCTACATCTTTTAGCCTGAAATGCGCTCCAACATGCTCGGATCGGTCAACGGCAACACCCAGCGTCGCTGCCCGGGTTTGAGGCCGCCCTTGCGGGAACGATCCAGCACCCAACCACGCGCTTCGACCTGGCGTCCCTTGAGGTTATCGAAGAAGCTGGCGGGGAAGTTGCGTTGCAGACGAGCGGGAACCTGCAGCACCACAGCACTGTCCAGGGTCAGCCAGACCCCGCCCCGGTTGCGCTCCACGCCTTCGATGCGGCCTGCAATGATCGCGAAACCCGACTGCCTCACATCCCCAGCACGCACCACCGGCGAACGGCGCCACAGTCCGCTGCCAGCCTTGCGCGCTGCCTGCTCGGCAAGCTGTTGGCAAGCGCTGAGGCGCACATTGGGGGCAACCGCCACACGATAACCCAGGCCCTCGCTGAGCAATTGCGCTTCCAGATTGTCGCCATTGCGGCCGTAGATGTGCGCCAGCGTACGGCCGTATTTGTCCCTGGCCTCGATGCCCGGCACCAGCCCGACACGCCCGTCACTGGCCTTGACCAACGCCTGCAGGCGCTGCCTGGCGGCCTCGGCATAGGGCTCGCTGGTGCGGCCGTTGCGGCCGATTTCCGGGGTATTTATGCCGATCAGGCGCACACTGCGGCCATCGACCAGGCGCAAGGTATCGCCATCCACCACCTGGCGTACCGCCACCTGCTGCATTTGCTCTGGCAGTGGGCAGAACGCCAGGGCCGGGACATGCCAGATGACGCCCATAAAAAAAGCGCCCACAAGGGGCGCTTTTTTCAGCAGCAACGCGAAGCCCGAAGGATTCGCCATGCGCATGATTACTTCTTGGTACCGAACATACCGAAGCGATCGGCGAACTTCTGTACGCGACCACCGGTGTCCAGGACTTTCTGCTTACCGGTGTAGAACGGGTGGCACAGGTTGCAAACGTCGATCGCCAGGGTGTTGCCCAGGGTCGAACGCGTTTCGAATTTGTTGCCGCAGCTGCAGGTGACTGCAACTACTTCGTAGTTCGGATGAATATCTGCTTTCATGGTCACTTCCTCGAGCTGCGTGCCGCCACCCAACACCAATTGTTGAATACCGCACGTAATTAGGCGGCGAATAATACCAGAGCATCACGCCAACGCAAGTTGTCGCTTGCACCGACCGTCGTCTGCTAGGCTCGCCAGTCTTTGAAACGCCCTCCGAGACTTTCCGCGTGTCCGACGTCATCCTGCGCCTTGCCCTGCCCTCTCCGCTGCGTCGCCTGTTCGACTACAAGGCGCCGGCAAGCATGGCGCGCCAGACCCTGACCCCGGGCATGCGCATTCGCGTGCCATTCGGCCGCCGCGAAATGATCGGCGTGCTGGTGGAGGTGTGCGAGCAGAGCGAAGTGCCAGCCGACAAGCTAAAGCCGGCCAGCGCCCTGCTCGACCCGGTGTCGCCGATCCCGCCGTCGCTATTCAAATTGTGCCTGTGGACCGCCCAGTACTACCAGCACAGCCTGGGCGACACGCTGAGCTGGGCCTTGCCAACCCTGTTGCGCCAGGGTGAACCCGCCGAAATGCGCCAGGAGCGCTTCTGGCACGTCGCCCCCGGCGCCCGCCTGGAAGACCCGCGCATCGCCCGTGCACCACGCCAGCGCGATGCCCTCAAGACCCTGGCCCAGCACCCGCACGGTGTGGCCCACAGCCTGCTGGCCAAGCTCAACCTGAACAAGGACAGCCTCGACCTGCTGCTGGCCAAGGACCTGGTGCAGATCGAGGTCCGCCGCCACCTGCCGACGCTGCGCCATGAACACTGGCTGGCCCAGCCGGAACTACCGCTCAACGAAGAGCAACGCGACGCCTTCGACGCCGTATGCGAAGGCTTTGGCGGCTTTGGTGCCTTCCTGCTGGCCGGTGTCACCGGCAGCGGCAAGACCGAGGTGTACCTGCAGCTGATCCGCGAAACCCTCGAAGCCGGCAAGCAGGCCCTGGTACTGATCCCGGAGATCAACCTCGGCCCACAGACCCTGGCCCGCTTCGAGCAACGCTTCAACGCCCGCATCGCCCTGCTGCATTCGGCGGTGAACGACCGCGAGCGCCTGGATGCCTGGCTGGCCGCCCGGGATGGCGAGGCCGACATCATCATCGGCACCCGCTCGGCGCTGTTCACGCCGATGAAGAACCCCGGCCTGATCATCATCGACGAGGAGCACGACGGTTCCTATAAACAGCAGGAAGGCTTGCGCTACCACGCCCGCGACCTGGCGCTGGTGCGCGCCCACCAGGAAAACATCCCGATCCTGCTCGGTTCTGCCACGCCATCGCTGGAAACCCTGCACAATGCCCTGACCGGTCGCTACCGCCTGCTGCGCATGAACCAGCGCGCCGGCGGCGCCCGCCCGCCGCGCATGCTGCGTCTGGATGTGAAGAGCCTGCCGCTGGACAGCGGCATCAGCGGTCCGCTGCAGCAGGCCATCCGCCAGACCCTGGAGGCGGGCCAGCAAGTGCTGGTGTTCCTCAACCGCCGCGGCTTCGCCCCGACCTTGCTGTGCCACGATTGCGGCTGGCTGTCCGAATGCCCGCGCTGCGATGCACGCATGACCGTGCACCAGCGCTCCGGCGTGCTGCGCTGCCACCATTGCGGCTATGACGAGCGCCTGCCGCAGCAGTGCCCGCAGTGCAACCACGTTGACCTGCGCCCGGTCGGTGCCGGCACCGAGCGCGCCGAAGAGCGCCTGAAAGTGCTGTTCCCGGATTACCCGATCCTGCGCGTGGACCGCGACAGCACGGCACGCAAGGACGCCATGTACAACCTGTTCAGCACCATCCAGCGCGGCCAGCCGAGCATCCTTGTCGGCACCCAGATGCTCGCCAAGGGCCACCACTTCCCGCGGGTGACTCTGGTGGCCATCCTCGATGCCGATGGCGGGCTGTTCTCCGGCGATTTCCGCGCCAGCGAACGCATGGCGCAGCTGATCGTGCAGGTTGCCGGGCGGGCCGGGCGGGCCGAGGAACCCGGCAAGGTCATCATCCAGACCCACCTGGCCGACCATCCGCTGCTGGTGCAGCTTACCGAGCAGGGCTACTTCGCCTTCGCCGAGCAGGCCCTGGACGAACGCCGCGCCGCCGGGCTGCCGCCTTACTCGCACCTGGCACTGCTGCGCGCCGAAGCGCACAAGCCCGGGCAGGCCGAAGGTTTCCTCGACGAGGCCTGTGCCGCCGCCGAGCGCCTGGTGGCCGAACAGCAGCTGCCTGGCATCGAGCTGCTGGGGCCGGTACCGGCCCCCATGGAGCGCCGCGCCGGGCGCTTCCGCGCGCAATTGTTGATACAGGCCAATACGCGGGCGCCTTTGCATCGACTGATCAGCGCCTGGTTGCTAGTGTTGGAGCAGATGCCGAGCGGGCGCCAGGTGCGTTGGTCGCTGGATGTCGACCCGGTAGACCTTTATTGATCCTGCGGGCTGCTTTGCAGCCCCAAAGGTTGGCAACCCGCCCCCAGCCACGGATAATGCCCAGTTTTTCCACCTGCGCATCCAAGCGCTCCACCGCGCTTGCGGTCGAAAAGAGATCCCCATGAAAGACACCATTCGCCAGCTGATCCAGCAAGCCCTCACCCAACTCGTCACCGACGGTGTGCTGCCTGAAGGGCTGTCGCCGGCGATCCAGGTGGAAAACGCCCGGGACAAGACCCACGGCGACTTTGCCAGCAACATCGCCATGATGCTGGCCAAGCCGGCCGGCATGAAGCCGCGCGACCTGGCCGAGAAACTGATCAATGCCCTGCCGGCCAGCGCCGACATCAGCAAGGTCGAGATCGCCGGCCCCGGCTTCCTCAACTTCTTCCAGAACACCGACGCCCTGGCCAACCGCCTGGATGCTGCACTGGCCGACGCCCACCTGGGCGCGCGCAAGGCCGGCCCTGCGCAAAAGGTGGTGATCGACATGTCGGCACCCAACCTGGCCAAGGAGATGCACGTCGGCCACCTGCGTTCGACCATCATCGGTGACAGTGTGGCGCGCGTGCTGGAGTTTCTCGGTGATGACGTGATCCGCCAGAACCACGTGGGCGACTGGGGCACCCAGTTCGGCATGCTGCTGGCTTACCTGGAAGAAAACCCGATCACCAGCGACGAGCTGTCGGACCTGGAAAACTTCTACCGTGCCGCCAAGAAGCGCTTCGACGAATCCGAAGAATTCGCCACCCGCGCCCGCGGCCTGGTGGTCAAGCTGCAGGCCGGCGACGCGGACTGCATGGCCCTGTGGACGCGCTTCAAGGACATTTCGCTGTCGCACTGCCAGAAAACCTACGAGCTGCTCAACGTCAAGCTGACCATGGCCGACGTGATGGGTGAAAGCGCCTACAACGACGACCTGGCCAACGTGGTTGCCGACCTCAAGGCCAAGGGCCTGCTGGTCGAAGACCAGGGCGCCCAGTGCGTGTTCCTCGACGAGTTCAAGAACAGCGAAGGCGAACCACTGCCGGTAATCGTGCAGAAGGCCGACGGCGGCTACCTGTACGCCACCACCGACCTGGCCGCCGTGCGCTACCGCAGCAACGTGCTCAAGGCGGACCGCGCCCTGTACTTCGTCGACCAGCGCCAGGCCCTGCACTTCAACCAGGTGTTCGAAGTTGCACGCCGCGCAGGCTTCGTCGGCCACCCGATGCAGATGGAACACATGGGCTTCGGCACCATGAACGGCGCCGACGGCCGCCCGTTCAAGACCCGTGACGGCGGCACCGTGAAGCTGATCGACCTGCTCACCGAGGCCAAGGAGCGCGCCTACGCGCTGGTCAAGGAAAAGAACCCGAGCCTGGCCGACGAAGAACTGCGCCACATCGGTGAAGTGGTGGGCATTGGCGCGGTGAAGTACGCCGACCTGTCCAAGCACCGCACCAGCGACTACAGCTTCAACTTCGAACTGATGCTCAACTTCGAAGGCAACACCGCGCCTTACCTGTTGTACGCCTACACCCGCGTGGCCGGCGTGTTCCGCAAGCTGGGCAAGGGCTTCGATGAAGTCGAAGGCAACATCGTGCTGCAGGCTGCCCACGAGCAGGACCTGGCCGCGCGCCTGGCGCAGTTTGGCGAAATCCTCAACAACGTCGCCGACAAGGGCACGCCGCACGTGCTGTGCAGCTACCTGTACGACCTGGCCGGCCTGTTCTCCAGCTTCTACGAGAACTGCCCGATTCTGGCTGCCGATACCCCGGAGCAACAACAGAGCCGCCTGCGCCTGGCAGCCCTGACTGGCCGCACCCTCAAGCAAGGTCTGGAACTGCTCGGCCTGGAAACCCTGGAGCGCATGTAAGTTGGCTGCCAAGAAAAAACCCGCACCCAAACGCGGCGCCAGCCGCCAGACGGCGCCGGCCAAGCAGCCGATTCCCGGTTGGGTATGGCTGGCGGTCGGCCTGACCGTAGGCGCGTTCATCGTGTTCCTGATGAAACTCGAGCCCGGTGGCGAAGACATCAAGCGCACCAAGCCTGAGCAGCAGAAGGCGGAGAAAGTGGCCGAAGCTGGCAAGCCGGCGCAGGCCACCCCGCAGCAGCCGGTGAAGCCGAAGTATGACTTCTACACGCTGCTGCCGGAGTCCGAGGTGATCGTGCCGCCGGAGGCCGTGCCAGAGAAAACGCCTCCAGTACCGGCCCAACCGGTGACTCCGGTGACACCGGCCGAAGCGGCGAAGATCGACACGGCGCGCGCCCAGGCAGCGCTGATGGGGCAGACTCCGCCACCGGCACCACCGGTGATCAAGCCGGCGGCGACCACCCAGTTCTTCCTGCAGGCAGGCTCGTTCCGCAAGCAGGCCGATGCCGACAAGGTGCGCGCGCAGATCATTCTGCTGGGCCAGGCAGTGAAGGTAGAGTCGGGCACGGTCAAGGACGAAACCTGGTACCGCGTACTGGTGGGCCCGTTCAGCAACCGTGAGCAGCTTACCGGGGCGCAGAAACAGTTGGCCGGGGCAGGTTTCAGCAACCTGTTGCTGCAGCAGCGGCAGACCCGTCAGTAACAAAAAAGGCCTTGCCGCTTCGGTGCGACAGGCCTTTTTCATAGGCGCTTCCGGCCTCTTCGCGGGTGAACCCGCTCCCACAGGGCTCTATGGTGCCTGTAGGAGCGGGTTCACCCGCGAATAATTTCAGCGCGATGCGTTCCGCTCGGAAACCTGGCTGTTCAGCGTCCAGAAGTCATACAGCACCCCCACCAGGAACAGCCCGCCGGTAAAGAAGTAGATGATCGCGGTCACCCACTTGCCCTGGTACAGCCGGTGCAGGCCAAACACCCCGAGGAAGGTCAGCAGGATCCAGGCGATGTTGTAGTCAACGCGCCCGGACTGGAACCTCAGGTCGGCTTCACGGTCCATGGACGGGATCAGGAACAGGTCGATCAACCAACCGATGCCCAGCAGGCCCAGGGTGAAGAACCAGATGGTGCCGGTGACGGGCTTGCCGTAATAGAAGCGATGCGACCCGGTAAAGCCGAAAATCCATAGCAGATAGCCAATGGTCTTGCTGTGGGTGTCGTGAAACGGCGCCCCCTGTTGATAACTGTTCATTCATAGCCCCCTTGGGTTATCCGAAAATTTTCTAAAAAAAAATGTGACTTTCTTGTCGCAGGCCGACGTACGGCACCTGAACAATCGACCAACGGATCAAAGACTGATCAAAAAGCTGTTATAAAGTTGCGCGCCCAACACATAACTATTCATAAGAGCTTCATCTATGCCGCCTTTACTCAAGACATGGCTGACCCTCTGCCTATTATTGCCCCTGGCCGCCCACGCCACCAACCGTGAGCAACGTCTTCCCAATGGTTTCACCGGCTATACCACCAACGCCTCGGTGAGACACGCACCGGTCAAGCAGACCGCGCTGCGCACCCGCCCAGGCAATGCTGCCAGCAGCAGCCGCGGCGTGCCCGGCATGCCGATCGCTGCCATGTCGCCGAAGCAGAGCAGCGATGTGCTCAGCCGTGCGGTGAATGTGCTCGGCACCCCTTATGTCTGGGGCGGCAGCAGCCCGAAGAAAGGCTTCGACTGCAGCGGGCTGGTCAAATACGCCTTCAACGACGTCGCCGACGTCGACCTGCCGCGCACCTCCAATGCCATGGCCCAGGGCCACGGCGTGAAGGTGGCCAAGGGTGACCTCAAGCCAGGTGACCTGATCTTCTTCAACATCAAGAGCCGCCGGGTGAACCACGTTGCCATCTACCTGGGCAACGACCGCTTCATCCATGCACCACGCCGTGGCAAGCGGGTAAGCATCGACACCCTGAGCAAGCCTTACTGGCAGAAGCATTACGTAGTGGCCAAGCGGGTGCTGCCGAAAGAACAGCAGCAGCTGAACCTGGCCAAGCGCTGAGCTGATCGGCGCTCTCCTGCCCGGGCCTCTTCGCGGGTAAACCCGCTCCCACAGGTACACCACAGCATTCGAAGGCTGTGTTATCCATGTGGGAGCGGGTTTACCCGCGAAAGGGCCAGCACAGGCACTATAGATCGCTGATCAGCCCCCTCTCCTTCAACCCTCGCATCGCCCCCTCCATCGTCCGCATCCCGTCCGCACCACCCGCCTGCATCACCGAACACAACTGCGCCATCCGCCCCTCCCGAACCAGGTTGCGCACCGCTGGCGTCACCACCAGCACTTCCCGCGCCGCAATCCGCCCACCACCCGCACGCCTGACCAGTACCTGCGCCACCACCAGGCGCAATGACTCGGCCAGCATCGTCCGCACCAGCGGCTTTTCCTCGGCAGCAAACACCTCCACCAACCGGTCAATGCTGTTGGCCGCCGAACGCGTATGCATGGTCGCCAGCACCAGGTGCCCGGTCTCGGCCGCGCGCAAGGCCAGGCGAATGGTTTCCAGGTCGCGCAGCTCACCGATCATGATCACATCCGGGTCCTGGCGCAGGGCACTGCGTAGCCCTTGGGCGAACCCACCGCAGTGGCGACCGATCTCACGCTGGTTGACCAGGCTGCGCTGGCTGCTGTGGATAACTTCGACAGGGTCTTCGAGGGTAATGATATGCAGTGCCCGATCACGGTTCAGCTGGTCCAGTAGCGTCGCCAGGGTGCTGGACTTGCCGCTGCCGGTCGGCCCACCCACCAGGATCAAGCCATCACTGCACTGCGCAACAGCTTGAAACACATCCCTCAGGTCGAGTTCATCGAGCGTGGCGATGCGCCCCGGGATCAGGCGAAAGGTGGCGGCAGGGCCATGCAACTGGCGAAACAGGTTCAGCCGAAAGCGCCCGAGCGCAGGCAGTTCCAGCGCCAGGTCCAGCTCATCACCCTGGGCCCATTGCCGGCGCTGGTCTTCACCCAACATGGGTGCCAGCCCCTCGATCAAGGCGGCCGAGCACAAGGCCGGCAGGGCCATGCGCTGCAGCTCGCCATCCAGGCGCAACATCGGTATCTGCCCCGCTGCCAGGTGCAGGTCGCAAGCCCCCGCATCTACAGCCCGGGCCAACAGGTCGGTCACATCCATGAGACTCCCCAAAGGCCTTCAAGTAGGTAGAATGCCGCAAACCCCACAGCCGCCGGCATCAGTCCATGTCCACCCTAGCAGACAACCTTTCCGCTATTTCCGCCCGTATCACCAGCGCTGCCCAGGCTGCCGGGCGCGATCCGGCCAGCGTCCAGTTGCTGGCCGTGAGCAAGACCAAGCCAGCCAGCGCCATCCGTGAGATCCATGCCGCTGGCGTACGCGATGTCGGGGAAAATTACCTACAGGAAGCGCTGACAAAGCAGCAGGCACTCAGCGACCTGCCCTTGATCTGGCACTTCATCGGCCCCATTCAGTCGAACAAGACCAAGGCCATCGCCGAGCATTTCGACTGGGTACATTCCGTGGACCGCCTGAAAATCGCCCAACGCCTGTCGGAGCAGCGCCCGGCCGGGCTGGCGCCACTGAACATCTGCCTGCAGGTGAACGTCAGCGGCGAAGACAGCAAGTCTGGCTGCGCCCCTGCCGACCTGCCGGCCCTGGCCAAGGCGGTAGCCGCGCTGCCCAACCTGTGCCTGCGCGGGCTGATGGCCATCCCCGAACCCACCGATGACCGAGCCGCCCAGGAAGCCGCCTTCGCCACCCTGCGCCAGCTGCAGGAAGGCCTGGGCCTTGGCCTGGACACCCTGTCCATGGGCATGAGCCACGACCTGGAAGCGGCCATTGCACAGGGGGCGACCTGGGTGCGTATCGGCACCGCCCTGTTCGGTGCCCGCGACTACGGGCAGCCCTGATTCCATGCTTTACTCACTCTTCCCCACAAGGACCTGACATGAGCAAGACTCGTATTGCCTTTATCGGCGCCGGCAACATGGCCGCCAGCCTGATCGGTGGTCTGCGTGCCCAGGGCCTGGACGCCTCGCAGATCCGCGCCAGCGACCCGGGCGCCGAGACCCGCAGCCGCATCCAGGCCGAGCACGGCATCGAAACCTTCGAGAACAACGCCCAGGCCATCGATGGCGCCGACGTCATCGTGCTGGCGGTCAAGCCGCAGGTCATGAAAGCCGTGTGCCAGGCCCTGCAACCGAACCTGCAGGATGGCCAGCTGATCGTTTCCATCGCCGCCGGCATCACCTGCGCCAGCCTGCAGAGCTGGGTGGGTGCTCGCCCGGTGGTGCGCTGCATGCCCAACACCCCGGCACTGCTGCGCCAGGGCGTCAGCGGCCTGTACGCCACCGCCGAAGTGTCCGGCGCACAGCGCGAGCAGGCCGAGCAACTGCTGTCGGCCGTGGGCACCGCCCTGTGGCTGGAACAGGAGCAGCAACTGGACGCCGTGACCGCCGTCTCCGGCAGCGGCCCGGCGTACTTCTTCCTGCTGATCGAGGCCATGACCGCGGCGGGCGAAAAGCTTGGCCTGCCACGTGAAACCGCCTCCCAGCTGACCCTGCAGACAGCCCTGGGCGCCGCGCGCATGGCGGTTGCCAGCGATGTCGATGCCGCCGAACTGCGCCGCCGGGTCACCTCGCCTGCCGGCACCACGGAAGCTGCGATCAAGTCGTTCCAGGCCAGCGGCTTCGAAGCCATCGTCGAACAGGCGCTGCAGGCCGCGGCCACACGCTCCGCAGAGCTGGCCGAACAATTGGGCAAATAAGGAGCCATAGATGAATGCACTGTCCGGCGCCGCGATCTTCGTGGTGCAAACCCTGGTCAGCCTGTACCTGGTGATCGTCCTGCTGCGCTTCGTCCTGCAGCTGGTCAAGGCCAACTTCTACAACCCGCTGTGCCAGTTCGCCGTGCGTGCCACACAGCCGCTGCTCAAGCCGATTCGCCGGGTCATCCCCAGCGTCGGCGGGCTGGACACCTCGTCTCTGCTACTGTCGGTGCTCATCCAGGCGCTGCTGATGGCCTTCGTGCTGATGGTCACCTACGGCACCTTCGGTGACATCCTGCACCTGCTGATGTGGGCAATCATCGGTATCACCTCGCTATTCCTGAAGATTTTCTGGGTGGCGATGATCGTCATGGTGATCGTGTCCTGGGTGGCCCCCAACAGCCACAACCCCGCAGCTGAGCTGGCCTACCAGATCAGCGAGCCGGTGCTGGCACCGTTCCGCCGCATCGTGCCCAACCTGGGCGGCATGGATATCTCGCCGATCTTCGCCTTCCTTGCGATCCAGGTAATCCAGTCGTTCGTCATGCCGCCGCTGGCCGCCTATGCCGGCATGCCACAAGAGCTGTGGCGGATGATCTGAGCCTCACCTGACCTTGGTTGCTTCCAGCGGCAAGCCTTTGCTTGCCGCTGGGGGTAGCGCTCTTTAGACTTACGCCTCCGTCAAGCGTGAGCAGGGTCGATGTCCACTGTCTTTCCCGAAGATTCCGTCGGTCTGGTAGTACCGCAAACAGCCCGGTTCGATGAGCCGCTGGCCCTGGCCTGTGGCCGCTCCCTGGCCAGTTATGAACTGGTCTACGAGACCTATGGCACCCTGAACGCCAGCGCGAGCAATGCCGTGCTGATCTGCCATGCCCTGTCCGGCCACCATCATGCCGCTGGCTACCATGCCGCCACCGACCGCAAGCCGGGCTGGTGGGACAGCTGCATCGGCCCTGGCAAGCCGATCGACACCAACCGTTTCTTCGTGGTCAGCCTGAACAACCTGGGCGGCTGCAACGGCAGTACCGGCCCCAGCAGCATCAACCCGGCCACCGGCAAAGCCTATGGCGCCGACTTCCCGGTGCTGACCGTGGAAGACTGGGTACACAGCCAGGTGCGCCTGGCCGAGCGCCTGGGCATCCATCAGTGGGCCGCGGTAGTCGGTGGCAGCCTGGGTGGCATGCAGGCGCTGCAGTGGACCATCAGCTACCCCGAGCGCGTGCGCCATTGCGTCGACATCGCCTCGGCGCCCAAGCTGTCGGCACAGAACATCGCCTTCAACGAAGTGGCACGCCAGGCCATCCTCACCGACCCCGAATTCCACGGCGGTTCGTTCCAGGACCAGGGGGTAATCCCCAAACGCGGCCTGATGCTGGCGCGCATGGTCGGCCACATCACCTATCTGTCGGACGACTCGATGGGTGAAAAATTCGGCCGTGAGCTGAAGAGCGACAAGCTCAACTACGACTTCCACAGCGTCGAATTCCAGGTCGAGAGCTACCTGCGCTATCAGGGCGAGGAGTTCTCCGGCCGTTTCGACGCCAACACCTACCTGCTGATGACCAAGGCGCTGGACTATTTCGACCCGGCTGCAGCCAAAGGCGGCGACCTGGCGGCCACCCTGGACCACGTCAAGGCGGATTACTGCATCATGTCGTTCACTACCGACTGGCGCTTCTCCCCGGCCCGTTCGCGCGAGATCGTCGACGCCCTGATGGCTGCGCGCAAGAACGTCTGCTACCTGGAGATCGACTCGCCTTACGGGCACGATGCCTTCCTGATCCCCACACCTCGCTACATGCAGGGTTTCTCGAACTACATGAACCGCATTGCCATCTGAGGACAGCATGAGAGCCGATCTGGAAATCATCCACGACTGGATCCCCGCCGGCAGCCGGGTACTCGACCTGGGCTGCGGCAGCGGCGAACTGCTGGCCTCGCTGCGCGACCGCAAGCAGGTCACCGGCTATGGCCTGGAAATCGACGCCGACAACATCGCCGCCTGCGTGGCCAAGGGCGTCAACGTGATCGAGCAGGACCTGGACAAGGGCCTGGGCAACTTCGCCAGCAACAGTTTCGACGTGGTGATCATGACCCAGGCCCTGCAGGCCGTGGAGTACCCCGACCGCATCCTTGACGAGATGCTGCGCGTGGGCCGCCAGTGCATCATCACCTTCCCCAACTTCGGCCACTGGCGTTGCCGCTGGTACCTGGCGACCAAAGGCCGCATGCCGGTATCGGACTTCATGCCGTACACCTGGTACAACACGCCGAACATCCACTTCTGCACCTTCGCCGACTTCGAAGAGCTGGTGCACGAACGCCGGGCCAAGGTGCTCGACCGCCTGGCCGTCGATCACTTGCACCGTAATGGGTGGGGTGGCCGACTTTGGCCTAATCTTCTAGGTGAGATCGGCATCTATCGCGTCAGCAGCCCGGGCCTGCAAGAGCATCAGCTCGCGGTCTGACGCCCACCGGAGGAGTCACCCCATGCGTCGCCTAGCCCTGTTCCTGATCAGCCTGTGCCTGGCCCTGCCGGTACTGGCTGCCGATGCCGCCCGCCCCGAGCGCAAGGAAGTGTTTGGCGACGTGACGGTGCATTACAGTGCGTTCACCTCGAGCATGCTGACACCGGAGGTGGCCGCGGCCACCGGCCTGGTCCGCAGCAAGAACCAGGGTGTGCTCAACATTGCCGTGCTCAAGGCCAACAAGCCCGCCATGGCGGTGGTCAGCGGCACGGTCAAGGACCTGACCGGGCGCAGCAGCCCGCTGTCATTCAAGCAGATCACCGAACAGGGCGCCGTGTACTACATCGCCCAGTTCAAGATCGACCAGCCAGAAACCGTCACCTTCGACCTGAACATCGAAACCGGCGGCATCAGCAACTCCCTCAGCTTCAACCAGGAAGTGTTCCCAGGCGAATGATGAATTTCCAGCAACTCGTATTGGCCAGCCACAACGCCGGCAAACTCAAGGAACTCCAGGCCATGCTCGGCGCCTCCGTGCAGCTGCGCTCGATCGGCGAGTTCAGCCAGGTCGAACCGGAAGAAACCGGCCTGTCGTTCGTCGAGAACGCCATCCTCAAGGCACGCAACGCCGCACGCATTTCCGGCCTGCCGGCCCTGGCCGACGATTCGGGCCTGGCGGTGGACTTCCTCGGCGGCGCGCCGGGCATCTACTCGGCGCGCTATGCCGACGGCAAGGGTGATGCGGCGAACAACGCCAAGCTGCTCGAAGCGCTGAAAGACGTGCCTGAAGCCGAGCGCGGTGCGCAGTTCGTCTGCGTCCTGGCGCTGGTGCGCCATGCCGACGACCCGCTGCCGATCCTCTGCGAAGGCCTGTGGCACGGGCGCATCATGTTCGAGGCCAGTGGCGAGCACGGCTTTGGCTACGACCCGCTGTTCTGGGTTCCGGAGTGCGGCTGCTCCAGCGCCGACCTGGCTCCTGTGGACAAGAACCAGCTCAGCCACCGCGCCCGCGCCATGGCCCTGCTGCGCCAACGTCTGGGCCTGGCATGATCGAAACGCTGTCCACCCCCGGCGCAGCAGGCTTCACCAGCCTGCCGCCGCTGGCGCTGTACATCCACATCCCATGGTGCGTACGCAAATGCCCTTACTGCGACTTCAACTCCCACGCTGCCGGGCCTGAACTGCCGGAAGACGCCTACGTCGCCGCCCTGCTGACCGACCTCGACCAGGAGCTGGCCGCCGTGCAAGGCCGGCCGATCAGCTCGATCTTCTTCGGTGGCGGTACCCCCAGCCTGTTCAGTGCCGACGCTCTTGGCCGGCTGCTGCGTGGCGTGGAGCAACGTATCCCGTTTGCGCCGGACATCGAAATCACCCTGGAGGCCAACCCGGGTACGTTCGAGCAGGACAAGTTCAAGGCCTACCGGCAAACCGGCATCAACCGCCTGTCCATCGGCGTGCAGAGCTTCCAGCCAGCCAAACTGCAGGCGCTCGGGCGCATCCACAACGGCGATGAAGCGGTCCGTGCCGCCGGCATGGCGCGCGCCGCCGGCTTCGACAACTTCAACATGGACCTGATGCACGGCCTGCCCGAGCAGTCGCTGGACGACGCGCTGGGCGACCTGCGCCAGGCCATCGACCTGGGGCCGACGCACCTGTCGTGGTACCAGCTGACCGTGGAGCCGAACACGGTGTTCTGGAACCAGCCACCCGAGCTGCCCGAGGACGACATCCTCTGGGATATCCAGGAAGCCGGCCAGGCGCTGATGGCCGAGCACGGCTTCCGCCAGTACGAAGTCTCGGCCTACGCCCAGGCGGGCCGCGCCGCACGGCACAACCTCAACTATTGGCGCTTTGGCGACTTCATCGGCATCGGTGCCGGTGCCCACGGCAAGCTGACCTTCGCCGACGGGCGCATCCTGCGCACCTGGAAAACCCGCCTGCCCAAGGACTACCTGAACCTGGCCAAGCCGTTCAAGGCCGGCGAGAAGCGGCTGCCGGTCGACGAACTGCCGTTCGAGTTCCTGATGAACGCACTGCGCCTGACCGATGGCGTGGAAGCCGAACTGTTCACCCAGCGTACCGGTTTGCCGCTGGCACAGCTGGCCGAAGCCCGCCGCGCCGCCGAACAAAAAGGCCTTTTGCAGGTCCAACCGGATCGACTGGTGGCCACGCCAAGGGGCCAGTTGTTCCTCAATGACCTGCTGCAGTATTTCTTGACCTAAGGATGACCCATGGATCTGGTACTTGATCTGCTCGCGACGGTTTCTCGCTGGAGCCGCAGCAACCTGTCGGAGATTTCACTGGCCTTGGTAGGCTGCCTGCTGGTGCTGTTCGGCACCGATATCAAGGGCTGGGTGGAACAGCGCCTGGGCGGCCTGGCGGGCGCCCTGCGCGTACCGTTCATGGCCTTGCTGGTGATGATCGGCAGCGGTGCGGCACTGATCTACGCCACGCCGTGGGTGGTGAAGGGGCTGAGCCAGTTCAACAACTACGCGCTGGCGCCGGTTTTGCTGGTGGTATTGGTGCTGATCGGGGTAGTGGCGGATCGCCGGGGCTGAGCCACGGCCTGGCACTGAACCCTTGTAGGAGCGCGTAATCCGAGTACAGAGATGGGTTCTAAAAGCTGCCCCGGAAAACCAGGGCAGCCCTACCACTTGACTAGCCCTTACTGGGCATCATCGAAGTGATCGCGCATGAAATCCCGAACGGTCTTGAGCACAGTCAAGATCCGGATGAGCTTCCAGACGCGGCTCAGCGCATCAAGCAAACGCTTCATATGCCCTGGCCTCCGTATTGGCGGGCCAATCTTCCAGCATCTAACCGGCACTTCGATGACTTCGAAAACTGTGTGAGGGTTTTCTGTGAAACCTCAGATCGAAGGATACTCAGTCCTGTCGCTCACATAAAAAAACCGCCCTTCTCAAGGCGGTTTTTTTTCGCCTGCATTCCTGCAGGCACCAGTGCACCGAAAGGCCGTATCAGCCGATCAATCCACCTTCTCGAACTTCAAATCCCAAACCCCATGTCCCAGCCGCTCGCCGCGGCGCTCGAACTTGGTGATCGGGCGCTCTTCCGGGCGCGGCACGTAGGTACCGTCGGCCGCACGGTTGCGATAGCCCGGGGCAGCGCTCATCACTTCCAGCATGTACTCGGCATACGGCTCCCAGTCGGTAGCCATGTGGAACACACCACCGGGCTTGAGCTTGCGCCGTACCAGCTCGGCGAACTCCAGCTGGACGATGCGGCGCTTGTGGTGACGCGCCTTGTGCCATGGGTCAGGGAAGAACAGCATCAGGCGGTCGAGGCTGTTGTCCGCCACGCAGCGGTTCAGCACTTCGATGGCATCGCAGTCATATACCCGCAGGTTCTTCAGGCCTTGGGTAAGCACACCGTTGAGCAGCGCGCCAACACCCGGGCGGTGTACTTCCACACCGATGAAGTCCTGCTCAGGCGCGGCAGCCGCCATTTCCAGCAGGGAATGGCCCATGCCGAAGCCGATCTCCAGGGTGCGCGGCGCCGAACGGCCGAACACCTGGTCGTAGTCCACCGGGCTGTCGGCCAGCGGCAGGATGTACAGCGGGCCGCCCTGCTCCAGGCCACGTTGCTGGCCTTCGGTCATGCGCCCGGCGCGCATCACGAAACTCTTGATGCGGCGGTGCGGGCGGGCTTCGCCGTCGGGGGTGATCGGCGTATCGTGCGATTCAGTCATCAGGGGCTCTTACTTGATCAGACCATCCAGCGGCGAAGAGGCGCTGGCATAGAGTTTCTTCGGCATACGGCCGGCCAGGTAGGCCATGCGACCGGCGACGATGGCGTGCTTCATGGCCTCGGCCATCAGCACCGGCTGCTGGGCGTGGGCGATGGCCGAGTTCATCAGCACCGCTTCACAGCCCATTTCCATGGCGATGGTAGCGTCGGACGCGGTACCTACACCGGCATCGACCAGCACCGGCACCTTGGACTCTTCCAGGATGATCTGCAGGTTGTAGGGGTTGCAGATACCCAGGCCGGTACCGATCAGGCCAGCCAGCGGCATGACCGCGATGCAGCCGGCTTCGGCCAGCTGGCGGGCGATGATCGGATCGTCACTGGTGTAGACCATCACGTCGAAACCGTCCTTGACCAACACTTCGGCGGCCTTGAGGGTTTCGATCACATTGGGGAACAAGGTTTTCTGGTCGGCCAGCACTTCCAGCTTGACCAGGTTGTGGCCATCCAGCAGTTCACGGGCCAGGCGGCAGGTGCGCACGGCTTCGACTGCGTCGTAGCAACCAGCGGTGTTCGGCAGGATGGTGTAGCGGTCCGGTGGCAACACGTCGAGCAGGTTCGGCTCGCCCGGGTTCTGGCCGATGTTGGTGCGGCGCACGGCAACGGTGACGATCTCGGCACCCGAAGCCTCGATGGCCAGGCGGGTTTCTTCCATGTCACGGTACTTGCCGGTACCGACCAGCAGGCGCGACTGGAAAGTACGCCCGGCCAGGGTGAAGGGCTTGTCGCTACGAACGTTGCTCATGGTTGTTCCTCGGGAATAGGTTGCTGGGCTTGCAGGTGAATCGCCGGCCGGAATCAGCCGCCACCGATGGCGTGGACCACTTCGACCTGGTCACCGTCGTTCAACAGCGTACTGTCGTGCTGGCTACGCGGCACGATATCCAGGTTCAGCTCCACCGCGACGCGGCGCCCGGTCAGTTCCAGGCGGGCCAGCAGGGCCGCGACGCTTTCGCCAGCGGGCAATTCGTAAGGTTCACCGTTCAGTTGAATGCGCATGCGCACGGCCACCATTGTTCTTTGGGGGCCCGCATTCTAGCGCCGAACCGCCCTGCAACCCAAGGGCGGTGCACGCCATTAGTCGCGATTGTGGACCACATGGTCAACCGAGCCGCCAGGCTGCAAGGCCCAGGCACAACCAGCCGGCGAGGAAGCACAGGCCACCAATCGGGGTGATGATGCCAAGCTTGCCCAAGCCACTCAGGGTCAGCAGGTACAGGCTACCGGAGAACAGCACTATCCCCAGGGCAAACAGGCCGCCAGCCCAGCCGACCAGGCGCCCCGGCAGGTGCACCGAGAGCACGGCGACGGCGAAGATCGCCAGGGCATGCACCAACTGGTAGGACACACCGGTCTGGAAGATTGCCAGGTAGTCGGCCGTCAGTCGGCTTTTCAGGCCGTGGGCGGCGAAAGCCCCCAGAGCGACACCGGTGAAGCCGAAAAAGGCGGCAAGCATCAGGAAGCTGCGAAGCATGGGACGACTCCTTGGATCGGGTCTGTATAATGGCCCCTTCAACCCGTACGGCCAAGCCATCGTCATGCTGCCAACCCTTCTCCGCCGCCTCTCCCGCGCCCTGCTCTGGTTCGCTGCCGGCAGCATCGTGCTGGTGCTGGTGTTCCGCTGGGTGCCACCACCCGGTACCGCGCTCATGGTCGAGCGCAAGGTGGAGTCCTGGGTGAATGGCGAGCCGATCGACCTGCAGCGCGACTGGGAGCCGTGGGAGAACATCTCCGACGATCTCAAGGTCGCGGTCATCGCTGGCGAGGACCAGAAGTTCGCCAACCACTGGGGCTTCGACATCCCGGCCATCCAGGCGGCACTGGCCTACAACGAGCGCGGCGGCAGCATTCGCGGGGCCAGCACCCTGACCCAGCAGGTGGCCAAGAACCTGTTCCTGTGGTCCGGGCGCAGCTGGTTCCGCAAAGGGCTGGAAGCCTGGTTCACCGCATTGATCGAGCTGTTCTGGTCGAAGGAGCGGATTCTCGAGGTCTACCTGAACAGTGCCGAATGGGGCAAAGGTGTGTTTGGCGCCCAGGCTGCAGCGCGCTATCACTTTGGCGTCGATGCCAGTCGACTCAGCCGACAGCAGGCGGCGCAGCTGGCAGCGGTGCTGCCGAGCCCGATCAAGTGGAGTGCCAGTCGGCCGAGTGCCTATGTGGCCAGCCGGGCCGGCTGGATCCGCCGGCAGATGAGCCAATTGGGTGGGCCCAGCTACCTGATGCAGCTCGACACTTCACGCAAGCTTTGAGGGCCTCTTCGCGGGCACGCCCGCCCTCATAGAACTGCACATGACTCATTGAATTAGCAGGGGCCCTGTGGGAGCGGGCGCGCCCGCGAAGAGGCCGGCAAAGCCAACACCAATAAAAAAGCCGCTCGCCCTATCCGGGCCAGCGGCTTTTCTTTGCAGGCAGGGCTCGATCAGACCGCGATCAGCGCCTTGACCTTGTTCATCGCATTTTTCTCCAGCTGGCGAATCCGCTCAGCCGAAACGCTGTACTTGTCCGCCAGCTCATGCAACGTGGCCTTCTCTTCCGCCAACCAGCGCTGGTAGAGAATGTCACGGCTACGTTCGTCCAGACCTTGCAGCGCTTCGTGCAGGTTGCTGGTGGAGTTGTCGCTCCAGTCGGCATCCTCCAGCTGCACCGCCGGGTCGTAACGGTGGTCTTCCAGGTAATGCGCAGGCGACTGGAAAGCGCTGTCGTCGTCAGCTTCCGCTGCCGGATCGAAGGCCATGTCCTGGCCGCTGAGGCGGCTTTCCATCTCGCGAACTTCACGCGGCTCCACGCCCAGGCTTTCCGCCACGCGGTGCACTTCGTCGTTGTTCAGCCAGGCCAGACGCTTCTTCTGGCTGCGCAGGTTGAAGAACAGCTTGCGCTGGGCCTTGGTGGTAGCCACCTTGACGATGCGCCAGTTGCGCAGGATGAACTCGTGGATCTCTGCCTTGATCCAGTGCACGGCGAACGACACCAGGCGCACGCCCATTTCCGGGTTGAAGCGCTTGACGGCTTTCATCAGGCCGACATTGCCTTCCTGGATCAGGTCAGCCTGGGCCAGCCCGTAGCCGGCATAGCTACGGGCGATATGTACGACGAAACGCAGGTGGGCCATCACCATTTGACGAGCGGCCTCGACATCCTGCTCATAATAGAGACGCTCGCCCAGATCACGCTCCTGCTCGACAGTCAGCAGCGGGATGCTGTTGACCGTGTGCACGTAGGCTTCCAGGTTTGCACCGGGCACCAGGGCATAGGCAGGTTGCAACGATGTGGTCATTCAAGAACCTCCGACTTACAAAACTCGCGCCTTGTGGGCGCTGCCAACATTGACCTGGAACGACGGTACAAGTTCCGTAGTGAAGAATTTGTCAATGCTGGCAGGTAAAAACTATCGCGGCGCCAGCTCGTTCAGGTGGCGGGCCACTGCGATCCATGCACCGATATACCCCAACAGCACCGCCCCGATCAAGAGGGACAGACCATCGGACGCCGGTACCCCGCCCAGGGCGAAGTCGCTGCCGTACAGCCCGGAAAGCCCTACCACCGCCTCGTTCAGCCAGTTCAGGCCAAACGCCAGGATGCCCCATGCGATCACGCCTGCACCCAGGCCATACAGCGCGCCCATGTACAGGAAAGGCCGGCGCACGTAGGCGTCGGTGCCGCCGACCAGCTTGATCACTTCGATCTCGGTGCGGCGGTTTTCAATGTGTAGACGAATTGTGTTACCGATTACTAACAGCAGCGCAGAAATCAGCATCACGGCCAGGCCGAAGACGAAGCGGTCACCCAGCTTGAGGATGGCCGCCAGGCGCTCGACCCACACCAGGTCGAGCTGCGCCGTTTCCACCCGTGGCAGCTCCGACAAGCGCTGACGCAAGGCTTCCAGGGCTGGTTTGTCGACCTCGGTCGGGGTCACCACCACCACGCCAGGCAGCGGGTTGTCGGGCAGTTCACGCAGGGCTTCGCCCAGGCCGGACTGCTGCTGGAACTCCTCCAGCGCCTGCTCGCGGCTGACATACTGCGCGTCGGCCACACCAGGCATGCCCTTGATCTCGTCGCGCAGCGCCTCGCCTTCGCGGCTGCCGGCATCGAGCTTGAGGTACAGCGAAATTTGCGCGGCGCGCTGCCACGAGCCGCCAAGCTGCTCGACGTTCTTCAGCAGCAACGACAGACCCATGGGCATGCTCAGCGCCACCGCCATCACCAGGCAGGTGAAAAAGCTGCCGATCGGCTGCTTGCCCAGGCGACGCAGGCTGTCGGCCATGCTGGCACGGTGGCTTTCCAGCCAGGCATGCAGCAGCGTGCGGAAATCCGGGCCGTCATCGTCGTCGCGCTTTTTCTTCGCCGGTTGCGGGTCGGCCGGTTTCGGCGCAACCCGCTCGGAAACCTTCGGCGTACGTGTAGTGCTCATTGCCCGGCCTCCCCATCGCCGATCAAGCGGCCGCGCTGCAAGGTCAGCATGCGGTGGCGCATGCGCGCAATCAGTGCCAGGTCGTGGCTGGCGATCAATACCGTGGTACCCAGGCGGTTGATGTCCTCGAACACGCCCATGATCTCCGCGGCCAGGCGTGGGTCGAGGTTACCGGTGGGCTCGTCGGCCAGCAGCAGGGCTGGCTGGTGAACGATGGCGCGGGCGATACCCACCCGCTGCTGCTGCCCGGTGGACAGGTCGGCCGGAAACAGCTCGCCCTTGTCGGCCAGCGACACACGCTCCAGCGCCGAGTCCACGCGCTTGGCGACCTCGGCCTTGGACAGGCCGAGAATCTGCAGCGGCAAGGCGATGTTGTTGAACACCGTGCGATCGAACAACAGCTGGTGGTTCTGGAACACCACGCCGATCTGCCGGCGCAGGAACGGGATCTGCGAATTGCTGATCTGGCCCAGGTCCTGCCCGGCCAGCATCAGCTTGCCGCTGGTCGGGCGTTCCATGGCCAGCAGCAGGCGCAGCAAGGTGCTCTTGCCCGCGCCCGAATGGCCGGTGACGAACAGGAATTCGCCCCGGCGCGCCCGGAAACTCAGCTCATGCAAACCCACATGACCATTGGGGTAGCGCTTGGCAACCTGTTCGAATCGGATCATGGTCAGTCTCGCTCGGCGAACAGAGCCTTGACGAACGGCTCGGCTTCGAAGGTACGCAGGTCGTCGATGCCTTCACCGACACCGATGAAGCGGATCGGCAGCTTGAACTGCTTGGCCAGGGCGAAGATCACACCGCCCTTGGCAGTGCCGTCCAGCTTGGTCAGGGCCAGACCGGTCAGCTCAACGCTCTGGTTGAAGTACTTGGCCTGGCTGATGGCGTTCTGGCCGGTGCCGGCATCGAGCACCAGCAGCACCTCGTGCGGCGCCTCGGCGTCGAGCTTGCCGATGACCCGGCGGACCTTCTTCAGCTCTTCCATCAGGTTGTCTTTGGTGTGCAGGCGGCCAGCGGTGTCGGCGATCAGCACGTCTACACCACGGGCCTTGGCGGCCTGTACGGCATCGAAGATCACCGAAGCGGAGTCGGCACCGGTGTGCTGGGCGATCACCGGGATCTGGTTACGCTCGCCCCACACCTGCAACTGCTCGACCGCAGCGGCACGGAAGGTGTCACCAGCTGCCAGCATCACTTTCTTGCCTTCAAGCTGCAGCTTCTTGGCCAGTTTGCCGATGGTGGTGGTCTTGCCGGCGCCGTTCACACCGACCACCAGGATCACATAAGGCTTGTTCTGCGCCTGTACCACCAGCGGCTGCTCGACCGGGCGCAGCAGCGCAGCCAGCTCTTCCTGCAGCGACTTGTACAGGGCATCGGCGTCGGCCAGCTGCTTGCGTGCAACCTTCTGGGTCAGGTTCTGGACGATGGTCGAAGTGGCTTCCACACCAACGTCGGCGGTCAGCAGGCGGGTTTCGATTTCGTCGAGCAGGTCGTCATCGATGACTTTCTTGCCCAGGAACAGGCTGGCCATGCCCTCGCCGATGCTGGCGCTGGTCTTCGACAGGCCCTGCTTGAGGCGGGCGAAGAAGCCGGGCTTGGCCTGTTCGGCCTGCGCGGCGACCGGGGCCGCAGCCACAGGGGCAGCAGGCGCTGGTGCAGGGCGCTCCGGGATGGCGGGCGGCGCTTTCGGCTCCAGGTCCGGCACCAGGGCCACGGGCTCTTCGGCAACCGGCAGCACCAGGTTGCTGACCGGCGCGACCGGCTCGACGACCGGGGCCGCCTCGACAGGGGCCGGTTCGACCAGGGCTGCCTGCAAGGGCATCGACGCGACCGGTTGCGGTGCAGGTGCCACCAACGGCCGGGACGCGACCGGTTCGGGCTCAGGGGCCTGCAACGGCTGGGAAGCAACCGGTTCGGGAACGGGGGCCTCGACTACCGGGGACAGGGCTGGTGCGGGGACCTGCTGCGGTTCAGTCAGCTGTGGGGCCGCAGGGGCCTGAACGGGCTCGGGGGCCTGTGCCACTTCGGCGGTAGATCCCTCGACCGGAGCGGCTGCAGGCTGCTCGACGGCGGGGGCTTCATTCGCGGGCACGCCCGTTGCCACAGGTTGCTGCGGTTTCTTGCGGAACCAGCTGAACAGGCCTTTCTTTTCGCCAGCCTCGGCCGGCGCTTTTTTGTCGTCGTTGGAACCAAACATGGAAGACGGCTATCTCAGGGTAGCGATGGGCCAGCTATGGCGCATCAGGAATTCTCTCTACGCAGAACAGACTATCTTGAAGCCGGCTGGTTCATGCGCAACGTTTTGTCTTAGTGTCCTGCGGGCCAGAACGGCGACAGGCATGGTCGCCAGGCAACCGGATCAGTATCCTAGCACCTCCTGGCCCGCCGACGCTAAACCCAGCGGGCCGTCGAACAGGTTAAACACCGTATGAATGCTCTAGCCCGCCGCGCCGCTGGCCTGTTGCTTGGCACGCTCTGCCTGCCACTCACGGCCTTCGCCGCCGATGTGCAACCCACCCACGAATTCATCCTCGACAACGGCCTGAAAGTGGTCGTGCGCGAGGACCATCGCGCCCCGGTGGTGGTCTCGCAGATCTGGTACAAGGTTGGCTCCAGCTACGAAACCCCGGGCCAGACCGGCCTGTCCCACGCGCTGGAACACATGATGTTCAAAGGCAGCGCCAAGGTCGGCCCCGGCGAGGCCTCGCGCATCCTGCGTGACATTGGCGCCGAAGAAAACGCCTTCACCAGTGATGACTACACCGCCTATTACCAGGTACTGGCCCGCGACCGCCTGCCGGTGGCCCTGGAGCTGGAGGCCGACCGCCTGGCCAGCCTGCGCCTGCCCGCCGACGAGTTCAGCCGCGAAATCGAGGTTATCAAGGAAGAACGCCGCCTGCGCACCGACGACCAGCCCAACGCCAAGGCGTTCGAGCTGTTCCGCGCCATGGCCTACCCGGCCAGCGGCTACCACACCCCGACCATCGGCTGGATGGCCGACCTGGAGCGCATGAAGGTCGAGGAACTGCGCCACTGGTACGAAGCCTGGTACGCCCCCAATAACGCCACCCTGGTGGTGGTCGGCGATGTCACCGCCGATGAGGTCAAGGGCCTGGCGCAAAAGTACTTCGGCAGCATCCCCAAACGTGCCGTGCCGCCGGCCAAGTTGCCGCTCGAACTGCCCAAACCAGGCCAGCGCCAGCTGACCCTGCATGTGCGCACCCAGTTGCCGAGCCTGATCTACGGTTTCAACGTACCTGGCCTGCCCACTGCCAAGGACCCGCGTACAGTGCATGCCCTGCGCCTGATCTCGGCGCTGCTCGACGGCGGCTACAGTGCCCGCATGCCGGCACGCCTGGAGCGTGGCCAGGAGCTGGTGGCCGGCGCTTCGTCCAGCTACAACGCCTTCACCCGTGGCGACAGCCTGTTCCTGATCTCGGCCACCCCGAACGTGCAGAAGCAGAAAAACCTCACCGATGTCGAGAAAGGCGTCTGGCAGCTGCTGGATGAGCTCAAGACCACCCCACCCAGCGCCGAAGAGCTGGAGCGCGTACGCGCCCAGGTCATTGCCGGCCTGGTCTACGACCGCGACTCCATCAGCAGCCAGGCCACCACCATCGGGCAACTTGAAACCGTCGGCCTGTCCTGGAAGCTGATCGACAGCGAGCTGGACGAACTCAGGCGCGTTACCCCGCAGGACATCCAGAACGCCGCGCGCACCTACTTCACCCGCGAACGCCTGAGCGTTGCCCATGTACTGCCCGAGGAGTCCGCTCATGAGTGATCGCCGCGCACCACGCCCAACCCTGCTGGCCACGGGCATCCGCGCACTGGCGCTGGCAGCGGTGCTGGCCACTCCGGTCATGGCCGACAACGCCGCCAAGGCCGACAGCAACGCGGCTCGCCCGGCCAACACCTTGCAGTCGCTGGCCGAGCTGGATGGCAAGGCGCCCAGCCGGCGCCAATTGAACATCCAGCACTGGAACACCGCCGAAGGCGCCCGGGTGCTGTTCGTCGAAGCCCGCGAACTGCCGATGTTCGACCTGCGCGTCACCTTCGCCGCCGGCAGCAGCCAGGATGGCGGCACCCCAGGCCTTGCCGCCCTGACCAACGCCATGCTCAACGAGGGCGTGGCCGGCAAGGACGTGACTGCCATCGCCGAAGGCTTCGAGGGCCTGGGCGCCGACTTTGGCAACGGTTCCTACCGCGATATGGCCGTGGCTTCGCTGCGCAGCCTCAGCGCCAGGGACAAGCGCGAACCGGCGCTCAAGCTGTTCACCGAGGTGGCCGGCAAGCCGACCTTCCCCGAAGACGCCCTCAAGCGCATCAAGAACCAGATGCTGGCCGGCTTCGAGTATGAAAAGCAGAACCCCGGCAAGGTCGCTGGCAAGGCCCTGTTCGCCAAGCTCTACGGCGACCACCCCTACGCCCACCCGAGCGACGGCACCGCCGAAAGCATCAGCGGCATCACCCTGGCACAGCTTCGCGCCTTCCACGCCAAGGCCTACACCAGCGGCAACGCGGTCATCGCCCTGGTCGGCGATCTCAGCCGCGCCGAGGCCGAAGCCATCGCCGCCCAGGTATCAGCTGGCCTGCCCAAGGGCCCCGCGCTGGCCGCACCGGCCCAACCCGGCGAAGCCAAGGCAGGCCTGACCCACATCGACTTCCCGTCCAAGCAGACTCACCTGATGCTGGCCGAACTCGGCATCGACCGCCAGGACCCGGACTGGCCGGCCCTGTCATTGGGCAACCAGATTCTCGGCGGCGGTGCGTTCGGCACCCGGCTGATGAGCGAGGTGCGTGAAAAGCGCGGCCTGACCTACGGCGTGTACTCGGTGTTCAGCCCGATGCAGGTGCGCGGCCCGTTCATGATCAACCTGCAGACCCGTGCCGAACTCAGCGAGGGCACGCTCAAGCTGGTGCAGGATATTCTCGCCGACTACCTCAAGGCCGGCCCCACCCAGCAGGAGCTGGACGATGCCAAGCGCGAACTGGCTGGCAGCTTCCCGCTGTCCAATGCCAGCAACGCCAGTATCGTCGGCCAACTGGGTGCCATTGGCTTCTACAACCTGCCGCTGACCTGGCTGGAGGACTTCATGCAGCAGTCCCAGGCCCTCACCGTCGAACAGGTAAGAACGGCCATGAACAAACACCTGTCAGCCGATAAACTGGTGATCGTCACCGCTGGCCCGAAAGTGCCGCAAAAACCGCTGCCAGCACCCACTGACAAGCCCTCCGAGCAGCCGCTCGGGGTACCGGAGCACTAATGCCAAGATCCACCCCTCCCGCCCGCCCGCAACCGGGCCAAAGCAAGGGCCAGGGCCACCTGCGCATCATCGCCGGCGAATGGCGCAGCCGCCGTCTGGCGGTGCCGGAAGGCGAAGGCCTGCGGCCAACGCCCGACCGCGTGCGCGAAACCCTGTTCAACTGGCTGGCACCCTATATCGAGGGTGCCCGCGTGCTGGACGCCTTCACCGGCAGCGGCGCCCTGGTGCTCGAAGCCCTGTCCCGCGGGGCCGAGGACGCCGTGGCGCTGGACAGCAACCCGGCGGCCATCGCCAACCTGAAGAACAACCTCGAGATCCTGCGCTGCCCGCGTGGGCAAATCCTGCAGACCGACGCCCTGCGCTATCTGCAAGGCCCGGCCAAGCAGCAGTTCGATGTGGTGTTCCTCGACCCGCCGTTCCACCAGGACCTGCTGGCTGACACCTGCAACCTGCTGGAACAGAACCAGTGGCTTCGCGAACAGGCGTGGATCTACACCGAAAGCGAGGCAGCGCCATCGACCTTGCAGTTGCCGGGCAACTGGCGCCTGCACCGTGAGAAGAAGACCGGCCAGGTGCACTACGCACTTTGGCAACGGGGTTGATCCGGTAACCCAGGGTTGCCGTATTTGGTTACCACAAACCTGCCCCCCATGGCTGAAGCTGCTCCTTCGTTTCCTGCAGGAGCACTTCAACCATGACCGCGCGCCCCCTCCCCACCTGCGCCAGCAGGCTTGGTCCACGCCACCACCGACCAATAGCGCAGGTACAGTGCCGCTGTTTCATGGCACTCTAGGCAGGCACATCACGAGTCGCCCAGCATGCCCAGCCCCAGCGCCACATTCCGCCCGGCCATCGGCCTGTCCAACCCCCACCTGCAAACCCTGTGGGGGCCACTGTGGCGCAAGCTGCCCGAACTGCAGCGCAACCGCGAGCGGCTGTGGCTGGCCGATGGCGACTTCATCGACCTGGACTGGCACGGCCCGCACCAGCCGCATGCGCCGCTGGTGCTGGTGCTGCACGGGTTGACCGGTTCGTCCAACTCGCCCTACGTCAAAGGCTTGCAGCAAGCGCTGCAAGGCCGCGGCTGGGCCAGCGTGGCAGTGAACTGGCGCGGTTGCTCGGGCGAGCCCAACCTGCTGCCACGCAGCTACCATTCCGGCGCCAGCGAAGACCTGGCGGAAATAGTCAACCACCTGCGCGCCCAGCGGCCGTTGGCGCCTTTGTATGCGGTGGGTTATTCGCTGGGCGGCAATGTGCTGCTGAAATACCTGGGCGAAAGCGGAGTCGCCAGCCAGTTGCAGGCGGCAGTGGCAGTGTCGGTGCCATTTCGCCTGGACCACTGCGCCGACCGTATCGGCCAGGGCTTTTCAAAGGTGTACCAGGCGCATTTCATGCGCGAGATGCTGGCGTATGTGCAACTCAAGCAGCGGCACTTCCACGACAAGGGCCAGCATGAACGGCTGGCGACGCTGCAACGGCTGGGGCCGCTGGGCAACCTGCGCACCTTCTGGGACTTCGACGGCAAGGTTACCGCACCACTGAATGGCTTTCGCGATGCCCACGATTACTACCGCCGTTCATCGAGTCATTTCTTCCTCGGCCAGAACCGCACGCCGACGCTGATCATCCATTCCAGCGATGACCCTTTCGTCGCCGGCCACAGCCTGCCAACTGCCCGCGAACTGGCGCCGCAGACCCGCTTCGAACTGCACAGCCGCGGCGGCCATGTGGGCTTTGTCGATGGCAGCCTGCGTAACCCGGGGTACTACCTGGAGCGGCGGATTCCACAGTGGCTGTTGGAAGGCACATAAACGATTGTTTTGCAGGAGCTCTGTGGAAGCGGGTGCGCCCGCGAACACCGGCGCAGCCGGTGCCAGCCACCGCGTTGCATGCTTCGCGGGCTCGCCCGCTCCCACAGGGCCTGGGCGATCTTCTACAGGATTTGACCGGCTTATTCGCCAGTGGCTACGCCATGCTGCGGATCGTTGATCCACTCACTCCACGACCCGGCATACAGCTTGCCCAGCGGATACCCGGCCAACGCCAGGGCAAACAGGTTATGACACGCCGTCACCCCTGACCCGCAATACGCCACCAACTGCTCCGGCGCCCGCCCGGCCAGTTTCTCGGCAAAGCGCTGTTTGAGCTGATCCGCCGGCAAAAAGCGCCCATCATCCCCCAGGTTGTCGGTAAACGCCGCACACTGCGCCCCGGGAATATGCCCCGCCACCGGGTCGATCGGTTCCACTTCGCCACGGAAGCGCGGCAAGGCACGCGCATCGATCAAGGTCAGGTCTGCGTCACCCAGGCGCTTGGCGAGGTGCTCGGCATCGATCAGCAGCTTGCCGTCCGGCTCACCGTTGAAGGTGCCTTCCCGCTTGAGCGGCGGGTCCAGGCTCAGCGGCAGGTGCGCCGCATGCCAGGCCTTCAGGCCACCGTCGAGGATCGCCACGCCGCTGCGCTTGCCCAGCCAGGCCAGCAGCCACCAGGCACGGGCGGCATAAGCGCCGGGGCCGTCATCGTACAGCACCACCTCGCTGTCGTCGTCCAGGCCCCACTCGCGCAGGCGCTCGACCAGCCGACGCGGATCCGGCAACGGGTGGCGCCCGGTGCGCCCCTTGCTCACCGGCCCGCTGAGGTCACGCTCCAGGTCGGCAAAATGCGCCCCGGCAATATGCCCCAAGGCATAGCTGCGTTGGCCATAGTCCACATCCTCGAGGGCAAAGCGGCAGTCGAGAATCACCAACTTGGGCGAGCCCAGACGCTCGGCCAACTGCTGCGGGGTGATCAATTGCGCAAGGGGCATGACAATCTCCTGATCGATGGCACTATCGATAGCACTGGGGCCCCGGGCTAGTGCTCCAGGGCCTGGTTGAACGGTACATGGAATTCCTGGCACAGGGCGTCCACGGCATTGCGGGCGTTATCGGTGACGAAGCCGAGCTCCAGCACCAGTACCTGGTAGACGCCACGCTTGAAGGCTTCTTCACCCAGGTGCGCGGAATGCTCCCGCGTGGTACTGAGAAAACGTACCCAGGACGTCAGCACGATCCAGGCGTTGATGGTCAGCGATTCGATCTGCGCCGGCGCCATGGCCAGGATGCCCGCCTCGACGAAGCCACGGTAGATCGCCTGGCCCTGGCGCAGGCAGCGCTCGGAAAAGCGCCGGTAACGAGCGGCCAGCTCCGGGTCGCTGTCCAGCAGGTGCTCCAGGTCGCGGTGCAGGAAGCGGTAGTTCCACATCGCCGCCAGCAACGCCTTTAGGTAGAAGCGCTTGTCCTCCACAGTCGGCGCACGGCCTTGTGGCGGGCGCAGGAAGCTGTCCACCAGTTCTTCGTACTGGCTGAACAACAGGGCAATGATCGCCTGCTTGTTGGGGAAGTGGTAATACAGGTTGCCGGGCGAAATTTCCATGTGCGCGGCAATGTGGTTGGTACTGACGCTGCGTTCGCCCTGCTGGTTGAACAGCTCCAGGCTGTTCTGCACGATGCGCTCTCGGGTCTTCATGCGCGGGGCCATGCTCAGCTCCCAGTCTGCGGGCCTTCATCAAAGGGTCATCTTACGGCGTATTGGCGGTGGAATGCACCGCTCGACAGCGCGGAAAAATTCGCACCATCGTACAAATTAGAGTATAGGCTCTAGGGATTCCCTGCCCGGACTCGAAGCCGCCATGAACTCGCCCAGTGCCTTGCCCCCTGTGCAATTCGACCTCGACCTTGCGGCGACGTTCGCCGCCCAGCGCCAGGCCTTTGCCGGCAACCCATTGCCGCCGGCCGCGCAGCGGCGCCAATGGCTGAAAAGCCTGCGTGCAGCCTTGCTGGCCAGCCAGGCCGAACTGATCGAGGCCATCGGCGAGGACTTTGAAGGGCGCAGCGCCGACGAGACCCTGCTGGCCGAACTGCTGCCCTCGGTGCAAGGCCTGCGCCACGCCGAAAAGCACCTGCAACGCTGGATGCGCGCCAGTCGGCGCAGGGTCGGCCTGGCCTTCCAGCCGGCCAGCGCACAGGTACGCTACCAACCCCTGGGCGTGGTCGGCATCATCGTGCCGTGGAACTACCCGCTGTTCCTTGCCATCGGCCCACTGACCTGTGCCCTGGCCGCCGGCAACCGGGTCATGCTCAAGCTCAGCGAAGCCACGCCTGCCACTGGCCTGGCGCTTAAGCAGTTGCTGGAGCGGGTGTTCCCCTGTGACCTGGTCAGCGTGGTGCTCGGCGAGGTTGAGGTAGGCCAGGCCTTTGCCCGCCTGCCGTTCGACCACCTGCTGTTCACCGGCGCCACCAGCGTGGGTCGCCAGGTAATGCTGGCTGCAGCGCACAACCTGACCCCGGTCACCCTGGAACTGGGTGGCAAGTCACCGGCCATAGTCTCGGCCGACGTACCGCTGGACAGTGCCGCCGAGCGCATCGCCTTCGGCAAGACCCTCAACGCTGGCCAGACCTGCGTTGCCCCCGATTACGTGCTGGTGCCGCGCGAGCGGCTGGAGGCCTTCAGCGACGCCTACCAGCGTGCCGTCCGCCGTCTGTACCCGCGCATCGCCGACAACCCCGACTACACCGCCATCATCAACCCGCGCCAACTGCAGCGTTTGCAGCACCTGCTGGACGATGCCCACGCCAAAGGGGCGCAGGTGCTCGACCTGTACCCCGGCGAAACCCGCCAGGGCCGGCGCCTGCCGCCGCACCTGCTGCTGGACGTGAACGACGGCATGCAGGTGATGCAGGATGAAATCTTCGGCCCGCTGCTGCCGCTGCTGCCCTACGACAGTCTTGAGCAGGCACTGGCCTACATCAACCAGCGCCCCCGCCCGCTGGCGCTGTACTACTTCGGCCATGACCGCGCCGGCCAGGAGCAGGTGTTGCGCCACACCCACTCCGGTGGAGTGTGCCTGAACGACACCCTGCTGCACGTCGCCCAGGACGACTTGCCATTCGGCGGCATCGGCCCTTCAGGCATGGGCCATTACCATGGCCATGACGGGTTCCTGACCTTCAGCAAGGCCAAGGCGGTACTGGCCAAGCAGCGCTTCAACGCTACCAGGCTGGTCTACCCGCCTTATGGCAAAGCCTTGCAGCGCCTGGTCTTCAAGCTGTTCATCCGCTGAGGGCCAGCCCATGCACCGCCGCGAACTGCTGCGCTTCAGCCTTGGTGCCAGCGTCTTTCTGGCCGGTACCAGCCTGGTCGGCTGCAGCGCACAAACAGCCGCGACCGGCTACCAGGTATTGCGCAACGACGACCTGCCGCTGTTGCGCGCGTTGATCCCGGTGGTACTGGCCGGTACGCAGGCCGCCGAGACCCTGGTGCTGCACAGCCTCGACCACAAGCTGGCGGCGCTGTCGCCGGAAATGCTCAAGCTCACCCGGCAGTTGTTCGACGTGCTCAGCCTGCCGCTCACCCGTGGTCCCCTGACCGGTGTCTGGGGCGCCTGGGACCAAGCCAGCGCCGCGCAGGTCACGGCCTTCCTGCAACGTTGGCAGGACAGCTCGCTGAACCTGCTGCGCATGGGCCACGCCTCGCTGCTGCAGTTGCTGCAGATGGCCTGGTACGAACGCCCCGAATCCTGGGCCGCCTGCGGCTACCCGGGGCCACCGAAAATCTGAAAACAATCAAGAGCAGCGCCAATGCCTGTCCCCGACCCGTTTCGCCAAGGCCTGGAAAGCGGCTGGATCACCCATGACGCCTCGCGCCTGACACACGATCTCACGCTGGAAGCCGACGTTGCCGTGATCGGCAGCGGTGCCGGTGGCGCTACCAGCGCGCAGATGCTCAGTACTGCCGGCTTCAAGGTATTGCTGATCGAAGAAGGCCCGCTGAAGACCAGCAGCGATTTCCACCTGCTGGAAAACGAAGCCTATGCCAGCCTGTACCAGGAAGGCCTGGGCCGCATGAGCAAGGACGGCGCCATCACCATCCTCCAGGGCCGCGCCGTGGGCGGCACCACGCTGGTCAACTGGACCTCGAGCTTTCGTACCCCGCCACAGACCTTGACGCACTGGGCCACGGCCCACAACGTGACGGGCCTGGGCGAGGCGCAAATGCGCCCCTGGTTCGAACGCATCGAGCAGGAGCTGGGCATCACCCCCTGGGCCCTGCCACCGAATGCCAACAACGACGTGCTGCGCCGTGGCTGCGAACAGCTGGGCTACCGCTGGGCGGTGATCCCGCGCAACGTGCGCGGCTGCTGGAACCTGGGCTACTGCGGCATGGGTTGCCCGGTAAATGCCAAGCAATCGATGCTGGTAACCCGTATTCCCGCCACCCTCGAACAGGGCGGCGAGCTGCTGTACCTGGCACGGGCCGAGCGCTTCGAACACAACGGCGAGCGCATCCAGGGCCTGACCTGCCAGGCGCTGGATCCCCAGGGCATACACCCCACAGGCCGGCTGGTTCGTGTTCGCGCGCGTCACTACATCCTCGCCGGTGGCGGCATCAACAGCCCGGCCCTGTTGCTGCGTTCCGACGCGCCCGACCCGCATGGCCGCCTGGGCAAACGTACCTTCCTGCATCTGGTCAACTTCAGCGCAGCACGCTTCAACGAGCGTATCGACCCCTACTACGGCGCCCCGCAGTCCATCTATAGCGACCATTTCCAATGGCAAGGCGGCAGCGACGGCCCGATCGGCTACAAGCTGGAAGTACCGCCCTTGCACCCGGCCTTGGCCAGCACCCTGCTGGGCGGGCACGGCCACGAGAATGCCCTGCGCATGGCCGAACTGCCGCATACCCACGTGATGCTGGCACTGCTGCGTGACGGGTTCCACCCGCAAAGCCAGGGCGGGGCCGTGGAGCTGCGCGGCGATGGCTCACCAGTGCTCGATTACCCGGTCACCGACTACCTGCGCGACGGCCTGCGCCGCGCCTACCGCAGCATGGCGCAGATCCAGTTCGCCGCCGGCGCCACCCAGGTTACCCCCGTGCACAGCGATGCCAGCGCCTCGTCCAGCCTGGAACAGGCCTTGGCCATGATCGACAAGTTGCGCCTGGAGCCGTTCCGCACACGCCTGGGCAGCGCCCACGTGATGGGTGGCTGCGCCTTCGGCGACGACCCGCGCCAGGCGGTGTGCGACAGCCTGGGCCGCCATCACCAGCTGGAAAACCTGTCGATTCACGACGGTTCGCTGTTCCCCACCAGCATTGGTGCCAACCCGCAACTGTCGGTGTATGCCATCAGCGCCAGGCTCACCGAAGCACTGGTCGCCCGCCTGGCACACAGCGCATGACAAGCAACTGGGCCCCTGTCTATAGTGCCATCAGCCGACCGCATGACTTGGCCGGGGCGCCGTCGCTGCGCTACCATCCGACTCCCCAACGCACTCCAGCCAGGATGACGCGATGAACCGAGTGTTGTACCCGGGTACTTTCGACCCCATTACCAAAGGCCATGGCGACCTGGTCGAGCGCGCCTCGCGGCTGTTCGACCACGTGATCATCGCGGTGGCGGCCAGCCCCAAGAAAAACCCGCTGTTCCCGCTGGAACAACGGGTGGAGCTCGCCCGTGAGGTCACCAAGCACCTGCCCAATGTCGAAGTCATCGGCTTCTCCTCGCTGCTGGCGCATTTCGCCAAGGAACAGGGCGCGAACGTCTTCCTGCGCGGCCTGCGTGCGGTGTCCGACTTCGAGTACGAGTTCCAGCTGGCGAACATGAACCGGCAACTGGCGCCCGACGTCGAGAGCCTGTTCCTCACGCCTTCGGAGCGCTACTCGTTCATTTCCTCGACCCTGGTCCGGGAAATTGCCGCGCTGGGGGGGGATATCAGCAAGTTCGTCCACCCGGTGGTGGCCGATGCGCTGACCGAACGCTTCAAGAAGTAATCTTTAGCGGCTGATCATCGCGCCCGCGTGCACTGCGGGCGCGAATGCGGCACAATTGTGCCCACTGCGTTGAACATGCCCGGGCGCTGAGCCCCGGCCGGAGTCCCCATGTCCCTGATCATCACCGACGATTGCATCAACTGCGACGTCTGCGAACCCGAGTGCCCGAACGAGGCCATCTCCCAAGGCGAAGAGATCTACGTGATCGACCCTAACCTGTGCACCCAGTGCGTAGGCCATTACGACGAGCCGCAATGCCAGCAGGTCTGCCCGGTCGACTGCATCCCGCTGGATGAGGCGCACCCGGAAACCGAAGAAGAGCTGATGGCCAAGTACCGCCGGATTACCGGCAAGGCCTGATCGCTGCCTGACCGCCTCCACGCGGTCCCTGTGTGGGAGCGGCCTTGCGTCGCGATGGGGCGCGAAGCGGCCCCAGGATTTCAGCTTCGCAGCAGAAACTGCGGGGGCCGCTGTGCGGCCCTTTCGCGACGCAAGGCCGCTCCCACAAGGGGTTCCGCGTAACTTGCCTTAGCGCTGGCAGCGCGGGCAATACACACTCGCCCGCTGCCCCAGCTTCACCTCGCGCAACTCCGTGCCGCACACCTTGCATGGCTGCCCGCCCCGCCCGTACACGAACAATTCCTGCTGGAAGTACCCCGGCTGCCCGTCGCCACCGATGAAGTCGCGTAGCGTGGTGCCGCCCTGCTCGATCGCCGCCGCCAGCACGCGCTTGATCTCGATCGCCAACTTCAGATAGCGCGCCCGGGAAATCCCGCCCGCTTGCCGACGGGGGTCGATGCCGGCGGCAAACAGCGCCTCGGTGGCGTAGATGTTGCCCACCCCCACCACCACCGCGTTGTCCATGATGAACGGCTTGACCGCCATCGACCGCCCACGGGACAGCTGGAACAGCCGCTCGCCGTCGAACAGGTCGGTCAGCGGCTCCGGCCCCAGGCGCAGCAGCAGTTCGTGGTTGAACGGGTCCAGGCTCCACAGCATCGCGCCAAAGCGGCGCGGGTCGGTGTAACGCAGCATCAACCCCGATTCCAGCTCGATATCCACGTGCTCATGCCTGGCTGCGGGCAAGCCCAGCTCGACCAGGCGCAGGTTGCCCGACATGCCCAGGTGACTGATCAGGGTACCGACCTCGGCATTGATCAACAGGTACTTGGCACGCCGCTCGACACTGACGATGCGCTGCCCTGACAGACGTACATCCAGGTCTTCCGGAACCGGCCAGCGCAGGCGCCGGTCACGCACCACTACCCGGCTGACACGCTGGCCTTCCAGATGGGGCGCAATACCGCGCCGGGTGGTTTCTACTTCAGGTAATTCCGGCATGTGTCAGTGCCCGCCCAACTCGCGAATGTTCTGCTTGAGGTTTTCGAAATCGTATTCCGACAAGCCAATGTAATCGAGCACCAGCGGGCCGACCACATTCCATTCGTGGTCCTCGGCCTGGTTACCCAGCACCCGGTAGGACGCGCAGATGTGCTCGGCCATCTTCAGCACCGCCAGCAGGTTTTTCAGCTGGCTCTGGGTATTGCGCGAGCTCTCGTCGCGGAACACCGCCAAGGCGTTGTGGTGGTTGGCGATGGCCGCGCTGAGGTGCTCGGGCAGGCGCCAGGACTTGGCAGTGAAATAGCCGACCACCGAATGGTTGGTGTTGAACACGCGGTTTTCGCTGTCGACCACGCGGGTTTCCTCGTCGGCCTTGGCATAGGCCTCCTCTAGCACATCCATGTAGTCGGGGAAGCGCTTGAGCATCAGCGGCACGCCACAGTCATGGAACAGGCCGAGGGTGTAAGCCTCGTCCGCCGCCTGGATGCCGGTGCGCTTGGCCAGGGTCAGACAGGTCATCGCCACATCCTGGGCGGTGTCCCAGAAGCGGTTGAGGGTGACGATGGTCTCGTCAGTCATCTCGCCCTTGATCGACTGGGCGTTGATCAGGTTGATGATCGAACGGCTGCCCAGCAGGTTCACCGCCCGCTGGATCGAGCCGATCTTGTTGGAAAGGCCGAAATGCGGGGAGTTGACCAGCTTGAGCAAGGCCCCCGAGAGGCCCGGGTCCTGGGAAATCAGCTTGGCGATGGTTTCCAGGTCCGGGTCAGGCATGTACTGCTCGAACTGCAGGTCGACCATGATCTGCGGTTGCGGCGGGATGGTGATGCCTTGCAAGGCTTGCTGGATCTGTTCGGCGCTGAGTTCCTGGGACATACGTACACACTCTTTTGGGACCCGCGATTCTAACCCTCTAACGCGGAATGGGACCAACCACTGAATGGTTGCAGCGATTTTTTACTTCACCGGCACAGGCCTGCGCGGATGTTGTGGGAGCGGCCTTGCGTCGCGATTGGCCGCAAAGCGGCCCCGGCAATCCATGCAGCGCCGCTGAAACCCTGGGTCTGCTGCGCAGCCCTTTCGCGACACAAGGCCGCTCCCACAACGGGCGCGCGGCCAGGCAACAGGTTATAATCCCGCTCTTTTTTCCCGGAGCGACGTCATGTCCCTGCCCAGCCTTCGCCTCAAAGCCAATGCCGACCGCCGCCTGCGCGCCGGCCACCTGTGGGTCTACAGCAACGAAGTCGACGTTACCGCGACCCCGCTGCAAGGCTTCCAGGCCGGCCAGCAGGCCGTTCTCGAGGCGGCCAACGGCAAGCCACTGGGTATCGTCGCACTGAGCCCGAACAACCTGATCTGTGCCCGCCTGCTGTCGCGCGACGCCAAGCTGCCGCTGGACAAGTCGCTGCTGGTGCACCGCCTGAACGTTGCCCTGTCGCTGCGCCAGCGCCTGTTCGACCAACCATGCTACCGCCTGGTCTATGGCGACTCCGACCTGCTGCCAGGCCTGGTGGTCGATCGCTTCTTCGACATCCTCGTGGTGCAGTTGGCCTCGGCCACCATGGAAGCGCACAAGGATGACGTGATTGCAGCCCTGGTACAGGTACTCAAGCCAAGCGGCATCCTGTTCAAGAACGACTCCTCCGCGCGTGACGCCGAAGGCCTGCAGCGCTATGTCGAGACCGTCTATGGCGAAGTGCCGGACTGGGTGCCGCTGGAAGAGAACGGTGTCAAGTTCGAAGCCCCGGTGCGTGAAGGCCAGAAAACCGGCTGGTTCTACGACCACCGCATGAACCGTGCACGCCTGGCGCCGTACGTGAAAGGCAAGCGCGTGCTCGACCTGTTCAGCTACATCGGTGGCTGGGGCGTGCAGGCCGGTGCCTTCGGCGCCAGCGAAGTGTTCTGCGTCGATGCCTCGGGCTTTGCCCTGGACGGCGTGGAGCGTAACGCCGCGCTGAACGGCATCAGCGAGAAGCTGACCTGCATCGAAGGCGACGTGTTCGAAGCCCTGCGCGAGCTCAAGGCCGCCGAAGAGCGCTTCGACGTGATCATTGCCGACCCACCCGCCTTCATCAAACGCAAGAAAGACCTGAAAAACGGCGAAGCGGCCTACCGCCGCCTGAACGAGCAGGCCATGCGCATGCTGACCAAGGACGGCATCCTGGTCAGCGCCTCGTGCTCCATGCACCTGCCCGAGGACGACCTGCACAACATCCTGCTGACCAGCGCCCGCCACCTGGACCGCAACATGCAACTGCTCGAGCGCGGCGGCCAAGGCCCGGACCACCCGGTACACCCGGCCATCGCCGAAACCCGCTACATCAAGAGCATCACCTGCCGGTTGCTGCCCAACAGCTGACCGAGAAGCAAACGGCCTGCACCGGCCCCATCGCCGGCAAGCCAGCCCCCACAGGATCACCACAGCCCTCGAGACCTGTGCAGTACCTGTGGGAGCTGGCTTGCCGGCGATGAGGCCGGTGAAACCAGCACGAGACAGTGTCAGATCCCCAACACCTGCGTCGCTATCCCGAAATACACCAGCACCCCCGCCGCATCGGCAATCGATGTGATCAGCGGCCCACTGGCCGTGGCCGGGTCCAGCTTGAAGCGGCTGAGCAGGAACGGCAGGCTCATGCCGATCAGGCTGCCTACCAGCACGATCACCACCATGCTGCTGGCAACAATCAAGGCGATTTGCGGCCCGCCGCGCAGCACTCCCAAAGACGCCACTGCAATGGCCATGGTTACGCCCAACGCCAGCGCCACGCCGAATTCACGCCCCAGCATGCGCCACCAGTCACGCATCACCACGTCCCCTGTGGCCAAGCCACGTACCATCAGCGTCGCCGACTGGGCGCCGGCATTGCCGCCACTGTCCACCAGCAACGGCAGGAAGAACACCAGGGCGATGTGTGCGGCTATGGTTTCCTCGAATGCGGCAATACCCGCCCCGGAAAACAGGTTGCCAAACACCAGCACCACCAGCCATAGCACACGCTTGCGGTAAAGCAGCCCAAGGGTTGCATCCCGCAGGTTTCCAACATGGTTGGTGATCGAAGCGCCTTTGTGAAAATCCTCGGTCGCTTCGCGCCGCTGCGCCTCAAGGGCTGCGTGGGTCTCCGGTTGAAGGATGTTTTTATCGATTTGATTTTGCATGAAGTTCTCCAGGCGCCGACCCAGGCGCCCACAGACTTCAGCCTTGCGGACTCAAGCCTTCGGCAGCCCTGGCGGCGGCGCGCTCAGTGCCAGATTGCAGGTTCGTGCGGAACCGGTAACTGGGAAGGTCCATTGAGGGGTATCTCGTGAAACCGCACATGCGGCGGCCGCATAATAGTTGTTCGAGGCGGGCCGGTCAGCCCCTTGGCCGCCGTTTCGGAAGCGTCCTACAAGTACCAGCCGTTAGGCCAAAGCCACCGCCTGGACACATCGCCATTCCCTCGCCGCGCCAGCGGTGTAGAATCGGCCTATTCATCGCCAGTCATCCCCGGCGGGTTTATGAGCTCTGCCCAAGCACGCGGCGATCCCGCGCGGTCTTCGGCCCCATCCGTGCCAGTGGCAACCGGCCTGCGGCGCAAAGGACAAGTGAAGCTCACTCCCCTTTTTGTGACCTGATTAAGCCGCCAGGAGTGTTTCATGCCTGATTATCGTTCCAAGACTTCCACCCAAGGCCGCAACATGGCCGGCGCCCGTGCCCTGTGGCGCGCCACCGGGATGAAGGACGAAGACTTCAAGAAACCGATCATCGCCATCGCCAACTCGTTCACCCAGTTCGTCCCGGGCCACGTGCACCTGAAGGACCTGGGCCAGCTGGTCGCCCGCGAAATCGAACGCGCCGGTGGCGTGGCCAAGGAATTCAACACCATCGCGGTCGATGACGGCATCGCCATGGGCCACGACGGCATGCTCTACTCGCTGCCAAGCCGCGAGATCATTGCCGACGCCGTGGAGTACATGGTCAACGCCCACTGCGCCGACGCCATCGTGTGCATCTCCAACTGCGACAAGATCACCCCCGGCATGCTGATGGCCGCCCTGCGCCTGAACATCCCGGTAATCTTCGTGTCCGGCGGCCCGATGGAAGCCGGCAAGACCAAGCTGGCCAGCCACGGCCTGGACCTGGTCGACGCCATGGTCATCGCCGCCGACTCCTCGGCTTCCGACGAAAAAGTCGCCGAATACGAGCGCAGCGCCTGCCCGACCTGCGGTTCGTGCTCCGGCATGTTCACCGCCAACTCGATGAACTGCCTGACCGAAGCCCTGGGCCTGGCCCTGCCGGGCAACGGTTCGACCCTGGCCACCCACGCCGACCGCGAGCAGCTGTTCCTCACCGCCGGCCGCACCATCGTCGAGCTTTGCAAGCGCTACTACGGCGAAAACGATGAGTCGGTACTGCCGCGCAACATCGCCAACTTCAAGGCGTTCGAGAACGCCATGATGCTCGACATCGCCATGGGCGGCTCGACCAACACCATCCTGCACCTGCTGGCCGCCGCCCAGGAAGCCGAGGTGGCGTTCGACCTGCGCGACATCGACCGCTTGTCGCGCAAGGTGCCGCAGCTGTGCAAGGTTGCGCCGAACATCCAGAAATATCACATGGAAGACGTGCACCGTGCCGGCGGCATCTTCAGCATCCTCGGCTCGCTGGCCCGTGGCGGCCTGTTGCACACCGACCTGCCGACCGTGCACAGCCGCAGCATGGAAGAAGCCATCGCCAAGTGGGACATCACCCAGACCGATGACGAAGCCGTGCACACCTTCTTCAAGGCCGGCCCTGCCGGCATCCCGACCCAGACCGCGTTCAGCCAGTCGACCCGCTGGCCGAGCCTGGACCTGGACCGCGCCGAAGGCTGCATCCGCAGTGTCGAGCATGCCTACTCGCAAGAAGGCGGCCTGGCCGTGCTGTACGGCAACATCGCGCTGGATGGCTGCGTAGTGAAAACCGCCGGTGTCGACGAGTCGATCCTGGTGTTCGAAGGCACCGCGAAGATCTTCGAGAGCCAGGACAGCGCCGTACGCGGCATCCTCGCCGACGAAGTGAAGGCCGGCGACATCGTGATCATCCGCTACGAAGGCCCGAAAGGTGGCCCGGGCATGCAGGAAATGCTGTACCCGACCTCGTACCTGAAGTCCAAGGGCCTGGGCAAGGCCTGCGCCCTGCTCACCGACGGCCGCTTCTCGGGCGGTACCTCGGGCCTGTCGATCGGCCACGCCTCGCCGGAAGCCGCTGCTGGTGGCGCCATCGGCCTGGTGCGCGACGGCGACAAGGTGCTGATCGACATCCCGAATCGTTCGATCAACCTGCAAGTCAGCGACGCAGAGCTGGCCGAGCGCCGTGTCGAGCAGGACAAGAAGGGCTGGAAACCGGCTGAAGTACGCCCACGCAAGGTGACCACCGCGCTGAAGGCCTATGCCCTGCTGGCGACCAGTGCCGACAAGGGCGCCGTGCGTAACAAGGCCATGCTGGAAGGGTTGTAAGGCTTTCTGGCGTTTGAAAAAGCCGGCGCCTTGTGCGCCGGCTTTTTTATGGCGCTAGAGAAATGCTGAGTCAAAGCTCCCCCCTCGAAGCACATTGGCGCAATTGCGCCAGCAGCAGGGCAACTGAGCGCTTCGGCTTCGCCACCGAGGTCAAAATGAACTGCGCTTGAGGAAGGGATGGCAGCGTTGGCACTTCCTGTAAACCTGCAGCCAGTGCGGACGACCGGGTGACTGGCGTTACACCCAGCCCACCACTGACAGCGGTTATCAGCCCCCCGGCACTTGGGCTCTGGCAAACGATCCGCCATTGTCGCCCCGCACGCGCCAGGGCTTCGATGGCGGCGGCACGGTAGGGGCATTGTTCGGAAAACACCGCCAAGGGTATTGGAGTGGTTGCATCATCGGTGGGCAGCGCAACCGGCCCTCTCGCCCAGACCAACGGCTCGGACCAAAGCAGTTCGCCACGTTCTTCGTCGCCGCAGCGGCTCCCCAACACGATATCGAGCCCACCCGATTGAACAAGTGCAAGCAGCTCGCCGGTCAGGCCGACTTTCAGGGAAACCCCTACATCGGGATGCGCCACCGAGAATCGACGCAGGCAGTCGATGATGGGGGCTTTCACCATCTCCTCGCTCAAGCCCACAAATACCATGCCTGAAACCCGACGGCCTACGCCAAGGCTCGCGCGAGCATCATCATGCAACGCCAGGATAGTGCGGGCATAACCTGCCAGCCGGGCGCCCGCTGGCGTCAGGCTGACCGAACGGGTCGTGCGCTCCAGCAATTTGTGCCCAGCTTCACTCTCCAGCCGCCTGATGTGAGCGCTGATCGCCGACTGCGTTAGATGCAGCCTCTGCGCCGCGCGCGTGAAACCACCGTTGTCGGCAACGGCAAGCAAGCTACGCAAAAGCACAGTATCGAACACAGATTAATCACCTATCTCACTCAATATGCAGAACATACGTCATTTCTATAAACAATCATTCTGAATCAGACTTTGCGCCAAGCACCTGTGCAGTCGAACGCCAGGGGAAGTGTCACCAACGCTGCCAAGGAGAAGCCCCATGGTTGAACGTATCTTGTATGTTTGTGCCTCACCGAGAGGAGAGCGGTCCGTTTCCACTCAGATTGCAGAAGTGTTCCTGACGGCATTGGCCGAGCGCAAAGCCGTGGTGATTGACTGCCTTGACCCTTGGGAATGCGAGCTCCCCGAAGTGGATGGCGCTTTGCTCGCGGCAAAGTACGCAGGGCTTGCCGATGCCCCACTGTCAACCGCCCAGGCTGCAGCATGGGGGCAGATCAAGGCACTCGCTGAACGGTTCCACCGGGCTGATACCTTGGTGTTCAGCGTACCGCTGTGGAATTTCGGCATCCCGTACAAGCTCAAGCATCTGATCGACGCAATTTCGCACAAAGGCGTCCTGTTCACCTTCGATGAGCAAGGGTTGAATGGCATGCTGGGCGGACGTCGGGCTGTTGCAATCTACTCCCGTGGACTTGGTTACGGCTCTGACTCACAGACACCCGACCAGGCTTTTGGCCTGGAAAAGCCCTTCATCGATACGTGGTTCCGCTTCGTCGGGATTAACCAGGTGCACAGTGTCGTGGTCGAACAGACGCTTGGCCCGGTGGGGGCCAGCGTCCGTGCAAGCGCCATCGAAGCAGTGACCTTGTTGGCACAGAACATCGATCAGGAAGCGGCCCGGACTCTCATCGTGGGCCGCAACGGCTGACAGGCCTCGTTACTGGATCTGCTCCGGTGTCACGATCACCCAGTTCTTGTCCGCTGTCACCGGCAACCCTTCCTTGGCCTGCGCCGCGGCATTCCGAGCAATCATCCCGTTCATCTGGTCCATGTACTTGGCCTTGCGGTTTATCCACAGGTGGATGCCGCCCTTGCTCACATCCACGCCATGGAACTGCATGTAGCCGTCGCTGGTTGGCGTATCGCCGCCCACCAGCACCGGCTTCTTCCACTCATCGATATAGGTCAGGATCGCCGCCTGCTTGCCCGCCATCCAGGTGGCAGGGGTCCACAGGTACGGTGTCAGCTCCAGCCCCAGGTTGGCCTTGGCATCATAGTGCCCGGCACTGATCTGCTTGCGCGCGGTGGTCAGCTGGCCGCTGGCGCGGTCCTTCAGCAGCAAGCTCACGCCAATCACATTCTGCGGCTTCACGTTGTAACCGTACTTGGGGTCCGAGGCGACCATGCGCACCAGCTCTTCGGAGGCCGCCGAAATCACATACACCTCGATACCGTTCTCCATCAGCTTGTTGTACAGCTCGGCCTGGCCCTTGAAGACCTTGGGTGGCTGCACCTCGATGGTCTTGACCTGGTCGCCTTCGTAGTAGGTGCTGGGGATCGGCTTGCCGGAAGCCATCAGTTCATCCACCTGCACCTTCAACTCCTGCAGGGTAAAGCCGGAGAACACCTGGGCTACCCACGGGTAGCAGACCATGTCGTCGACTTCGCACAGCCGGTAGTAGTAGCTGAACAGGCTTTCCTTGTGCTCGGCGGTGTCCTTGAACGGCATCAGCTTCAGCGAGGGGTCGAGCTTGTCGCGGCTCAACAACCCCTTGTTTTCCATGAACGGCAGCAAAGCCTCTTCAAGGTCATAACGGTAACTGGTGTTGTCCATGTCGAACACCGCGTAGTTACCCTTGTTGGCATTGGCGGCGATCATGCTGTCGAGCTGTCTGGCAGCCTCGGCAGGCCAGTGTTTGAGCTCGGTGGCGAAGGTTTCGATACTGAACAGCAGGGACAGGCCGATGGCGACGGCTTTCGGAGCGAATTTCATGCACGGATCTCCTGAAATGACCCACAAACGCTAGTGCAACACCCCCTACCGACAGCCCTCGATAACGACCTCCATGCAGTTGCAAACGCCGTGTTCATTGCAATCCGCGACACGCCGTTATTCCATAAACGACTATGCACATGCCATTTGGGTATAAATTCGTTTGTTTTCAGGCTGTTAGCATTTCCGTTCGCATTCGCTCACAGAGGCGATGCCTCTTTTGCCTTTACCGCTGGAGCTTCAATGAACCTGCCGCTGTCCCTTAACCTGCTGGCGTTCCTGGCCCTGTTGCTGGGCCTGGCACAAACCCGCCGCACCGACTGGAGCCTGGCCAAGAAAGTATTGCTGGGCCTGGTGCTGGGCGTGGTGTTTGGCCTGATCCTGCATACCGTCTATGGCGCCGGACACCCCGTACTCAAGGCCACCATCGCCTGGCTCGACCTGGTCGGCAACGGCTATGTCGGCCTGTTGCAGATGATCGTCATGCCGCTGATCTTCGCCTCGATCCTCAGTGCCGTGGCACGCCTGCACAATGCCTCGTCGCTGGGCCGTATCAGCGTGCTGAGCATCGGCACCCTGCTGCTGACCACCGCCATTGCCGCATTGATCGGCATCGTCCTGACCAACCTGTTCGGCCTCAGCGCCGAAGGCCTGGTGGCTGGCGCCCAGGAAAGCGCACGCATGCAGGTTATCCACAGCGACTACGCCGGCAAGGTCGCCGACCTCAACATCCCGCAGCTGCTGCTGTCGTTCATCCCCAGCAACCCGGTGGGTGACCTGGCGCGGGCCAAGCCGACCTCGATCATCAGCGTGGTGATCTTTGCCGTGTTCCTTGGCCTGGCTGCACTGCAGCTGATCAAGGACGATGCCGAGAAGGGCGAGCGCGCGCTGTCGGCCATCGACACCCTGCAGGCCTGGGTGATGCGCCTGGTGCGGGTGGTGATGAAGCTGACCCCGTATGGCGTACTGGCGCTGATGACCAAGGTGGTGGCCAGCTCGAACATGGAAGACATCCTCAAGCTGGGCAGCTTCGTGGTGGTGTCGTACCTGGGTCTGGCGCTGATGTTCGTGGTGCACGGCGTTATCCTCGCCGCCACCGGCGTGAGCCCGCTGCGCTTCTTCCGCAAGGTGTGGCCGGTGCTGACCTTCGCCTTCACCAGCCGCTCCAGCGCTGCCAGCATTCCGCTGAACATCGAAGCGCAAACCCGCCGCCTGGGCGTACCGCAGTCGATTGCCAGCTTCAGCGCATCGTTCGGTACCACCATTGGCCAGAACGGCTGCGCCGGCCTCTATCCCGCCATGTTGGCGGTGATGGTGGCGCCGGCGGTGGGCATCGATACCTTCGACCCGCTGTGGATCGCCACCCTGGTGGCCATCGTCACCCTGAGTTCGGCAGGGGTTGCCGGCGTAGGTGGTGGTGCGACATTCGCCGCGCTGATCGTGTTGCCGGCCATGGGCCTGCCGGTGGAACTGGTGGCATTGCTGATTTCGGTGGAACCGCTGATCGACATGGGCCGTACGGCGTTGAACGTGAACGGTTCGATGACCGCAGGGGTGGTGACCAGCCAGTTGTTGAAAGAGACCGACAAGGAAGTGCTGGCTGGCGATGAACATGCCGAGCTGAGCCATTCCTGATAAGGAAGGGGTCGCTATGCGGCCCCAATATCCAGTAACGCAATGGCATGGGAAGCAAGCAAGAGCTGGCTATTGGCGTTGCTATACTGACAGCCGGGCTAGCGAATGCGCCGATGGAAAGGAACCACCATGCAGCAGTACGACATGACCCAGGCAGAAGCCGAAAAAATCCGCATTGAGGTTGCCAAGATCCGCGTCGAAGTGGATAAGTTGATGGCCGAGACACGCAAGCTGAATGCTGAAGCCGGCAAAATGACCCGCGAAACCTTCTGGTACCCGGTTGCCATCGCCGTCGGTTTCGTCACCACGGTGGCTACTGTCACCGCATTGATCATCAAGCTGCTCACCTGAGCGCCGGACCGGTCGGAAAGGGCTGCAAGGCAGCCCCGGCAATCTCAAACCTTGTTCCAGACCTCGAAGTGATACCGAGGCTTGCCTTCCTCAGCCTGCGCCTCGCTCGACACCAGCTTCCACTGCCCCCGATCGAACTCAGGGAACCAGGCATCCCCCTCCGGCGACAACTCGACCCGCGTCAGGTACATGCGGCTGACCAGCCCTTTCTCCAGCGCCTGCCCATACAGCTGCGCCCCGCCAATCAGCATCAGCTCATCGACGCCCTGCTCACGCGCCCACTGCTCGGCCCGCACCAGCGCCTCTTCCAGCGAACCAAACACCTCGGCCCCCGCCAGTTCCAGCCCTGCCTGCCGGCTGACCACGATATTCAACCGCCCGGGCAAGGGCCTGCCCAGCGAGTCCCAGGTCTTGCGCCCCATGATGATCGGCTTGCCCAGGGTAGTGGCCTTGAAGTACTTGAAGTCCCCCGGCAAATGCCAGGGCATGGAGTTGTCGATGCCGATCACGCGGTTCTCGGCGTGAGCCGCGATCAGGCTGAGGGGGAGTGATGTATTCATGCCAGCGAGGATAGCACCGGGCGTGTGGGTTATGCTTCTGCCCTGACCTGTGCAATGGAAGACCTTGTGACTGCACCGACTTCACTGGACAAGCGCTGGCTCACCGAAGCGGTACGCCTGCGCGAGGAACATGCCGGCCCCCTGGAGGACCAGGAAGCCAACCGCCGCGCCCGCCAGGCAGGCGGTGACCTGGCCGCTCGCATCGAAACCCGTGCGCTGTTCCTGGCCGAACGCGACGGTATCAGCACCGCCCTGCGCCACTGGAAGCAGGGCGCACGCCTGGCGCTGCTGGCCTTGCTGCTGCTGGCCGTGCTCAGCGGCGCGGGGCTGGCACTGGCCGCCCTGGGCGACGGGCAACGCCCGGTGAATGTGTTCTGGGCGCTGGGCAGCCTGCTCGGGCTGAACCTGCTGATGCTGCTGGGCTGGGCCATCGGCTTTGCCGTGAGCGGCGAGCATGGCGCGGGGCTGGGCCGCCTGTGGCTGTGGCTGAGCGAGCGCTTTGCCCGTGATGCCAAGGCCGCGCATCTGGCACCGGCGCTGCTGGTGCTGCTGCAACGCCAGCGCCTCAACCGCTGGCTGCTCGGCCTGCTGGTGCACGGCCTGTGGCTGCTGGCGATGATCAGCGCGCTGGGCATGCTGCTGGCCTTGCTGGCGACCCGGCGCTATGGCTTTGTCTGGGAAACCACCCTGCTCGCCGCCGACCCGTTCATCCACCTGACCCAGGCCCTGGGCGCCCTGCCCTCGTTACTGGGCTTCACGGTACCCGACGAGGCCATGATCCGCGCCAGCGGCGACAGCCAGCCGGCCCTGGACCTGGCACGCCAGGCCTGGGCCAGCTGGCTGCTTGGCGTGGTGCTGGTGTACGGCCTGCTGCCACGCCTGCTGCTGGCCGCGCTGTGCCTGTGGCGCTGGCGCCAGGGCCGCCAACGCCTGTCGCTGGACCTCAGCCTGCCCGGCTACGCGCAGCTGCGTGAAGCGCTGATGCCGCGCAGCGAACGCATCGGCGTGCAGGATGCCGCGCCCGAAACCTTGCCGCAGTTTGCCGCAGGCCAGCTGGAAAGCGGCAGCAGCGGTGCCCTGCTGGTCGGCCTGGAGCTGGACGACCAGCAACCCTGGCCACCCGCCCTGCCGAAAAGCGTGACCAGTGCCGGCGTGCTCGACAGCCGCGAATCGCGCAACCGCCTGCTCGAACAGCTCAGCCGCTTCCCCCCGGCACGCCTGGCCATCGCCTGCGACCCGCGCCGCTCGCCCGACCGTGGCAGCCTGGCGCTGCTCGCCGAACTGGCACGCAACGCCGGTGCGACCCGCATCTGGCTACTGCAGCCCGCACCAGGCGAGGCCCTGGACGCCCAACGCCTGGGCGACTGGCACGAAGCCCTCGACCGCCTTGGCCTGGTGCATGCCGATACCTCGCCGCTGACCTGGCTGGAGCATGGTCATGACTGAGCCACTGAAACTGGCCGTGGTCGGCCACACCAACGTCGGCAAGACCTCGCTGCTGCGCACCCTGACCCGCGACGTCGGCTTTGGCGAAGTCTCCCACCGCCCCAGCACCACCCGCCATGTGGAAGGTGCGCGGCTGTCGGTGGACGGCGAACCCTTGCTGGAGCTGTACGACACTCCGGGCCTGGAAGACGCCATCGCCCTGCTCGACTACCTCGAACGCCTGGAGCGCCCGGGCGAGCGCCTGGACGGCCCGGCCCGCCTGGAGCGCTTTCTGCAGGGCAGCGAAGCGCGCCAGCGCTTCGAGCAGGAGGCCAAGGTGCTGCGCCAGCTGCTGGCCAGCAATGCCGGCCTGTATGTGATCGATGCCCGCGAGCCGGTACTGGCCAAGTACCGCGACGAACTGGAAGTGCTGGCCAGCTGCGGCAAGCCGCTGCTACCGGTGCTCAACTTCGTCGCCAGCCACCAGCACCGCGAACCGCAATGGCGTGAAGCCCTTGCCAGGCTTGGGCTTCACGCGTTGGTGCGGTTCGACAGCGTGGCGCCGCCAGAGGACGGCGAGCGTCGTTTGTACGAAAGCCTGGCGCTGCTGCTGGAAGACGCCCGCCCGGCCCTGCAGCGGCTGATCGACGACCAGCAGGCACAGCGCCTGGCACGCCGGCACAGCGGCAAGCGCCTGATTGCCGAGCTGCTGCTGGACTGCGCCGCCTGCCGGCGCAGCGTCGAGGCCGAACCGGCTGCCGAAGCCCGGGCCGTCGAGGCCTTGCGGCAAGAGGTGCGCCAGCGCGAACAGCGCTGCGTCGAGGCATTGCTCAAGCTGTATGCCTTCCGCCGCGAGGACGCCCATGCCACCGATCTGCCTTTGCTGGATGGCCGTTGGGGCGATGACCTGTTCAATCCCGAGACCCTGAAACTGCTGGGCGTGCGCTTGGGCAGCGGTGTAGCGGCCGGTGCGGCGGCGGGTGCCGGGGTCGACTTGCTGGTCGGCGGCCTTACGCTCGGTGCGGCGGCGCTGGCCGGGGCGATTGCCGGCGGCGCGCTGCAGACGGCGCGCAACTATGGTTCGCGGTTGATGGGCAAGCTCAAGGGCAAGCGCGAACTGACTGTGGACGACACGGTGCTGCGCCTGCTGGCCTTGCGTCAGCAGCAGTTGATGGTGGCGCTGGAAAACCGCGGGCATGCGGCGCAGGACAGCATTCGGCTGGGGGAACTGGACGAGAAGGCCTGGCGGGAGGGCAAGTTGCCGGAGGCGCTGGTGAAGGCACGGGCGCATCCGCAGTGGTCCACGTTGAACCCTGGGGCGAAGCTGAACCAGGCTGAGCGTCAGGAGCAGCTGGAGGCGCTGGTTTCACAGTTTTGATCAAGCAGGTCTGGCCTCTTCGCGGGTAAACCCGCTCCCACAGGTATCTCACATTCCTTGAGATGTGCACTATTCCTGTGGGAGCGGGTTCACCCGCGAAGAGGCCGGCACAGGCAGCCCATCTCTCAAAGCAGTGCCAAAGCCTTCTTCTTCAACCCATCCAGGTCAATCACCGGCACCCCGACCACTTTCGCCTGCTCATCCCACTCCCGCATCCGCAAGCTCACCTCGAACAGCGGGTCCCGCTCGAACGCATCCGCCTCGGCCTCGCTCATCACACCCCCCTGATACTCCAAGGTTCTCCGGCTCGCCTCGCTCAGCCGTTGGTAATACCCCGCCTGCCGCAAAGTCAGGTAACGCTTGGCCTCCACGTGATACTGCACCAGCCGCGCCATGCGCTCGCCAAAACCACAACGGCGCAAATACTCGGCCCCGATGCGTTCATGGCTGACCACACCGTAGCCGCCCATGCTGGCGTCACCGCCGCACAGGTGGCCAATGTCGTGGAAAAACGCCGCCAGCACCACTTCATCGTCGAAGCCTTCGGCCATGGCCAGTTGTGCGGCCTGGGACATGTGTTCGAGCTGGGTGATGGCTTCGCCGATGTAATCGCCGCTGCCGTGGCGTTCGTACAGCGCGAAGGTACTGTCGATGATCTGGGCTGGGGTGGGCATCACTGTCTTCTCCTGGCTGGATTGCAGCAGTGGCTTCTTCGCGGGCATGCCCGCTCCCACAAGGATTGCGCACAGTTGAAGGACTGCGCGGTACCTGTGGGAGCGGGTTCACCCGCGAAGAGGCCGGTGCAGGTTACTGTTGAGCCACCTTCTCCGACTTGCCGTCATAGCGCTTGCGCCACTCGGCCAGGATCTGGTCACGGTTCTTCGAGGCCCAGGCAAAGTCGTTCTTGATCAGGCGCTGTTCATAATCCGCCGGCAGTTCGGTCTGCGGCTTGGCAATGCCCGGCGCGGCCAGCACGGCGAAGTTCTCCTTGTACAGCTCCATGGCCGCCGGGCTTGCCGAGAAATCAGCCAGGCGCTTGGCCGCGTCCGCCTTGGGCGAACCTTTGATCACCGCAGTCGCTTCGATCTCCCAACCCAGGCCTTCCTTCGGCAGCACGATGTCCAGCGGCGCACCCTGGCGCTTGAGCTGCACGGCCGGGTACTCGAACGAGATGCCAATCGGGAATTCACCCGCTGCTGCCAGCTTGCACGGTTTGGAACCAGAGTGAACGTACTGGCCGATGTTCTGGTGCAGCGCATCCATGTACGCCCAACCCTGCGGCTCGCCAAAGGTCTGCAGCCAGGCGCTGACATCCAGGAAGCCGGTGCCGGACGAGGCCGGGTTCGGCATGACGATCTTGCCCTTGTACTCGGGCTTGGTCAGGTCCTGCCAGCTGACCGGCTTGCTCAGGCCCTGCTTCTCGGCCTCGATGGTATTGAAGCAGAGAGTCGCGGCCCACACGTCCATACCGACCCAGGCTGGCGGGTTGGCAGCATCGCGGTAGTTGCCGGCAATCTTGCCCAGGTCCTTCGGTGCATAGGCTTCGAGCATGCCGTTCTGGTCAAGGATGGCCAGGCTCGACGCGGCCAGGCCCCACACCGCGTCGGCTTGCGGGCGGTCTTTCTCGGCCAGCAGCTTGGCGGTGATGATGCCGGTGGAGTCACGGACCCACTTGATCTCGATGTCCGGGTTGGCCTTCTCGAAGGCCTGCTTGTAGCTCTTCAGCTGTTCGGCTTCCAGGGCGGTGTAGACCGTCAGCTGGGTACCAGCGGCCGAAGCCTGCAGGCTGAACACGGCGGAAACGGCAGCGGCAAGTGCAAGGTGCTTGTACATGGGTAGGTTCCTTACAGGTCAGACGGTCGCGGCGCGTTGGCGCCAGGCTTGGGAGCGGCGCAGCAGGCCGCGTGAGGCTGCGGCCAGCAGCAGTGAAGCGCCGGCACTGGTCAGCAGGATCAGGGTGGACATGGCGGCGGCACCACCGACGTTGCCGGCGTCGTCCATGTTCAGCACGGCGACGGCAGCCAGGATGGTGTCGGGGCTGTACAGGAAGATCGCCGCCGACACGGTGGTCATCGCCGAGACGAACAGGTAGCGAATGATGTCCAGCAGCGCCGGCAGGCAGATCGGCACGGTCACCCGCAGGAAGTGCCTGTACAGCGGCGCCTTCAGCGACAGCGCGGCAGCCTCGAATTCACCGTCGAGCTGGCGCAGGGCGGTGCTCGCGGTCATCTGCGCGGTGGTCAGGTAGTGGGCGATTGTGCACACCACCAGCAGCCCCATGCCGCCGTAGAACACATGCAGCGGGTTGCCGTTCAGGTTGAAGAAGAATACGTAACCCAGGCCCAGCACCAGGCCCGGCACGGCCATGGGGATGAAGCTGAGCAGGCGCAGCGCCTGGTTGAGCAGGCGTTGGCCCTGGGTCTTCTCCATCAGGTAGGCGCCGGTGAAGATCACCATGCTGCCGATCAGCGCGGTGCCGATGGCCATGGTCACGCTGTTGCGGTAGGCCAGCCAGCCGCCACCGGCGGTGTCCTCGAACATGTAGTGACGCAGCGACAACGCCAGGTTGTAAGGCCAGAAGGTGACCAGCGACGAGTACACAGCCATACCGATCACCAGCAGCAACGCCGCGCACACCAGCAGCACGATGGCCAGGAAGCAGGCATCGCGACCGCGTGATGGCTTGGGCTCGAACACCTGGGCACGGCCGCTCATGGCCTCACCCTGGCGCCGGCGCAGCCAGGCATCGACGGTAAAGCTGAACAGCGCCGGCAACAGCAGCACCATGCCGATCAGCGCGCCACGGCCGAATTGTTGCTGGCCGACCACCGCCTTGTAGGCTTCCAGCGCCAGCACCTGATAATCGCCACCGACCACGACCGGTACACCAAAATCGGTGATGGTCAGGGTGAAGACCAGGCAGAACGCCGCGAACACCGCCTGGCGAGTGGCCGGCCAGGTGATGCTGGAGAACGCCCGCCAAGGGCCGGCACCCATGCTGGACGCCGCGTCGAACAGGCGTGCATCGGCCAGCGACAGCGCCGACAACAGGATCATCAGGGCATGTGGGAAGGTATAGATGACCTCGCCCAGCACGATCCCCCAGAAGCCATAGATGTTGTCGCTGAGCAACCCGCGCAGCAGCCCCTGGTTACCGAACAGGTAGACCAGGGCGATGGCCGGCAGCATCGACGGTGCCAGCAGCGGCAGCAGCGAAATCCCCCGCCACAGGCCCTTGGCCGGAATCAGCGTGCGTTGCAGGGCATAGGCGAACAGGTAGGCCAGCGGAACCACGATGGCCGCCACCGTGAAGGCCACCGACAGGCTGTTGCCCAATAGCCAGTGGAAGTTTTCACTGGCGAACAGTTCGCGGGCCGCCAGCAGGCCGCCACCCTGGCCCGCTTCGGCACTGAAGCCGCGCCAGAAGATCGCCAGCAGCGGCAGCAGCACCGCCAGCACCAGAAGGATCAGCAGCAGGCTCTTGCCGCCGACGACGAACAACCGGTCACCCAGGGCGACGCCAGCACGCGGCGCGGCTTTGGCCTGGCTCAACGGCAGGGACATTGGCGCGGCCATCTCAGGCAAACACCTGCAGGCGCTGCGGCGGCAGCGCCACCCAGATGTCCTGCGAGCCCAGGCGCGGCATGGCCTCGGGGGCCAGCTCCGCCAGCAGTGCATGGCCTGGCAGGGCCTTGAGCTCGAAGCTCATGCGGCAGCGGTTACCGAGGAAGGTGATTTCGCGGACCCTGGCCGGGAACAGGTTTTCTTCGTGCACCACCGGGTTGACCGTGATCGCCTCCGGGCGGCAGAACAGCCGGCCGCTGCTGGCCCGGGCCGACCCCGGCGCCAGGCGCATGCTCATGCCGCCAACCTGGGCATGGCTGTCGCTGCTGCGCTGGAACGGCAGCCAGTTGCCCTGGCCGACGAACTCGGCAACGAACGGCGTGGCCGGCTGGTCGTAGATTTCCTGCGGGGTGGCGTACTGCTCGACCTGGCCGTTGTTCATCACCGCAATGCGGTCGGCCATCAGCATGGCTTCGTCCTGGTTGTGGGTGACCATCAGCGTGGTGATTCCCAGCTGGCGCTGCAGTTGGCGCAGTTCGGTGCACAAGTGCTCGCGCACCCGGGCATCCAGCGCCGACATGGGCTCGTCGAGCAGCAGCAGCGATGGCGACGGTGCCAGCGCGCGAGCCAGGGCAACACGCTGCTGCTGGCCGCCGGAAAGCTGGCCTGGGTATTTCTTCTCGCTGCCGGCCAGGCCCACCAGTTCGAGCATGTCGGCCACCCGCTGGCGGGCCTGCTCGCGTCCGCTGCCGGTCAGGCCGTAGGCGATGTTGGCTTCGACGGTAAGGTTGGGGAACAGCGCGTAGGACTGGAACAGGATGCCGTAGTCACGGGCCTGGGGTGGCAACTCGGAGATGTCGCGCTCGCCGATGTACAACGTACCCCGGTCCTGGCGCTCCAGGCCGGCGATGCAGCGCAGCAACGTGGTCTTGCCGCAGCCGGACGGGCCGAGCAGGCACACCAGTTCGCCGGCGGCGATGTCCAGCGAGACATCGTTGAGCGCCGTGAAGGCACCGAAGCGCTTGTGGATATTGCGCACTGTCATCTGTGCGCCGGGGGTGGTGTGGTTCATGGCTGGGCCTCATCGAAGAGATGGGGGCCATGCTAGGAAGGCTGTGCGAAGGTTCTGTGGCTTTAGGGCAAAAGCGGGTGATAGTGGTATAGGCAGATTTTGTAGTGCCCTGAGAGGGCCTCTTCGCGGGTAAACCCGCTCCCACAGGGATCGCGTCGCCTCTGAAGGCTGTGCAGTACCTGTGGGAGCGGGTTTACCCGCGAAGAAGCCAACACAAATCTAGAGGTGTGAACCGGCCACTTCCTGCGCCACCCCAAGGAAGGCCGCCGGCAACCGGGCCTGGCGCCTTTCCTTCAGGCAATACAGGTACTCATGCATCACCGGCGCGTTCTCCAGCGCCAGCACCCGCAAGTCGGGGTTATGCGGCACCTCATGGCGGGCAATCACGCTGATGCCGATATTGCGCAGCACCGCCTCGCGGATCGACTCGCGGCTGCCAATCTCCAGCAACGCCCCGGCCTTTACCCCGGCCTCCTGCATCATCTGCTCGGTCAGCTTGCGTGTGGTCGAGCCCTTCTCGCGCATCAAAAGGCAGTGCCCGGCCACCACCTCGATCGATACCGCCTGGCGATGGGCCAACGGGTGGTTGCGATGCACCGCCACCACCAACGGGTCAGTCCCCAGCACCCGCCGCACCAGCCGCGCGTCTTCCACCAGTTGCGACGAAGCGGCGATATCCACCCGGTAGTCCTCAAGCATCTCCAGCACCTGCTGCGAATTACCGATTTCCACCGCCACTTCCACCTGCGGCAGGCGTTCGCGGTAGATCTTCACCAGGTCGAGAATGTAGTAAGGCGCCGTTGCCGCAATGCGCAGGCTGCCCTGGGCCTGGCCGCTGTTGCGCAGTTCGAACTCGATGTCGGCCTCCTGCTGCAACAGTGCCTTGACCATCGGCAGCAGGCGCACGCCCTCCTCGCTCAGCACCAGGCGCCGCCCGCCGCGGTAGAACAGCTCCACGGCGTACTGGCTTTCCAGGTTGCGGATCTGCGTGGTCACCGTGGGCTGGCTGAGCCCGAGCTTCTTCGCCGCCAGGGTGATGCTGCCCAAACGGGCCACCATGTAGAAGGCTTTCAGCTCCGAACTCAGCATGCACGTCCTCTATTTGCGCAACAGGCGCAAGCCGTTGAACACCACCAGCAGGCTCACGCCCATGTCGGCGAACACCGCCATCCACATGGTGGCCATGCCGGCAAAGGTGATCGCCAGGAATATCGCCTTGATGCCCAACGCCAGAACGATGTTCTGCATGAGGATCGCCGCACTTTGGCGCGACAGCCTGACGAAGGCCGGGATTTTCCGCAAGTCGTCGTCCATCAGCGCCACATCGGCGGTCTCGATGGCGGTGTCGGTACCGGCCGCCGCCATGGCAAAACCGATCTCGGCGCGGGCCAGCGCCGGGGCGTCGTTGATGCCGTCACCGACCATGCCCACCCGATGGCCCTGTGCGTACAGGGCTTCGATGCTCTTGAGCTTGTCGGCAGGCAGCAGGTTGCCTTCGGCGCGGTCGATACCCACCACAGTGGCGATGGCCTGGGCGGTATGTGGATTGTCACCGGTCAGCATGACAGTCTTGATGCCCAACTCGTGCAGCTCGGCGATGGCATGGCGACTGCTTTCCTTGACCGTGTCGGCCACGGCGAACAGCGCCAACGGGCCGGAGCGGTCGAGCAGCAGCACCACGGTCTTGCCCTGGCGCTCCAGCGCATCCAGCTGGGCCTCGAGCTCGGGCGAGCACAGCCCCAGCTCCTCGACCAGACGGTGGTTACCCAGGTGGTAAACCTCACCCGCGATGGTGCCGCGCACGCCGCGCCCGGCCAGGGCGGCGAAGTCATCGACCTCGCTCAAGGCCAGGCCTTGCTCCTTGCCGAACTGGGCAATGGCGCGGGAAACCGGGTGGTCCGAACGCTCGCCCAGGCTGGCGGCCAGGGCTTGCGCGCGGCCTTCGAACAGCGGCTCCAGTACCTTGGCGTCGGTCTGCACCGGCTTGCCGTGGGTGATGGTGCCGGTCTTGTCCAGGGCCAGGAAGTCCAGCTGGCGCCCGCCTTCCAGATACACGCCCCCCTTGATCAGGATGCCCTTGCGCGCGGCGGCGGCCAGGCCGCTGACGATGGTCACCGGGGTCGAGATCACCAGGGCGCATGGGCAGGCCACCACCAGCAGCACCAGGGCGCGATAGACCCAGTCGAACCAGGCGCCGGCCATGAACAGCGGTGGTATCACCGCCACGGCCAAGGCAATGGCGAACACCACGGGGGTGTAGATGCGCGAGAAACGGTCGACGAAACGCTGGGTAGGTGCGCGCGCGCCTTGCGCCTCCTCGACGGCCTTGATGATACGCGCCAGGGTCGATTGACCGGCAGCAGCGGTAACGCGAAATTCCAGCGCCCCTGCCTGGTTGATGGTGCCAGCGAACAGCTTGTCGCCCACGCCCTTCTCCATGGGTAGGCTTTCGCCGGTGATCGGTGCCTGATCGACGCTCGATTGCCCGCTAGTCACTTCACCGTCCAGGCCAATGCGTTCGCCGGGGCGTACCCGCACCAAGGCACCGATGGCCACCTCCCGCACCTCAACTTCCCGCCACTGGCCATCAGCCTGGCGCACGGTGGCCATGTCCGGGGTGAGCTGCATCAAGCCACCAATAGCGTTGCGCGCGCGGTCCAGCGAGCGGGCTTCGATCAGCTCGGCAACGGTGAACAGCACCATCACCATGGCCGCTTCCGGCCATTGGCCGATCAGCACCGCGCCCGTCACGGCAATGCTCATCAGCGCGTTGATGTTGAGGTTGCGGTTTTTCAGGGCGATCCAGCCCTTCTTGTAGGTACCCAGGCCACAGCCAAGGATCGCTGCCAACGCCAGCGCCGCCACCACCCACTCCGGGGCGAGCGCGGCAAAGTGCACGATTTCGGCGGAGATCGCGGCAATACCGGACAGCGCCAGCGGCCACCAACGGGTCTTGACCACTTGTGGTGCGCTCCCGGTGCCATCGTCTGCGGCGCCAAGCGGCTCGGCTTTCATGCCCAGGCTGTCAATGGCCTGCTCGATTTCGGCGGTGCCACCCAGGGTGTGGCGAACGCCAAGCACACGGTTGATCAGGTTGAATTCCAGCTGCTCGATGCCAGCCAGCTTGCCCAGCTTGTCCTGGATCAGGGTCTGCTCGGTCGGGCAGTCCATGGCCTCGATGCGGAAACGGCTGAACTGGGCGTGGCTGCTGGCCTTTTCGCTCAGCTGGACCAGGGCTGGCGCAGCAGCGCCGCCACAGCAGCTGTGGGCGTGGTGATCGTGCTTGTGTTCGTGGCTGACAGGCTGGTTCATGGGGTCGTCCTTAATTTGCGCCTGTTGCCAAGTGAACACCCTGTAGCCACTATAGGGTCAAGCCACTTGCTGGAGAATTTCGTGATGAAGATCGGAGAACTGGCCAAAGCCACCGACTGCGCGGTGGAAACCATCCGCTACTACGAGCGTGAACAGCTGCTGCCGGAACCGGCGCGTAGCGACGGTAACTACCGGCTGTACACCCAGGCCCATGTCGAGCGGCTGACCTTCATCCGCAACTGCCGCACCCTGGACATGACCCTGGATGAAATCCGCAGCCTGCTACGCCTGCGCGACAGCCCCGACGATTCGTGCGGCAGCGTCAATGCGCTGATCGACGAGCATATCGAGCATGTGCAGGCACGGATTGATGGGTTGGTGGCGTTACAGGAACAGCTTGTGGAGCTACGGCGGCGCTGCAATGCACAGGGGGCTGAGTGCGCGATCCTGCAGCAACTGGAGACGAACGGGGCGGTATCGGTGCCGGATACCGAGCATTCGCATGTGGGGCGGAGCCACGGGCATTAGCCCAAAGCTTCGCGGGTAAACCCGCTCCCACAGGTACTGCACAGGCCTGAGCTTTGTGCGGTCCCTGTGGGAGCGGGTTTACCCGCGAAGAGGCCGGTACAGGCAATAGTGATCTGTCAGACCGCCATCGGCGCCGTCATCGGGGCATGGTGCTCATACCCTTCCAGCCAGAAATCGCTCGGCTCGATCTTCTCCAGCCACTCCGGCTCGTACTTGCCCGTCTCGGCAAACGCCGGCACGCGGTCGCTGATCACCAGCTTCGGTGCTTCGAGCGGCTCACGCTTGAGCTGCTCGTTGAGCATGTCCAGGTGGTTTTCATACACATGGGCATCGCCGATGAAGTAGGTGAACCAGCGCGGGGTGTAGCCGGTCAGGCGGCCGAACAGCGACAGCAGCGCCGCGCCTTCGGTGAGGTTGAACGGCGTACCCAGGCCCAGGTCGTTGGAGCGGATGTAGAGGGTCAGGGAAATCTCCCTGGTCTCCACATTCGGGTGGAACTGGTACAGCAGGTGGCACGGCGGCAGGGCCATTTCGTCCAGCTGCGCGCAGTTCCAGCCGTGGAACAGGATACGGCGGCTGCCCGGGTCGTTGGCAATGGTGTCCAGGCACTGGCGCACCTGGTCGATGGCCTTGTACAGGATGACGAACGCGACGCCGTTCTCCTCGTCCTGGGCGATGCGGCGGAAGCCCGCCTTCTCGGCCATTTCGATGGCCGCCGGGTTGCTCAGCGGGATGCGCTTGTAGCCCGGCCACTGGCGCCATTGCACGCCGTAGATCTCGCCCAGGTCGTCATGGCCCTGGCGGAACGGGTTGGCCAGCCACTGGGCGTTCTCGTTGGCGTTCTGGTCCCAGACCTTGCAGCCCAGCTCGCGGAATTCACCGGCGTTCTTCACGCCACGCAGGAAACCGACCATTTCGCCGATTGCCGACTTGAACGCCAGTTTACGAGTAGTGATGGCGGGGAAGCCCTTCTGCAGGTCAAAACGCAGCATGGCGCCCGGCAGGCTGATGGTGCGGATGCCGGTGCGGTTGCCCTGCAGCGTGCCGTTTTCGATGACGTCGCGGACCAGGTCCAGATACTGTTTCATGGCTTACCTGTAGCAAAAACGGCAGGGGGATCGCCCCTGCCGTGGGATTAATCAGGCGGGTTTCGCCGTAGGCTTGCGATTATAAGCCCACCAGATCAGGCCAAGGCCAGCCAGGATCATCGGTACGCACAGAATCTGACCCATGGTCAGCCAGCCCCAGGCCAGGTAGCCAAGCTGGGCATCAGGTACGCGGACGAATTCGACGATGAAGCGGAAGATGCCGTAGAACAGCGCGAACATGCCGGATACCGCCATGGTCGGCCGCGGCTTGCGCGAGAACGCCCAGAGGATCAGGAACAGCGCCACACCTTCAAGCGCGAACTGGTAAAGCTGCGACGGGTGACGCGGCAACTGCGCCGGGTCGCTGAACGGCGGGAAGACCATCGCCCATGGCACGTCGGTGGCCTTGCCCCACAGCTCGGCGTTGATGAAGTTGCCGATGCGCCCGGCCCCCAGGCCGATCGGCACCAGTGGGGCGACGAAGTCCATCAGCTCGAAGAACGACTTGTTGTTGCGCTTGCCGAACCACAAGGCCGCCAGCATCACGCCGATGAAGCCGCCATGGAACGACATGCCGCCCTTCCAAACCTCGAAGATCAGCGTCGGATTGGCCAGGTACTGGTGCAGGTCATAGAACAGCACGTAGCCCAGGCGACCACCGACGATCACCCCCATCGACAGCCAGAACACCAGGTCGGAGAGCTTTTCGCGCGTCCAGGTGGGGTCGAAGCGGTTCAGCCGGCGCGAGGCGAGCAGCCAGGCACCGCCGATGCCGACCAGGTACATCAGGCCGTACCAATGGATTTTCAGCGGCCCGATGGCCACGGCCACGGGGTCTATCTGCGGGTAAGGCAGCATGGAACTTCCTCTCGATTCAAATCAAAAAGCTGAGGCCGACACAGAACAGCAGGGCTGCGAACAGGCGTTTCAACAAACGTGGCGACAGCTTGTGCGCCAGGCGCGCGCCGAAGCGGGCGAAAAACATGCTGGTCACGGCAATGCCGACCAGCGCCGGCAGGTACACGTAACCCAGGCTGTGGGCCGGCAGGTGCTCCGCGTGCCAGCCCAGCAGCATGAAACTCAGGGCACTGGCCACGGCAATCGGCAGACCACAGGCCGAGGACGTGGCCACTGCCTGCTGCATGGGCAGGCTGCGCCAGGTCAGGAACGGCACGGTCAGTGAGCCGCCGCCGATGCCGAAAATGGCCGAGGCCCAGCCGATCACACCACCGGCACCAATCAGCGCAGGCTTGCCGGGGATGCCACGACTGGCCTTGGGCTTGAGGTCCAGGGCCATCTGCGCGGCGATGACCAGGGCGAATACGCCGATGATCTTTTGCAGCAGCGGCCCCTGGATCAGCGAGGCGGTCTTGGCGCCGACACCGGCCCCAAGCAGGATACCGAGGGTCATCCAGGCGAAGATCGGCCACTGCACCGCGCCCTTGCGCTGGTGCTCGAGCACGGCGTTGATCGAGGTGAAGACGATGGTTGCCAGCGATGTACCGACTGCCAGGTGGGTCAGCACCGAGGCATCGAAACCCTGCAAGGTAAAGCTGAACACCAGCACCGGCACGATGATGATACCGCCGCCCACACCGAACAGCCCGGCCAGCACACCGGCGCAGGCGCCCAACAGCAGATAGAGCACGAATTCCATTCGTCTTCCCCGAGAAAACAATGCGGCATGGTAACGGAAGCCGGGCTCGGGGCTCTAGTGAACTGTGTGTCAGGTTGGATCCGCCCTGCCGGAGTGGGTACAGTGGAAAAAACCCAGAGGCCCGACCGATGTGCCTGATCGTATTCGCCTGGCGGCCGGGGCATGCCCTGCCGCTGATCGTGGCGGCCAACCGCGATGAGTTCTATGCCCGCCCCACCCAGGCCTTGGCGGCCTGGGAGGATGCGCCCGGGATCTATGCCGGGCGCGACCTGGAAGCTGGAGGCACCTGGCTGGGCGTGGGCCCGCAGGGGCGGTTCGCGGCGCTGACCAATATCCGCGACCCGGGGCAGGCGTTGGGCCCGCGTTCGCGGGGTGAACTGGTGGCGGCGTATCTGCAGGGTGCGCTTGGGGTCGAGGCTTACCTGGACCAGGTGGCCAGCCACAGCAGGCACTATTCGGGGTTCAACCTGCTGGTGGGCGACGGGCGGCAGCTGGGTTACCTGCATGCCCGGGACGCGGCGCCGCGCCTGCTGGAGGCCGGAGTTTACGGGCTTTCCAATGCCGGGCTGGATACGCCGTGGCCGAAGCTGGTGAAGGCGCGTAGTGGGCTGGAAGGATTGCTGGAAACGCCGGAGCCGCAGCGCTTGCTGGCGTTACTGGCTGATGCCGAACCGGCGCCGGAGGGCGAGTTACCGGAGACGGGCGTTGGGTTGGCGACCGAGAAGCTGCTGTCGAGTGTGTTCATTGCCAGCCAGAACTACGGGACCCGGGCGAGTACGGTGCTGATTGTGGATGATCAGGGAAGAAGGCGGCTGGTTGAGCGCAGTTTCGGGCCCTTTGGTGGGCATTTGGGGGAAGTTGAGTTGCTTGTCTGATAATTTGATGTTGCTGGTTCCGGCCTCTTCGCGGGTAAACCCGCTCCCACACGTACTTCGCCGCATCTGAAGGCTGCGCTGTACCTGTGGGAGCGGGTTTACCCGCGAAGAGGCCGGAACAGGCCACCTCATATTCAGAGGGTTTTATTGGCCCCGGGCCCGATCATCCGCGCCAGCCCAAGGTTCTTCAGGGCCAGTTGCAGCGAGCTGTGGATAACCTGCGGGTTGTCATGGCTCAGGGCCTCGGCCAGCAGTTCCTTGGCCTTGCCCAGGTTGATCTGGCGCAGCATCCACTTCACCTTCGGCAGGTTGGTGGCGTTCATCGACAGGCTGTCGAAGCCCATCGCCATCAACAGGATCGCCGCCGCCGGGTCACCGGCCATCTCGCCGCAGATACTCACCGGCTTGCCTTCACCATGGGCATCGCGCACCACCGTGTTCAGCGCCTGCAACACCGCCGGGTGCAGGTAGTCGTACAGGTCGGCGACCCGCGGGTTGTTGCGGTCCACCGCCAGCAGGTACTGGGTCAGGTCGTTGGAGCCGACCGACAGGAAGTCCACCTGCCGCGCCAGCTCCTTGGTCTGGTACACCGCCGCAGGAATTTCCACCATCACGCCAACCGGCGGCATCGGCACATCGGTGCCTTCGTCACGCACCTCGCCCCAGGCGCGGTGGATCAGGTGCAGCGCCTCTTCCAGCTCGTGGATGCCGGAAATCATCGGCAGCAGGATGCGCAGGTTGTTCAGCCCCTCGCTGGCCTTGAGCATGGCGCGTGTCTGCACCAGGAAGATTTCCGGGTGGTCGAGGGTGACGCGGATGCCGCGCCAGCCGAGGAACGGGTTTTCTTCCTTGATCGGGAAGTACGACAGCGACTTGTCGCCGCCGATGTCGAGGGTGCGCATGGTCACTGGCAGCGGGTGGAAGGCCGCCAGCTGCTCGCGGTAGATGGCCAGCTGCTCCTTCTCGCTGGGGAAGCGCTGGTTGATCATGAACGGCACTTCGGTGCGGTACAGCCCTACCCCTTCGGCACCGCGCTGCTGGGCACGGGCCACGTCAGCGAGCAGGCCGGTGTTGACCCACAGCGGCATGCGGTGGCCGTCCGGGGTAACGCACGGCAGTTCGCGCAGGGCATCCAGGCCCTGGGCCAGCTGGCGCTCCTCCTCGACCACGTCGCTGTACTGCTTGCGCAGCACTTCGCTGGGGTTGGTGAACACCTCGCCCTTGTAGCCGTCGACGATCATCTCGATGCCGTCGACCTTGGAATACGGCAAATCGACCAGGCCCATCACCGTGGGGATGCCCATGGCGCGGGCCAGGATGGCGACGTGGGAGTTGCCCGAGCCCAGGACCGAGACCAGGCCGACCAGCTTGCCTTCCGGTACTTCGCCGAGCATCGCCGGGGTCAGCTCTTCACTGACCAGAATGGTGTTGTCGGCATACACCAGCGACTGTGCGCGAGCTTCCTGCAGGTAGGCCAGCAGGCGCCGGCCAAGGTCCTTGACGTCGGAGGCGCGCTCGCGCAGGTAGTCATCGTCCATCAGCTCGAAGCGGTTGACGTGCTCGCCCACCACCTGGCGCAGGGCGCCCTGGGCCCACTGGCCGGTCTTGATGACTTCGGTCACCTCACCGCCCAGGGCCGCGTCTTCAAGCATCATCAGGTACACATCGAACAGTGCACGCTCTTCCGGGCGCAGTTGGGTGGCCAGCTTGGCCGACAACTTGCGCATATCGTCGCGCACACCTTCGAGGGCGTTCTGGAACAGCTTCAGTTCGGCGTCGATGTCATCGACGGTCTTGTCCGGTACCACTTCCAGGTCAGCCGGCGGCAACATCACCACGGCGCGCCCCACGGCGGCGCCAGGCGAGCCCGGTACGCCGACGAAGCGCGCTTCCTGGATGCCCTTGCCCTGGCGGCCCAGGCCACGGATCGAGCCGGTGGCCTCGGCGTGGGCGATAACCCCGGCGAGCTGGGCGCTCATGGTGACCAGGAAGGCTTCTTCGCCCTCGTCGAACTGGCGACGCTCCTTTTGCTGGATGACCAATACCCCGACCACACGGCGGTGGTGGATGATCGGCGCACCGAGGAAGGAGGCGAATTTTTCTTCGCCGGTTTCGGCAAAGTAGCGATAACGCGGGTGGTCGGCGGCGTTTTCCAGGTTCAGCGGCTCTTCCCGGGTACCGACCAGGCCGACCAGGCCTTCGTTGGGGGCCATGCTGACCTTGCCGATGGAACGCTTGTTCAGGCCTTCGGTGGCCATCAGCACGAAGCGGTTGGTTTCCGGGTCGAGCAGGTAGACCGAGCAGACCTGACTGCCCATGGCCTCCTTGACACGCAAGACAATGATCCCCAACGCCGACTTGAGATCTTTGGCGGAGTTTACTTCCTGGACGATCTTGCGCAGCGTATTGAGCATGGCTCGGGGTCGAACTCCGTCGTCAGTCGCGCGTCAGCAGACGCGGTGCTAGCTCTTTCAGGGCGCGTCGGTAGACCTCGCGCTTGAATGTCACAACCTGGCCCAGCGGGTACCAATAGCTGACCCAGCGCCAGCCGTCGAATTCCGGCTTGCCGGTCAGGTCCATCCGCACCCGTTGTTCGTTGCTGACCAGACGCAGCAGGAACCATTTCTGCTTCTGGCCGATGCACAGCGGCTGGCTATGCGTACGCACCAGTCGCTGGGGTAAACGATAACGCAACCAGCCACGGGTGCAGGCAAGAATTTCCACATCATCGCGTTCAAGGCCAACTTCTTCGTTCAGCTCGCGGTACAGGGCATCTTCCGGCGTCTCGTCAGGGTTGATGCCACCCTGTGGAAACTGCCAGGCATCCTGGTTGATCCGGCGAGCCCATAGCACCTGCCCGGCATCATTCGTGAGAATGATCCCGACATTGGGGCGAAAACCATCCGGGTCGATCACGGCAGCAACCTCGCAAACGCATGTCACCGCATTGTTCCACAAAGCTTGCGAGCGCAGCAACGCGCCCGCCAAGCTTATGTGCAGCCGCGTGAAAACTCCGTATTCTGCCGGCCTACCCTGTGGCTGATGCGAGTGACCTCGATGCGTCTGGCTTTATTCGACCTGGACAATACCCTCCTCGGTGGCGACAGCGACCATGCCTGGGGTGACTACCTTTGCCAGCGCGGCATCCTCGACCCGGTTGCCTACAAGCAACGCAACGATGGCTTCTACCAGGACTACCTGAACGGCACCCTGGACCTGCAGGCCTACCTGGCCTTTTCCATGGAAATCCTTGCAGCAACACCGTTAGCCCGGCTAGACGAGTTGCACCGCGACTTCATGCGCGACTGCATCGAGCCGATCATCCTGCCCAAGGCGCTGACCTTGCTGCAGCAGCACCGCGAGGCCGGCGACCAGCTGGTGATCATCACCGCCACCAACCGCTTCGTCACCGCACCGATTGCCCGGCGCCTGGGGGTTCGCGTGTTGCTGGCGACCGAATGTGAGACGCGTGATGGCCGCTATACCGGGCGTAGTACCGATATACCGTGTTTCCGTGAAGGCAAGGTGACGCGACTGGAACGCTGGATGCTGGAGAACGGCTTTGATCTTGCGGACAGCTACTTCTATAGCGACTCTATGAACGATCTGCCGTTGTTGCAGCGGGTGGCGCATGCGGTAGCGGTGGATCCCGACCCGAACCTGCGGGCGGAGGCCGAGCAACGTGGGTGGCCGGTGGTTTCGTTGCGAGATTGAGGTTTTCCTGTAGCGGCCTCTTCGCGGGTAAACCCGCTCCCACAGGTACTGCACAGCCATCAAGCCTTGCACAGGTCCTGTAGGAGCGGGTTTACCCGCGAAGAGGCCAGCACATACAGCACAAGGCTTTCAGACCGGCTTGGCGCCCATAAGCCCGGCAATGGACAGGAAGCAAACCCCACTGAATACCGCCAGTGCCAGGGTAAAGCGCAACCCCACCACCTCGGCCTTGCGCAGCCGGTTCAGCCGGATCAGCAGCCACCACACGGCAAACGCGCCCAGCGTATAAATGACACTGGACGCCAGCACCCAGGTCTGTCCCAGCGGCCAGCCCACCAGATGTACCAGCCACCAGCCGGTGAACGGCATGCTCACCAGGCACAGGCCCATCACCAGCCAGACGAACACCAGCGGGCGACGCAGCAGCTTGGCGTAAGCCTCGGCATCGCCCTGGCGGCGGGCACGCACGGTCCAGAGCGCCAGGCCCAGGGCGCCCAGCAGCAGGAGCGCGGTGGCGATGATGTGCAGGGTCTTGAAGGTGGTCAGGTGTTCCATGTCTCTATTGTCCTTGAGCAGGCCATTTTGCAGTGGCTTCTTCGCGGGTGAACCCGCTCCCACAGGTACTGCACTGACCTCGAGACTTGTGCAGTACCTGTGGGAGCGGGTTTACCCGCGAAAGGGCCATCAGCCCCAAGCTTAGCCGCTCAGCCCAGGAACAGCTTGTAAGCCGGGTTGTCAGTCTCGTCCCAGTACGGGTAGCCGATCTTCGCCAGCGCCGTCGGCACCAGGTGGCGCTCGTCCTCCGGTACCTGCAATCCGGCCACCACGCGGCCGTCAGCCGCGCCATGGTTGCGGTAGTGGAACATCGAGATGTTCCAGCGCCCGCCCAGCTTGTTGAGGAAGTTGAACAGCGCCCCCGGCCGCTCGGGGAATTCGAAGCGCAGCACCATTTCGTCACTGGCACCAGCCGAATGGCCGCCGACCATGTGGCGAATATGCAGCTTGGCCAGCTCGTTATCGGTCAGGTCGGTAACCGGGAAGCCCTGATCGGTCAGTTGCTGCACCAGCGCCGCCCGCGGGTCGTTTTCCGGGTGGGTCTGCACGCCGACGAAGATATGCGCCTCGTCGGAGGTGTGCTTGCGGTAGTTGAACTCGGTGATCTGGCGCTTGCCGATAGCCTCGCAGAAGGCCTTGAAGCTGCCTGGGCGCTCGGGAATGGTCACGGCGATGATCGCCTCGCGCTTTTCACCCAGCTCGGCACGCTCGGCCACATGGCGCAGGCGGTCGAAGTTGACGTTGGCACCGGAATCGATGGCCACCAGGGTCTGCCCGGTGACGCCGTACAACTCGACGTACTTCTTGATGCCCGCCACGCCCAGGGCACCGGCAGGTTCGGTGATCGAGCGGGTATCATCGTAGATATCCTTGATCGCCGCGCAGATCTCGTCGGTACTGACGGTGACCACTTCATCCACATGATGGCGGCAGATATCGAAGGTGTGCTGGCCGATCTGCGCCACCGCCACGCCATCGGCGAACAGCCCGACCTGCGGCAGCACCACACGCTCACCGGCCGCCATGGCCGCCTGCAGGCAGTTGGAATCGTCCGGCTCGACGCCAATCACCTTGATTTCCGGACGCAGGTATTTCACGTAGGCAGCAATGCCGGCGATCAGGCCGCCGCCGCCCACCGGTACGAAGATCGCGTCCAGCTGGCCAGGGTGCTGGCGCAGGATTTCCATGGCCACCGTGCCCTGCCCGGCGATGGTGTGCGGGTCGTCATAGGGGTGGACGTAGACGAAGCCCTTTTCATCGACCAGTTTCAGCGAATAGGCCAGCGCCTCGGGGAACGAGTCGCCATGCAGCACCACCTTGCCGCCCCGCGAACGCACGCCTTCGACCTTGATCTCCGGGGTGGTCTTGGGCATCACGATAGTGGCCTTGATGCCCATCTCGCGTGCGGCCAGGGCCAGGCCCTGGGCATGGTTGCCCGCCGAGGCGGTGACCACGCCACGGGCCAGTTCTTCCGGGGTCAGTTGGGCCAGTTTGTTGTAGGCCCCGCGGATCTTGAACGAGAACACCGGCTGCAAGTCTTCGCGCTTGAGCAGAATCTGGTTGCCCAGGCGCTTGCTCAGTTGCCCGGCGCTCTGCAGCGGGGTTTCGACCGCAACGTCGTAGACGCGCGAGGTGAGGATCTTCTTGACGTACTGTTCGAGCATCGGGAAAGCATCACTGGGCCGCGGGACAAGGGCTGGGAGTCTACCCCAGCGCTACGTCGGGCGACCACAGCAAAGCCGCCCGAGCCGTTATACTAGGCTCTTTTCAAAACCGCCCTGCCCCTCTCGGAGCCCGCATGACCCAGGACCAACTCAAACAGGCCGTCGCCCAGGCCGCTGTCGACTTCATTCTGCCCAAGCTGGATGAAAAGAGCGTCGTCGGCGTCGGTACCGGTTCGACCGCCAACTTCTTCATCGACGCCCTGGCTCAGCACAAGACTGCCTTCGACGGCGCGGTCGCCAGCTCCGAAGCCACCGCCCAGCGTCTGAAGGGCCATGGCATCCCGGTCTACGAGCTGAACAGCGTCAGCGAACTGGAGTTCTACGTGGACGGCGCCGACGAGAGCGACGCGCACCTGAACCTGATCAAGGGCGGCGGCGCAGCCCTGACCCGCGAGAAGATCGTCGCCGCCGTGGCCAAGACCTTCATCTGCATCGCCGACGCCAGCAAGCTGGTACCTGTGCTGGGCGCCTTCCCACTGCCGGTCGAAGTGATCCCGATGGCCCGCAGCCACGTGGCTCGCCAGCTGGTCAAGCTGGGCGGCGACCCGGTGTACCGTGAGGGTGTGGTGACCGACAACGGCAACGTGATCCTCGATGTGCACAACCTGCAGATCACAAACCCGGTGGAGCTGGAGGCGCAGATCAACGCCATCGTTGGCGTGGTGACCAACGGCCTGTTCGCGGCGCGTCCGGCGGATTTGCTGCTGCTGGGTACCGCTGAAGGCGTGAAGAGCCTGAAGGCCGAGTAATCTTCTTCGCGGGCACGCCCGCTCCCACAGGAACTGCACGGGGTCTGAAACCTGTGGCGTATGTGGGAGCGGGCATGCCCGCGAATAGGCCCTCCCAGGCAATCAATCCGCCGGCTGTTTGAACACATAGAACAGGTTCGGCTCACTGACCAGATAGATGGTCCCCGCCTCATCCATCGCAATCCCCTCCGCCTGCGGCACCGTCGCCTGCAACCCCTGGAACCCCTTGCGCAACGACAAGGTACTCAGCGGCCGACCCTCCACATCCAGTTCCAGCACCAGCCGCGACTCGTCCGACAGCGCCAGCAGGTGCCCGCTGCGCTCATCGAACTGCAAGCTCGACAGGTCCCGCACGAACAGCCGCGAATCGCGCTTGCGGTCCTGTACCACATGCACCGCATAGGGCTGCTCCGGGTTGTCGTGCGGGAAGCCATGCACCTCGTAGATCAGCATCGGGTCACGTTCCTTGGCCACGAACAGGCGCTTGCCCGCCGAATCGTAGGCCAGCCCCTCGAAGCCCTTGTTGCCATTCAGGCCAATGCCAAGGGTCAGCTGCTCGGCATCGCCGGCATCGAGGAACATCGTGTCGTCCTCCAGGCGCACGCGAATCAGCCGCTGCTGACGCTCATCGGTAATCACATAGCTATTGGGCCCGACGTACTCCACGGCTTCCGGGTCGCCGAAGCCGGTCAGCGGTACCCGGCGCAGGATGCGGCCGTCCAGCGACAGTTCGATCAGTTCCGAGCGGGCATTGGTGACGGTAAACAGGGTCTTGCGGTCCGGGTCGTAGGTCAGCGCCGAAATGTCGTCATCCAGCCCCTCGATCGGCTGCGCCTCCACCACCACCCGGTAACGGTCCAGGCCGATGCTCTGCTCGGCGGGCTGCCACCAGGCCTTGAGATTGAACCAGACACGCTCGAACAGGCGGAACTCCTGCCCGGCCAAGCCGAGCAGGATCAGGCCGATGACGGCCAGAACAGGAAACGGGCGAACAAAACGGCGCATGAGGGCAGACTCGACATAGGGGTGGCGAATCTAACCATGAACAACTGAAGTAAAGCTTAATGCCAGCATCCGAAAAATCGGATATTGGGGTCAGTTCTTTCTGAAGCGATAGAACAGAGCCGGCTCGCTGACCATGTACAGGTTGCCCTTGTCGTCCATGGCCACCCCTTCGGCACGCGGGATGGTGCCCTGCAGGCCGTTGAAACCACCCAGCAAGGTCATGAAGCTGACTTGCTGGCCCTGCTCGTCCAGCTCCAGCAGCATGTTGGAATCGGACGACAGCACCAACAGGTGGCCGGTACGCGGATCGACGCTAAGCGCCGAGAGGTTGCGCAGGTCCAGTTCATCGCTGGGCAGCAGCTTTTTTTCACCGGTGAGCGGGCTGCGGCCATCAGTATTCCAGGTATACAGCTTGGGCGGGCGCTCCTCGCCGATGACCAGGCGCTGGCGCAGCGGGTCCCAGGCCACCGCCTCGAAGCCCTTGTTGCTCTTCACCGACTGGCCCAGGTCGTGGCTCTGGAAATCATCATGGTTCAACGCGGTGGTCTGCGCATCCACCTTGACCACGGTCAGGTCGTGCAGGCGCTCGTCGGTGATTGCCAGGTAGCCGTCTTCCAGCACGGCGACGCCTTCCGGGTTGTTCCAGCCGTTGAGCGGGATCTTGCGCAGTACATCGCCATCCAGGCTCAGCTCGACCAGGATCGGGTTCTTGCCCATGACTGCGAACAGGGTGCGGGTACGCGGGTTGAAAGCCACGTCCGAGGCTTCATCGTCGTCCATGCCTGGCAGCGGCTTGGCATCGATGTCGACCTGGTAGTCCGGCAGCCATACGCTTTCGCTGCGCTCGGCGGTGCTTTCGAAGCTTTCCTTGACCCACAGCGCACCGCGGTCATCCCAGTGCATGGCCACGGCCACGCCATAGCCGATTACCGCTGCCACGGCCAGGCCGAAGGGCCAGCGCAGGAAGAAACGACGCTTGGGGGTTGCCGGGGCGCTGGAGGGAGATGGCATGCAGGGGTCCTGGGGAAATGGGCGTAGATCCGCGCATTATCCGGATCAGGTGTGAAAAATCGGTAAACAGGTCTGGCCTCTTCGCGGGTGAACCCGCTCCCACAGGCATAGCGCCGCCCTTGAGAGTTGCGCAGTTCCTGTGGGAGCGGGTTTACCCGCGAAGAAGGCGATACGGTTCCAGCTCAAAGCACCCGGCTTTCGAAGCGGCTCACACCCGGCAGCTCAAGCACCAGTTCGTCACCGACATGGAACGGCCCTACGCCAGCCGGAGTACCGGTGAGGATCACATCCCCCGCCTGCAGCGAGAAATGCGCAGCCATGTACTGGATCATCGGCACGATCGGGTTGAGCATCATCGCGCTGTTACCGTCCTGGCGCACCTCGCCGTTGACGGTCAGGCGCACCGGGATGTCGGTCACGTCCTCGAAGCTGGCGGCCGACACGAACGGCGGCAGTACGCAGGCGCCGTCAAAGCATTTGGCCAGCTCCCATGGCAGGCCCTTCTCTTTCAGCTTGGCCTGCACATCGCGCAGGGTCAGGTCCAGCGCCGGGGCATAACCGGAAATGGCGTCCAGCACCTCTTCCTCGCTCGGATGAGTCGACAGCGGCTTGCCCAGCAGCACGGCAATTTCGGCCTCATAGTGCACAGAGCCGCGCTCGGTCGGGATCTTGAAGCCACCTTCGGCCGGCACCACGCAACTGCCCGGCTTGATGAACAGCAATGGTTCGGTGGGGATCGGGTTGTCCAGTTCCTTGGCATGCTCGGCATAGTTACGGCCGATGCACACCACCTTGCCCAGCGGGAAGTGAATGCGCGTGCCGTCTACGTACTGGTGCTGGTAACTCATGGCCGACTCCTCTGGATACTGCTTTCTATTCAGGTGCGAAGATCTTACCCGGATTCATGATGCCGTTAGGGTCGAACACGGCCTTTATTGCCTTCATGCAGGCGATTTCTTCGGGCGAGCGGCTGTAGCCCAGGTAGTCGCGCTTGGTCATGCCCACGCCGTGCTCGGCCGAGATCGAGCCGTTGTAGCGTTTGACGATATCGAACACCCACTTGTTGACCTTGGTGCACGAGGCAAAGAACTCATCCTTGTTCATGTGCTCGGGCTTGAGGATGTTCAGGTGCAGGTTGCCGTCGCCAATGTGGCCGTACCACACCACTTCGTAATCCGGGTAATGTTCGGCGACGATGGCATCGATATCGCGCAGGAACGCCGGCACTTTCGACACGGTGACGGAAATGTCGTTCTTGTACGGGGTCCAGTGCGAGATGGTTTCCGACAGGTACTCGCGCAGTTTCCACAGATTTTTCAGCTGGGTCTCGCTCTGGCTCATCACCCCGTCCAGCACCCAGCCCTGCTCGACGCAGTGCTCGAAGGTGGCCAAGGCTTCGTTGGCCACCTCCTCGGTGCTGGCCTCGAACTCCAGCAGCGCATAGAACGGGCAGGCGGTCTCGAACGGTGCCGGCACGTCGCCGCGCGCCAGGATCCTGGCCAGGCCCTTGTCGGAGAAGAACTCGAAGGCGGTCAGGTCCAGCTTGGCCTGGAAGGCATGCAGCACCGGCATGATCGAATCGAAGTCCGGGGTGCCCAGCACCATCGCGGTGAGGTTGCGCGGTGCACGGTCCAGCCGCATGGTGGCCTCGACCACGAAGCCCAGGGTACCTTCGGCGCCGATGAACAGCTGGCGCAGGTCATAGCCGGTGGCGTTCTTGATCAGGTCCTTGTTCAGCTCCAGTAGCTCACCCTTGCCGGTGACCACTTTCAGCCCGGCCACCCAGTTGCGGGTCATGCCGTAGCGAATTACCTTGATCCCGCCAGCATTGGTGCCAATATTGCCGCCAATCTGGCTGGAACCGCTGGAGGCGAAGTCCACCGGGTAATAAAGGCCCTGCTCTTCGGCACAGGCCTGCAGCTGGCGGGTAATCACCCCGGGCTGGCAGACCACGGTGCGGTCGAAGGCATTGAAGCCGAGAATCTGGTTCATGTAGTCGAAGGCGACCACCACTTCGCCATTGGCCGCCACGGCGCCTGCAGAAAGCCCGGTACGCCCACCAGACGGCACCAGCGCCACCTTGTGGGTATTGGCCCAGCGCACGATCGCCTGCACCTGCTCCACCGTTTTGGGAAACACGATGGCGCTGGGCGCCGGTGGGTAATGCTTGGTCCAGTCCTTGCCATAGGCTTCCAGGGAAGCTGCGTCGGTCAGGACCTTGCCAGGGTCGACAAGGGTCATCAGTTCATCAATAACAGCGGGGTGAGTCATCGCTGGAACTCTCGACTTATTCATAGTCACCCTGAGCACACTTCACCTGTCGGGATAAGCTCAGATTGTGTCGCGTATGCTAGCATAGCCCTCCCGCTGTTCATGCTAAGGCTGCCTTCGCGCCTGGCATCACCCTCGCCATTTTTTCTCCGGGATACAGGTTTACGCAGATGAGCAAGACTTCTCTCGACAAGAGCAAGATCCGGTTCCTTCTTCTTGAAGGTGTGCACCAGAACGCGGTCGATACCCTCAAGGCCGCCGGCTACACCAACATCGAATACCTCACTGGTTCGCTGCCGGAAGCCGAGCTGAAGGAAAAGATCGCCGATGCCCACTTCATCGGCATCCGTTCGCGCACCCAGCTGACCGAAGAGATCTTCGACTGCGCCAAGAAACTGGTCGCCGTCGGCTGCTTCTGCATCGGTACCAACCAGGTCGACCTGGAAGCTGCCCGCGAGCGCGGTATCGCCGTGTTCAACGCGCCCTACTCCAACACCCGTTCGGTAGCCGAACTGGTACTGGCCGAAGCCATCCTGCTGCTGCGCGGCATCCCTGAGAAGAACGCTTCCTGCCACCGTGGTGGCTGGATCAAGAGCGCGGCCAACTCGTTCGAGATCCGCGGCAAGAAACTGGGCATCGTCGGTTATGGTTCGATCGGTACCCAGCTGTCGGTATTGGCCGAAAGCCTGGGCATGCAGGTCTACTTCTTCGACCCGCTGACCAAGCTGCCACTGGGCAACGCCGTACAAGTCACCAGCCTGCACGAGCTGCTGGGCCTGGCCGATATCGTTTCGCTGCACGTGCCTGAGTTGCCATCCACCCAGTGGATGATCGGCGAGAAGGAGATTCGTGCCATGAAGAAGGGCTCGATCCTGATCAACGCCGCCCGTGGCACCGTGGTCGAACTGGACCACCTGGCCGCCGCCATCAAGGACAAGCACCTGATCGGCGCCGCCATCGACGTGTTCCCGGTCGAGCCACGTTCCAACGACGAAGAGTTCGAAAGCCCGCTGCGCGGCCTGGACAACGTGATCCTGACCCCGCACATCGGTGGTTCCACCGCCGAAGCCCAGGCCAACATCGGCCTGGAAGTGGCCGAGAAGCTGGTCAAGTACAGCGACAACGGTACCTCGGTGTCCTCGGTCAACTTCCCGGAAGTTGCCCTGCCGGCACACCCAGGCAAGCACCGCCTGCTGCACATCCACGAAAACATCCCGGGCGTACTCAGCGAGATCAACAAGGTCTTCGCCGAGAACGGCATCAACATCTCCGGTCAGTTCCTGCAAACCAACGAGAAAGTCGGTTACGTGGTGATCGACGTTGACGCCGAGTACTCCGACCTGGCGCAAGAGAAGCTGCAACAGGTCAAGGGCACCATCCGTTCCCGCGTCCTGTTCTAAGTTCGCTGGCGACATGAAAAAGGGAGGCCCTGGTGGCCTCCCTTTTTTTGCCTGTGACATTGGTGTCGCCTGCTTCGCGGGTAAACCCGCTCCCACAGGATCACCACAAGCTTCAGACCTGTGGGATCCCTGTGAGAGCGGGTTTACCCGCGAAGAATCCAACACCTATTTCACGTCAACCGTGATCTTCTGCGACACGACGCTCGGCTTGAACGGCACGTGATACTGGTCACCCAGCACCAACTGCAGGGTGTGCTTGCCCGGGGTCAGGGTAATGCTGGTTTCGGTCTGCGCCTTGCCGAAGTGCAGCACCTGCGGGCCCGCCGGCAGCGCGGTGCCGCTCTGTGGCATCTGGCTGACTGGCAGCGCCATGTCGGCCATGGGTTCCTTGTCCACATCCACCAGCAGGTGGTGGTGCCCGGTGTGCGGGGTATTGTCACCCGCGGGCTTGAGCGCCATGCCCTCGATGCCGAACTTGACGGTGAAGGTCTGGTCGACCGTAGCGCCATCGGCGGGGGAAACGATGAAGACCTTGGCCTCCTTTGGCGGTTCCTGGCTCTTCAGGGCATCTGTGGCACTGGCGAACACCGACGCTCCCATCAACAGACCGGCAACGGCAGCACGCGAAAATAGGCTGTTCATTCACTTCTCCTGTGATTCACTTATTGACCGCCGCCAATATTCCAGTGGCGGCGGTGGTTCACCTTAGTTGATATGTGCGCCCAGATGTTCACATCGTCAGGCAGAAATATTTCAATCAAGGTTAAACAATGCCGAGGCTTCAAGGTCATAGGCTGCGCTCGACCACGGCGAGGAAAAAAGCCGTGGCGAAGGTTATTCATTTGCCAAAGAAGAAAGGGGCTTTCATGCGTTCGACCATAGGGGTATTGCTGGCGGTACTGATCACGCCATTGGCTCAGGCCGAGCTGATAGATGAAATCGCCGACCGGGGCGAACTGCGCATCGCCGTGCAGGCCGACAACTCACCGTACGCCTTCAAGGAAAATGACCACCTGACCGGTTTCGAGATCGAGTTCGGCCAGGACCTGGCCAGGGAGCTGGACCTGCGCGCCGAATTCATCGAAGCCCCCGCGACAGAGGTACTGCCCGGTGTCGAGAGTGGCAAGTACGACATCGCGCTGACCCCGTCGAGCGAATCGCCCAAAGGTGACGGCCAGCTCGATGTAAGCCTGCCGTTTGGCGAGAAGCAGCTGGTGATCCCGTTCCAGAAGGACAACCCGGCGTTCGAGAGCGCGGTGAACAATGCACTGCAGCGGCTCAAGGACAGCGGACGGACTGCCGAGCTTGAGCAGAAGTGGTTCAAGGGTGTGCCTGAGACTGCGGACGGGCAATAGGATTTTTACTGCCTGTACCGGCCTCTTCGCGGGTGAACCCGCTCCCACAGGGACATCACAAGCCTTGAGGGCTGTGGAGAACCTGTGGGAGCGGGTTCACCCGCGAAGAGGCCGGTACAGGCTTAAGCTGAAAGCCCAGCCAGCGCCTGCTGTGCCTCGTCCAGCTCCAGCTCGCTGAACACCAGCACCCCCGCCCGCCGCAGCAATGCCGTGGTCACCCCTTCCCCCGCCACCTTCACACCACTGAACGTGCCGTCATAGGTCAACCGGTTGCCACACGAAGGGCTACCCGCCTTCAGCACCGCCACGCGAATGCCGTGCCGGCGCACCAGCTCCAGCGCCCGTTGCGCCCCGGCCAGGAACTCGGCGCTGACATCCTCGCCCGTCACCGTCAGCACCTGCGCGCCACCGTCGAGCACCTCACCACCCTGCCCGCCCGGTATCTCTGCCGGCGGCCGTGGTGTCGGCAAGCCACCGGCCACTTCCGGGCACAACGGCACCACGCGCCCTTCGGCCTGCCAATGCTGCAAAAGGTCGGGGTGGCCACTGGCGCGGCCATCATAGCGCACTGGCTGCCCCAGCAGGCAGGCGCTGACCAGCACCTTGGGCAGGTCAGAACAGGTCATTGCCACGGCGCCGGAACCACCCGGTCAACGAAAGCCGCTCACGCCCGGCCGGCAGCACCTCATGGGGCACCTCGCCCGACAGGAAAACTACCAGGCAGCCCGCTACAGGCTGTACATCGTGCTCGACACCGCCCGCCAGGAACATGCGCAACTGGCCACCGTCCTGCGGCTGCCAGTCTTCATTCAGGTACAGCACCGCCGACACCATGCGACGGTCATCGTCACGGAAGCGGTCCAGGTGCCGGCGATAGAATGCCCCCGGTGGGTACAGGGCAAAATGGCACTCGAAGTCCTCCAGGCCGAGGAACAGGCCCTGGTTGATGGCCTGGCGCAGTTGGTCCATGGCGGCCAGGTACTGGTCGCAGGCCTCGGCCTGACCGGGGTCGATCCACTGGATCTGGTCGCCGCGGATGGCCTCGCGTACCTCCTGGGCAGCACCGCGCCCAACCCCCGCGGGGTTGAGTTCGCCTTCGGCATCACGGCGCCGGCACTCGGCCGCCAGCGCGCGCACCAGGTCGGCAGGCAGAAACAGCGCCTGCTGGGACCAGCCATGGGTGGCCAGATCGTCGACGACGGCCGCAAGCATCGGGTGTTCAGGGGAGATGTGCATGGCGCGCATCATATCCATTAGCCATGCCGGCGCACAGCGCCACTTGGCCGAGAAGCTCGCGGATATCTCGACAAACCGGCGCCCGGCCAAGGACAATAGCCACCTGCCGACAGGAGTCCTGAATGCGCCGTCTGTTTTCCCTGATTCTGCTGATGATCTGCACCGTGCCTGTCTGGGCAGACAACCTGGATCAACTGTACAAGGCCGCCGGCTGGCCCGACCAGCGCGCCCATTTCAACGATGCCCTGACCGCCGCCCAGGAACGCTACCGCAACAGTTTGCCACCCGCCGTGTACCAGGCGCTGGTCAACAACAGCAACCAGCGTTTCCAGGCCCAGGCGGTGGACCGGCGCGCCCAGGCGCAGCTGCGCGCAACCTTGGCCAACCCGGCACCGGCGCTGGCCTTTTTCCGCTCGCCGCTGGGCCGCAAGGTGGTAGCCGCCGAGCTCAAGGCCACACGCAAGGATGAACTGGCCAGGAATGCCAAGGGCCTGCCGAAAATCCAGGCCAGCGACGACCGCCTGCTGATCATCGGCCACCTGGCCCAGGCTCTGCCGGCGCGCGAAGCCGGCGCCGAAGTGAGCCTGGCCATCGCTGGAGTGGCGGCCGATAGCCTCAGCTCGATGATCCCCGGCCTGTTCGGCAGCGGCCAGGCCCAGGGCCTGCTCGACGGCCAGCGCCAACGCCTGATGAACCAGATCGGCGAAGACCTCAACAACACCTTGCTGTATGTCTACCGTGACCTGTCCGATGCCGAGCTGGAAGAGTTCGCCACCTTTGCCGAGTCGCCAGATGGCAAGGCTTACTACCAGGCCGCCCTGGCCGCAGTGCGCGCAGGCCTGGCGGTTGGCCAGAGCACCAACGACCTGAAGTGATCAGCCCAGGCGCTGGTCGATGAAGTCGAAGTAGCGCTGGCGAATGCCCGGTAGCTCGTTGGCCAGGTGGTGACGGGCCTCAGGCAGCATCAATATCTGTGGCTCGGCAAACTTGGCCTTGAGTACTTCAAGGTTGTACGGCCAGTCCACTGTGCCATCCGCCTCTCCTTGCACGATCAACGGCCGCCGCGTACTGCGCGGCGCGGCCTCGATGCGCTTGACCCAGGCAATCAAGGCGCCCACCCAGGCCGTTGGCAGGCGGCGCGGTTGCAGCGGGTCGGCTTCCAGAAACGGCAGAAAGGCCGGGTCATTGGTGTTCTCACTGAAACGCCGTTCGATGCCGTTCACGAAGTGACGCAGCACGCGATAGCTCAGCTTCGACCAGCGCCAGGCACAGGGCCGCACCAGCGGTGCCAACAGGATGACCTGGCCATCGATGGGGCTGCGCGCGCCCTGGTTCAACAGGTGGTCCACGGCGATGGCGCCACCGGTGCTTTGCCCGCACAAGTGCCAGGGGCGCGGCAGTTGCAGCGTGCGCGCCTGTTCGAACAATGCCTCCAGCACCTGCTGGTACACCGCGAAATCACTGATGCTGGCCCGCTCGCCGCTGGACAGACCGTGGCCGGGCAGGTCGCAGCTGATCACGGCGAAACCCTGTTTGAGCGCCCAATCGATCACATGCCGGTAGAGGCCCATATGGTCGTAATAGCCGTGCAGCAGGAACAGCGTCGCGGTCGGCTGTTCGGGTAGCCAGACCTGCCCGACCAGGTCGAACCCGGCAGCCTGAAAGCCACCCAGCCAGCTATGTGCCGGCAGGTTCAGGCCATAGAAGCGCTGATAGTCCTGCGCCTGCGCCGACAACGGCTGGCGAGCGGTCAGCGGCGCCAGGCTGGTGCGCAGGAGGTCAGGGTGAAAGGCAGCGGGCATCGGGTACATCCACAGTGAAGCAAGTATTGATCTGGGATATTCAGCTCTGGCTGGCGTCGTGGCAAGCTTGCTCACCTTCGAACCACCAGCACCGCTCCTACAGGGACCGCGGAAACTTCATGAAGACTCGGCTCATCAAACCGCTGTGCACGGCAATCACCCTTCTGGTCGGCGTGACCATCCTCTGGCAGGCCTACACCACCTTCCAGGCCCGCTACCTGCGACCGTTCGACAACCAGGCGACGCTGTTCGATGGTAGCCAGCTGCGACTGCCCACCGAACTGGCTGGCCCCGGCCCGATCCGGGTAGTGCATTTCTGGGACCCGGCCTGCCCGTGCAACGTCGGCAACCAGCAGCACCTGGGCGACCTGGTCAGCCAGTTCGCCAGCCAGGGCGTGATCTTCCACGTGCTGCAAAAGCCCGGCAGCCACGGCCAACTGCCCGCCAACCTCACCGCCCTCAAGCCACTCGCCGGCCTGCCCGGCAGCGAACACCTGCCCGCCTCCCCGGCGGTGGCTATCTGGGACCGGCAAGGCCACCTCGCCTACTTCGGCCCCTACAGTGAAGGCGCGGTGTGCAACGCCAGCAACAGCTTCGTCGAACCGATCCTCAAGGCGCTGCTCGACGGCCGCCAGGTGAGCGCCTCCAATACCCTGGCGGTGGGCTGCTACTGCTCTTGGGCCGGCTGACGCACCCGAGCCGGGTTGCCCACGACTACCGCGCCCGCCGGCACGTCACGGGTGACCACGCTACCGGCACCCACCACGGCGTTGTCACCGATGGTCACCCCCGGCAGGATGATCGCCGCGCCGCCGATCCACACGTTGTTGCCGATGGTCACCGGCCGACCGCTCTCCAGCCCGGTGCGGCGCACCTCGGGGTCGAGCGGGTGGTCGGCGGTATAGATCTGCACGTTGGGGCCGATCTGGCAGTCGTCACCGATACGCACCGGCAGCACGTCGAGGATCACGCAGCTGAAATTCATGAAGGTATTGCGGCCGACGCTGATGTTGTAGCCATAGTCGCAATAGAACGGCGGGCGGATCACCGCGCCTTCACCGACCTGGCCAAAGTGCTCTAGCAGCAGCCCGTGACGTGCGTCGTTGAGCAACTCGACACTGCTGTTGTAGCGGTGCATCCAGTGCTTGTTGGCGATCTGCTCGGCCTGCAGCTCGGGGCAGCCAGCGTGATAGAGCTGGCCTGTAAGCATTTTCTGTTTTTCGCTAAGGGACATGGAAACTCCTTCCTGGGGCTATGCTCTGTTCGCGAATCCGCCGATCATCGGACCACATTTTTCGCTTGAACGCACAAGGAGCCTGCATGAAGCGCAGCCTGACCCTGTTGGCCGTGGTAGTTGCCGTGGCCGCCGGCGCCGGATACTGGTATGTGCAGGGCAAGCTGCCACAACGCGAGGGCGAGGTGGCCATCGCTGGCCTGCAGGCCCCGGTCAGCGTGCGCTACGACGCCCGCGGCGTACCGCACCTGCAGGCGCAGAGCGAACCGGACCTGTACCGTGCCCTCGGTTACGTGCATGCCCAGGACCGGCTGTTCCAGATGGAGATCCTGCGCCGCCTGGCCCGGGGCGAGCTGGCCGAGGTGCTGGGTGACAAGCTGCTGCCCACCGACACCCTGTTCCGCAGCTTGCGCATTCGCGAGCAGGCAGCACTGATGGCCAAGCGTCAGGACCGGCAAGCGCCCGCCTGGCAAGCCCTGCAGGCCTACCTTGAGGGGGTGAACAGCTGGCAGGCCAGCCACCCCAAGCCCATGGAGTTCGACCTGCTGGGCATCACTGCGCGCCCGTTCAGCGCCGAAGACACCCTGAGCATCGCCGGCTACCTTGCCTACAGCTTTGCCGCCGCGTTTCGCACCGAGCCCGCGCTGACCTACATTCGCGACCAGTTGGGCCCCGAGTACCTGAACATCTTCGATCTCGCCTGGCAGCCCGAGGGCGCCTTGGGTACACCGCTGGCCGCTGCCGACTGGCAAAGCCTGGAAGCCCTCGCCCGCCTCAGCCATGAAGCACTGGGTGACGCGGGCATCCCGCAATTCGAGGGCAGCAACGCCTGGGCCGTGGCCGGTAGCCGTACCCGCAGTGGCAAGCCACTGCTGGCCGGCGACCCGCACATCGGTTTCGCGGTGCCGGCGGTGTGGTACGAGGCCGAGCTGTCGGCGCCCGGTTTCAACCTGTATGGCTACTTCCAGGCGCTCAACCCGTTCGCCCTGCTCGGCCACAACCGCGACTTTGGCTGGAGCCTGACCATGTTCCAGAACGACGACGTCGACCTGATCGCCGAACGCACCAACCCGGCCGACGCCAACCAGGTGATGGTCGATGGCAAATGGCAGGCGTTGGAGAAGACCGAGCAGCAGATCGCCGTCAAAGGCGAAGCACCGGTCACCCTCAGCCTGCGCCGCTCGCCCCACGGCCCGATCGTCAACGACGTGCTGGGCGCCACCGCCGGGCCCACGCCTATCGCCATGTGGTGGGCGTTCCTGGAAACCGAAAACCCGATTCTCGACGGTTTCTACCAGCTCAACCGCGCCAATACCCTGGGCAAGATGCGCGAGGCCGCGGCCAAGGTGCATGCGCCGGGGCTGAACCTGGTCTGGGCCAATGCCCGTGGCGATATCGGCTGGTGGGCGGCGGCGCAGTTGCCGATCCGCCCCGACGGCGTCGATCCCGCGTTCATCCTCGACGGTGGCAGTGCGCAGGCCGACAAGCTCGGCTTCTATCCATTCAGCGTCAACCCGCAACAGGAGAACCCGGCGCGCGGCTACATTGTCTCGGCCAACTACCAGCCGCCGGCGGTGGTGCCGGTACCGGGCTATTACAACCTGCCGGACCGTGGCCGCCAGCTCGACCGCCACCTGGCCGACCCCGAGGTGAAGTGGGACACCCAAAACAGCCAGGCGCTGCAACTGGACACTGCCAGCGACCATGGCCCGCGCACCCTTGCACCACTGCTGGCAACGCTACGTGCAGTGGCCGAAGGTGACGAAGAGAAAGAGCTGGTCGAGCAACTGGCAGCCTGGGGCGGCGACTACCCGCTCGACTCTACCAGCGCCACACTGTTCAACCAGTTCCTCTACGAACTGGCATTCGCGGCCCTGCATGACGAACTGGGCGACACCTGGTTCCCGGTGCTGATCAGCACCCGCGCCATCGACGCCGCCCTGCCGCGCCTGGCGGCGGATGCCGATTCGCCCTGGTGGAGCACTCGCGGAGGCAACCAGCGCACCGACCGTACCGCCGTGGTACGCACGGCGTGGCAGAACAGCTTGAAGCACCTGCGGGAGACTGTGGGCAGTGACCCGGCCAGCTGGCAGTGGGGCAAGGCGCATACCCTGACCCACAACCACCCGCTGGGGGTCAAAAAGCCGCTGAACCTGCTGTTCAACGTCGGCCCGTTCGCTGCACCGGGCACCCATGAAGTGCCGAACAACCTCTCGGCGAAAATCGGCCCGGCGCCATGGCCGGTGACCTATGGGCCGTCGACTCGGCGGCTGGTCGACTTTGCCGATGCCGGGCAGGCGCTGACCAGCAACCCGGTCGGCCAGAGTGGTGTGCCGTTCGACAGGCATTTTGCGGATCAGGCCGAAGGGTATGTGCAGGGGCAGTACCAGAAGGCGCAGATGGGGGTGATTCCGGCGCAGAGTACCTTGCGTCTGGTGCCAGTACCGTAGGGCTGCAAAGCGGCCCTCGACAATTTCGAATACCCTACAGCACTCCCGGCCGAGACCCATTCCATGCAAAGACACTTCATCGAAATCGACGGCGCCCGCATGAGCTACATCGACCAGGGCCAGGGTTTCCCGGTCCTGCTCGGCCACAGCTACCTGTGGTCCGCCGAGATGTGGCAGCCACAAATCGAGGCCTTGTCAGCACACTTCCGCGTCATCGTCCCCGAACTGTGGGGCCACGGCGGCTCCGATGCTCCGCCTGCCACGACCATCGACATGAGCGCCCTGGCCCGCCAGCATCTGGCACTGCTGGACGCCCTGGACATTGGCAAATGCCATTTGGTCGGCCTGTCGGTCGGCGGCATGTGGGGCGCGCAACTGGCCCTGGAACACCCCGAGCGGGTAGACCGCCTGGTGCTGATGGACACTTACCTCGGCGCCGAGCCGGAGGCGACCCGGCTCAAGTACTTCGGCCTGCTCGACGCCGCCAGTGCTGCGGGGCTGTTCCCGGAGCCATTGTTGGATATCGTCGTGCCGATCTTCTTCCATGCAGGCGGGCAGACTGTGCCGGAAGTGCGCGAAGGCTTCCGCGCAGCATTGAAGGCGAACAGCGCCGAGGTGATTCGGCACAGTCTCGATCCGATGGGGCGGGTGATCTTTGGCCGGCCAGACCTGTTGTCACGGCTGGGAGAACTGGCCAGTGAGCGGACCATCGTTGTCTGTGGCGACCAGGACATCCCACGGCCGCCGGAAGAGTCCAATGAAATGGCACGGATCATTGGCTGCCTGGCGGCGCAGATTCCGTTTGCGGGGCATATCTCCAGCCTGGAGAACCCGCGGGTGGTGAATGAATTCCTGTTGAACTGGCTGCCGCGCAACCAGTGATATTGCCGGGGCTGCCTTGCAGCCCTTGTGGGAGCGGGTTCACCCGCGAAGCAGGCAACTCGGTGTATGGCACCGGCTTTGCCGGTGTTCGCGGGTGAACCCGCTCCCACAACGGCCCCATTTACCCGACTAACCCTGCCACTTGCCCCCTTCCACAATCACGCTTTCCGGCTTGGTGTCATCGCTCAGTTCCTTGCGTACATACTGGTCATACAGCTTCAGCAGAAACTTCTCCTCCCCCAGCTTGGCCAGCTCGGCATTCACCCAGTCACGCAGCTCGGTGTTGCCCTTCTTCACCGCCGGTGCAATCGGGGCTTCTTCACCCAGCAGCTCAGGCAGCACGCGGTAGCCCGGGTTCTGCTTGGCCCAGCTGAACAGAATCAGGTTGTCCTGTGCATAGGCATCGCCACGGCCGGTGGCCAGCGCTTGTAGCGACTCGCTGTTCTTCTCGAACTTGAGCAGTTTCCAGTCCGGATGGTTCTTGGTCAGCCAGATATCAGCGGTAGTGCCGGTGGTGACGATGATGGTCTTGTCGGCCAGGTCGTCGAGCTTCTGCACCGGGCTGCCATCCGCGACGATGGCCTGCACGGCAACGCGCAGGTTGGGGTTGGTGAAGTCCACCGCGTCCTTGCGCTCCGGGGTCACGGTCATGTTGGCGAGGATCAGGTCGACCTTGTCGCTCTGCAGGAACGGGATACGGCTGGCCGGCTCCACGGCAACGAACTCGACCTTGTTTTCATCGCCCAGCAGGTCCTTGGCCAGGCGCCGGCCGATGTCGGTATCAAAGCCCACGTAGCGGCCCTTTTCATCGACGAAACCGAACGGTGGCTTGTCGGTGAACACCCCGACGATCAGCTTGTCACGGGCCTTGATGGTTTCCAGGTAGCTGGTGGACGGCGAGGCCGCCGCGGGCTTGGGTGGTTCTTCAGCCTTGTTGCAGCCGGCCAGCAGGGCCAGGCCGAACAGCGGCACCAGCAGTTTGGTGAGGTTGGCAGTTTTCATGACAGTTCCTTGTGCAGTGTCTTCGGCAGGCTTTCTACGAAGGAGAATTTCTCCAGGAACTGCTGCGCGCGTGCGGTCCGCGGTCGGGTGAAGAAGCTCTCGGGGTCACCCTGTTCAAGGACCCTGCCGGCCTCCATGAACACGATGCGGTCGGCCACCGCGCGAGCGAAGGCCATTTCGTGGGTAACGATGAGCAAGGTCATACCGTCGCGGGCCAGGCCCTGGATCACCTGCAGCACCTCCTTGACCATTTCCGGGTCGAGGGCCGCGGTAACCTCGTCGAACAGCATCACCTCGGGGTTCATGCACAGCGAGCGCACGATGGCGATGCGCTGTTGCTGGCCCCCGGACAACTGCCGGGGAAAGGCGTCGCGCTTGTCCAGCAGGCCGACCCGCGCCAACAGCGCCTCGGCCTGGGCCTGCGCTTCGGCGCGCTCGCGCTTTTGCACCTTGAGCGGGCCAAGCAGCAGGTTGTCGATCACGCTCATGTGGCCGAACAGGTGATAGCTCTGGAACACCATGCCGACCCGCTGGCGGATTTCGCGCCAATCGGTGCGCGGGTCGAGCAGCTCCTGCCCGGCCAGGCGCAAGTGGCCGCCGTGGGCCTGCTCCAGGCCGTTGAGGCAGCGCAGCAGCGTGCTTTTGCCACAGCCGCTGGGGCCGAGAATGACTACCACCTCGCCGGCCGCCACCTGGAGGTCGACGTCCTTGAGCACCTGGTGCTCGCCAAAGAACTTGTTGAAACCCTGGAATTCGATCAATGCGCTCATGAGTGGGCCCAGCGGCGTTCCAGCACGCGTGAAGCGGCGGACAGCGGATAACAGACGATGAAGAAGAACAGGAACAAGGCACCGTAGATCAGCACCGACTCGTAGGTGCGTTCGATGATCTGCTGGCCGGCCTTGATCACCTCGACCACGCCGATCAGCACCGCCAGCGAGCTGGTCTTGATGATTCGCGTGTAGATGTTGATGGTCGGCGGGGTCATGCGCTTGAGCGCCTGTGGCAACAGCACGTAGCCAAACAGCTGCCAGCCGGCCAGGCCGATCGACAGCCCCGCCTCGCGCTGGCCGCGCGGCAGCGAACGTAGCGCGCCTCGCACCACCTCACCCACCTCGCTGGCGCCCCACAGGCCCAGCACCAGCACCGCGCACCAGAAGCTGGGGATGCTCAGGGCAAAGAAGATCGGCAGGCCGAAGAACACCAGGTACAGCCAGACCAGCACCGGGATGGCACGGAACAGTTCCAGGTACACCTGCAAGGCGATATTCAGGGCCCGGTTGCCCAAGGTTGCCAACACACCATAAAGCACACCGCCCAGCGTCGCGAAGAGGATGCCCAGCGCGGAGATGGCCAGGGTCTGCGCCGCACCGCCTGCCAGCTGCGGCAACGCCTGCAACAGCAGTTCAGACGCCGAACTGGGCATGTTGCAGCCTCCTTTCGACATGGCGCAGCAGCAACGACAGCGGCAGGAACAGCAGCACGCAGAGCAGGGTCAGCACGGTGAGCATTTCATAGGTCTTGTAGTACAGCGCGATGTAGTTCTTGGTGGTGTAGAGGATTTCCGGCACGGCCACCGCCGACACCACGGTGGTTTCCTTGAGCAGGAAGATAAAGTTGGCGAACAGCGCCGGCAGGCTGAGGATGCCGGCCTGCGGCAGCACCACGTGGCGCAGCAGCTGGCCTTCGGACAGGCCGATGGAGCGCCCGGACTCCAGCTGGGCACGGGGCACGGCCTCGATGCCGGCGCGCAGCACTTCGGTCAGGTAGGCACCGCCCATGAAAGTCATGGTGATGATTGCCGCGGCAAAGCCGGAAATCTTCAGGCCCAGGCTGGGCAAGGCGAAGTAGACGAAGAACAGCTGGATCAGCAGCGGCGTGTTGCGCGCCAGCTCCACGTAGGCTTTTACCAGGCGCCACAGGTACGGGGTGCGCAATACCAGCAGTGTGGCGTTGACCAGGGCGACCAGCAGCGAGGTGACGATGGCGATCAGGCCGACCTGCAGGGTCACGCCCACTGCCTTGAGGAAGGCGGGCAGCGTGCTGAGGATGAATGCGGTGTCGAGGGTCATGGGTAAAGCAGGTCTGCAGGGTGCGCGTGGGCACGATAGATAGACTCTAATGATCTAAAAACTTTTTAGTAAATACCTTTATAGAATATTCATATCACCGAGACGTCACGCAGTACCCTGTGGGAGCGGGCGCGCCCGCTCCCACAGGGTACTGCGCCCACAAGCAAAAACGCCGACACGTGGTGTCGGCGTTGGGTCATGCAAGGTAATGCAAGCGCATCAGAACGCCGGCAGCACCGCACCCTGGTACTTCTTGGCGATGAATTCCTTCACTTGCGGGCTGGTCAGGGCCTTGGCCAGTTTCTGGATGGCTTCGCTGTCCTTGTTGTCCGGGCGGGCGACCAGGAAGTTCACGTATGGCGAGTCGCTGCCTTCGATCACCAGCGCGTCCTTGGCCGGGTTCAGGCCGGCTTCCAGAGCGTAGTTGGTGTTGATCATGTCCAGGTCGACCTGGTCCAGCACACGCGGCAGCATGGCCGACTCAAGCTCGCGGAACTTCAGCTTCTTCGGGTTCTCGGCGATGTCCTTGGGGGTGGCCAGGGCGTTCTTCGGATCCTTCAGGGTGATCAGGCCAGCCTTCTGCAACAACAGCAGGGCGCGGCCGCTGTTGCTGCCCTCGTTAGGGATGGCAACGGTGGCGCCTTCCTTCAGTTCGCTCAGGCTCTTGACCTTCTTCGAGTAACCACCGAAGGGTTCGACGTGCACGCCGATCACGGTATCCAGGTGGGTGCCCTTGCCTTCGTTGAAGTTCTGCAGGTACGGCAGGGTCTGGAAGTAGTTGGCGTCCAGGCGCTTCTGGTCAACCTGCACATTCGGCTGCACGTAGTCGGTGAAGACCTTGATCTGCAGGTCCACACCTTCCTTGGCCAGGGTCGGCTTGATCAGCTCGAGGATTTCGGCGTGCGGTACCGGGGTGGCGGCAACTACCAGTTTCTCGGCGGCGGCAGCCAGGCCGGCGAACGACAGGGCAGCGGCCAGGGCAGTGGTCAGCAGGGTCTTCTTCATGGTGGTCCTTGTTCTGGTTCTGGGCCATCGACGATGGCGAATCGGGTGCCCAACCGGTTCACCAGCGGGCGTGAGGCGGACAATACCTAGATTTTTTATTCCGTAACAATATCTTTTATTTAGCTGCTTATTCCAAAAACAGACTGCCATCAGCCACGTTGCTTATGAGCTGTGTCTAGCGCGCGGGGTCGGGCAGGTCGAGGTCCTCGGCCAGGATCTCTTCGCCGTCATTCACCAGCAAGGCAAAGTGGATGACGTTCTCCAGTTCACGGGTGTTGCCGGGCCAGGGGTGCGCCTCCAGCACCTGCTGCGCCGCCTCGCTCACCAGCGGCACAGGCCGCTGCAGGCGCACGCTGTAGATGCCCACGAAGTACTCGGCCAACGGCAGGATATCGCCCGGCCGCTCGCGCAGCGGCGGCAGTTCCAGCGCCCCCTCGCGCAGGTACTGGTACAGGCGCTCGTTGAAACGCCCCGCACGCACCACCCGCGCCAGGTCGATACTGGTGGCGGCCACCAGGCGCACGTCCACTGGTTGCGGCTGTTGCGCGCCCACCCGGGTTACCTCGCGGTTCTCCAGGGCGGCCAGCAGCTTGCCCTGGATGGCCAGCGGCAAGTCGGCGATTTCGTCCAGGTACAACGTGCCGCCGTTTGCCGAGCCGAACCAGCCGGCACGGCTGCTGGCTGTACCGCCCTGGCTGCCGGCGCTGTAGCCGAACAGCTCGGCATCGGCATAGGTAGGGCTGATGCCTGCGCAGTTGACCGACACGAACAGCCCGCTGCGGTCGCTGGCCCGGTGGATCTGCCGGGCCAGCAGTTCCTTGCCGGTGCCGGTTTCGCCACGGATCAGTACCGGCAGGGGTTGCGGCGCCAGCTGCTCCAGCTCTGCGCGCAACTGCTGCGAACGCGGGTCGATGAACACCAGCGCCTTGGCGCGGATGCTCAACGGGCTCTTGTCCAGCTCGGGGAAGGTCAGCAACGGCTGGCCGAAGGGGTTTTGAAAAGTCATGACGAACTCCCGCCCCAGGCCTGCAGTGGCCGGGCGTCAGGCAAACGGTAAACAGTAAGGGCGATCAGGCGCGGCGCAGTGCGCGCTGCTCGACCCGGCTTTGCAAGCGATACAGGTAGGCGAAGCCTTGTTCCCAGCGCTCATGGCCGGACTTGACGTTGATATGCCCGGCGTTGGTCAGCAGCCCTGCTTCGGCGCCCCATACCTGGGCCAGGTACAGCGCCCTTGGCACGCTCACGGCCGGGTCGTTGTCGGAGCTGACCACCTGGCTTGGGAACGGCAGTGCCTCGGTCGGGATCGGCGCGAAGTTGCGCAGGGCTGGCGCGCAGGTCGGCCGCTCTACATCAGCGGGTGCCACCAGTAGCGCGCCGCGTACACGCCGCAGCAGGGCCGGGCTGGCTTGCGCGGCCCAATGAGCGACGGTGATGCAACCCAGGCTGTGGGCGATCAGAATCACCGGCGAGCGCTCGGCGGCAATCGCCTGCTCCAGCGCTTGCACCCAGTCCCGGCGTTGCGGGGTCAGCCAGTCGTGCTGCTCGACCCGGGCACTGTTGGGCAGGGTGCGCTGCCAGTGACTCTGCCAATGGTTGTCTGGCGATCCTTGCCAGCCCGGCACAATCAGGTAGCGAATCGACTCATTGCGCATGGGGACGCCTCCAGTGAGTTTGCGTGCTTGGAGACAAGTATAGGGAGGGAGTTATATCAGTAAAGGAATAAGAAGCTATTTGTTAATAACCAAAATTCAATCCCTGTGGGAGCGGGTTTACCCGCGAATGCGTCGGTGACGCCTACATCGCATTCGCGGGTAAACCCGCTCCCACAGGGGGCATCGATATCAATGAAATCCAGGCAAAAAAAGGGGCCATCCCCTGCCAAGAGATATGGCCCCTAAGCACTTGCCTGAAGAGAAGTGGCAGGTTTAGCGCGCGGTAATCACCGCCAGCTTGCTGATCCCCGCACGTTCGATAGCCGCCATGGCCCGCGCCACCTCGCCGTAGTTCACGCCGTCATCAGCCTGCAGCTGTACACGCACGTCCGCGTCCTTGTCCTTGGCAGCCTTGAGGCTGGTTTCCAGCAGGTCGGGCTGGATTTCGTCCTTGTTGATGAACAACTTGCCGCCACCATCGATGCTGACCACCAGCGGGTCCTTCTGCTCCACCGGGGCCACGGCCTCGGTCTTGGGCAGGTTGATGGGGATGGCATTGGTCAGCAGCGGCGCAGTGACGATGAATACCACCAGCAGCACCAGCATGACGTCCACCAAGGGCGTGACGTTGATTTCACTGAGGACTTCGTCGCTGTCCTGGGTAGAAAAGGCCATGTCAGGACGCCTCCTTCACCGGCTGGGTGAAGCCGGCCTGGGGCCTGTGCACCGCCGGGTGCACCAGCACGCGGAAGGCACTCTTCTGCGCCAGGCTGTAGAAGTCGTGGGCGAAGTCATCGAGGTCGGCGGCGGTGAGCTTGAGGCGGCGCAGGAAGTAGTTGTAGACCAGCACCGCCGGCACCGCGACGGCGATACCCACGCCGGTGGCCACCAGTGCCGCGCCAATCGGCCCGGCCACGGTTTCCAGGCTGGCGGAGCCGGCCGCGCTGATGCCCTTGAGCGCTTCCATGATGCCCCACACGGTGCCGAACAGGCCGATGAAGGGCGAGGTGCTGCCGATACTGGCGACCACCGCCAGGCCGGTTTCCAGCGAGCGGCGCTCACGCACGATCTGCTGGCGCAGGGCACGCTCCAGGCGGTCCTGGTGGTTGATGGCGTGGCTCAGGTCGTTGGCCTGGCTGTCACCGACAGCGATGGCGGCGTAACCGGCCTGGGCAACGCGTGCGGCCGGGCCAGGCAGTTCGTGGCTGGGCTCGGCAGCCGAGTCCAGGCTCGAGGCGGCCCAGAATTGCTGGTGGAAGCGCTTGTCCTGATGCTTCAGCCGCACGAACTGCACGACCTTGACCAGGGCCAGGCCCCAGGTGACGACAGAAAAACCGACCAGCAGCCAGATGACTGCGCTTTCAACGGATTCGAGGGGGGATGCCAGCAGGCTCATGATGATGTCTTCCTGTGTTCTGCGAGAAAGTTAGCGAAGCTTGAAATCGATCGGTACGCTGACCCAGCCGGTCTGGGCCACGTCGCCCTGCTTGGCAGGCACGAAGCTCCAGCGCTTGACCGCGGCCAGTGCGGCAGCGTCGAGGGCATCGCGGCCGCTGCTCTTCTGGATCTGGATCTGCCCGGGCTTGCCGCTGGGCAGCACCTCGACGCGCAGCAGTACGGTGCCTTCCCAACCGCGGCGCTGAGCCATCTGCGGGTACTCCGGCGCCGGGTTCTTCAGGTACGCCGCGTTGGCCGAGGCCGGGGTGACCGGGGCCGGCGCGGGTGGCGCTGGCGGTGCCGGGGCGGCCACAGGGGCTGGCGGCGGTGCCTCGACCGGCTTGGGCTGTGGCTTGGGCTGTTGCTTGACCACCGGCTTGGGTACGGGTTTTGGCTTGGGTTTGGGCTTGGCGGCCAGTTCGTCGACCACAGGCGGCGGTGGCGGCTGGACCACCGGCGGTGCCGGGGCTGGTGGCGGTGGCTCGACTACAGGCGGCGCCGGCGCGGCGAACTCGATGGTCATGGGCGGTACTTGCGGTGGCACCACCGGCAGCTCGGGCGTTGGTGCCTGGCTGACCCAGTACGCTGCAGCGCCATGCAGGGCCAGCACCAGCAGGCTCAACACCAGCTTGTCGCGGCGCTTGAGCCCACTGACGGGCGTGCGTTGCAGGCGCAGCTGGCCAAGCGGAAGGCGAAGCGTGCGTCCAAGGTCGACCAGGTCGCCCGGGGCCGGGCGCCATGGCTGGTCGTAGGCCCTGACGGCCGACTGGACATTACCCATTGATCAAACTCCTGGGGTCTCGATTCAGGTGTGTGGCTGAATCATCGCGGTCAGGGGCTTATCTCTTAAAGTAATGTTTAAAATTATAGTTAGAACTTTACTGAATATACACTTTGGCGAGTTTTCTCAACGCCGCGAGTTTCGCGGGATGTAGCAGAGCGAGCCATGAATCATGCTTTGCACGCATTCAAAATATTCGCGCAAGGCATGAGATTGCCGCGAGGGCCGCGCCGGCGATGGGCTGCAAAGCNNATCTCCCAGGCAATAAAAAACCCGGGACCAACCCCGGGCTTTTCATCATCAAAGGCGACTCAGATATCCGCCACCTTCTGCCAAACCTTCGGCCGGAAGAACAACGTCTCCCCTCGCGCCAACCCGGTCAGGCTGTCATGGTCCTTGACCACCTCGGCCTCGATCAGCTCGCTCTGCCCTTCCACCTTCAAGGTTACCCGCGTGGTCGCGCCCAACGGGCGGATATCGCGCACCTCGGCCGCATGGTGCCCTTCGGTCTCGTGCCGCGACAGCGACACTTCGTGCGGGCGGAACAGCACATGATGCCCTTCGCTCAGGGCCAGGCGGTTGGAGTCACCGAGGAAGTGGTAGACGAAATCGTTGGCCGGGTGCTCGTACACCTCGCCCGGCGAGCCGATCTGCTCGATCACGCCCTTGTTCATCACCACGATGCGGTCAGCCACCTCCATGGCCTCTTCCTGGTCGTGGGTGACGAACACCGACGTCAGGTTGATGTCCTCGTGCAGGCGCGCCAGCCAGCGGCGCAGCTCCTTGCGCACCTTGGCATCCAGCGCACCGAACGGCTCGTCCAGCAGCAGCACCTTGGGTTCCACCGCCAGGGCGCGGGCCAGGGCGATACGCTGGCGCTGGCCACCGGACAACTGCTCGGGGTAGCGGTCGGACAGCCAGTCCAGTTGCACCATGTTCAGCAGTTCATGCACCTTCTCGGCAATCTTGCTCTCGCTCGGGCGCTCGCCCTTGGGCTTCATGCGCAGGCCGAAGGCAACGTTGTCGAACACACTCATGTGGCGGAACAACGCGTAGTGCTGGAACACGAAACCGACGTTGCGGTCGCGCACGTCATGGCCGGACACGTCCTCGCCATGGAACACGATATTGCCCTGGTCCGGGGTTTCCAGGCCGGCGATGATGCGCAGCAGGGTAGTCTTGCCGCAGCCGGACGGGCCAAGCAGGGCCACCAGCTCGCCGCTGTTGATGTCCAGGTTGATGTTGTCCAGGGCCTGGAAGCTGTTGAAGCGCTTGCTGACGTTACGAACTTCGATCGACATGAATCATTCCTCCGCGGCGCTGTGGCGCAGGCGGTTAATACGGTTCTCGCTCCACTGCTTGAGCAGCAGGATGAAGAGCGCCAGGATCAGCAACAGGCTGGCCACGCTGAAGGCCGCGACGTGGTTGTACTCGTTGTAGAGGATCTCCACGTGCAGCGGCAAGGTGTTGGTCACGCCGCGGATGTGGCCCGACACCACCGACACCGCGCCAAACTCGCCCATGGCCCGCGCGGTGCACAGCACCACGCCGTAGATCAGGCCCCATTTGATGTTCGGCAGGGTCACGTGCCAGAACATCTGCCAGCCATTGGCGCCGAGCAGGCGCGCGGCCTCCTCTTCCTGCGTGCCCTGCTCCTGCATCAGCGGGATCAGCTCACGGGCCACGAACGGCACGGTGACGAAGATGGTGGCCAGGACGATGCCCGGCAGGGCGAACACGATCTGGATATCGTGGTCCTGCAACCACGGCCCGAACAGGCCTTGCGCGCCGAACATCAGCACGTAGACCAGGCCGGCGATCACCGGCGATACCGAGAACGGCAGGTCGATCAGGGTGACCAGGATGCTCTTGCCACGGAAGGTGTACTTGCTCACGCACCAGGCGGCGCTGACGCCGAACACCAGGTTCAGCGGCACCGAAATGACCACGGCCAGCAGGGTCAGCTTCAGCGCCGACAACGCGTCAGGCTCGAAGATCGCCTCGAAGAAGGTGCCAAAGCCGTTCTTCAGCGCCTGCGACACCACGATTACCAGCGGCAGCAGCAGGAACAGCGCGAACACCAGCCAGCCAAGGCCGATCAGGATGCGCCGCGATGTGGCGCTGCCCCGGCGGGCGGCATTGGCGGCGGCGGTTGCATTCAGGGATGTACTGGACATGCCGGCCTCCTTCAAGGGGTTTCGATACGGCGCTGCAGCAGGTTGATCAGCAGCAGCAGGATGAAGGAAACCACCAGCATCAGCACGCCGATGGCGGTCGCGCCGGTGTAGTCGTACTGGTCGAGCTTGACCATGATCAGCAGTGGCAGGATCTCGGTCTTCATCGGCATGTTGCCGGCAATGAAGATCACCGAACCATACTCGCCCACGCCGCGGGCGAAGGCCAGGGCAAAGCCTGTCAGCCAGGCAGGCAGCAGCGCTGGCGCCAGCACGTGGCGGAACACCTGCAGCGGCTTGGCGCCCAGGCAGGCGGCGGCCTCCTCCACTTCACGCGGAATGTCAGCCAGTACCGGCTGCACCGTCCGCACCACGAACGGCAGGGTGACGAAGGTCAGCGCCAGGGTGATGCCAAGCGGGGTGTAGGCGATCTTGAAGCCCAGGTCGGTGGCGAACTGGCCGACCCAGCCCGAGGGCGCATACAGGGCGGTCAGGGCGATACCGGCTACGGCCGTGGGCAGGGCGAACGGCAGGTCGATCATCGCATCGATGATCTTGCGCCCGGGGAAGGTGTAGCGCACCAGCACCCAGGCCAGCAGGGTACCGATCACACCGTTGATGACGGCGGCGAACAGGGCGGTGCCGAAACTCAGCTTGAGCGCGGCGATCACCCGCGGCGCACTGATGACGTTCCAGAACTGCTCCCAGGTAAGCTGCGCGGCATGCACGAACATGGCGGCCAGCGGTATCAGCACGATCAGGCTGAGGTACACCAATGTGTAGCCCAGCGTCAGCCCGAAGCCGGGTATGACGGGGGAAATGCGGCGTGACATAAATATCCCTGGTTGAACGCACGAAGCCCGGAATCAATCCCGGGCCGGTGCAGGCTTCTGAATCTTGGGGCTGCTTTGCAGCCCAATCGCGACGCAAGGCCGCTCCCACAGGAGATTGCGGTTCCTTGTGGGAGCGGCCTTGCGTCGCGAATGGGCCGCATAGCGGCCCCGCTTTTCCTTGGCGATTACTGTGCCTGATAGATCTGGTCGAACACACCGCCATCGTTGAAGAATTTCGGTTGTGCAGTTTTCCAGCCACCAAAGTCCTTGTCGATGGTTACCAGGTCAAGTTTCGGGAACTGCTTGCCGAACTCGGCTGCGACCTTCTCGTCACGCGGGCGGTAGAAGTTCTCGGCGGCAATCTTCTGCCCGGCCGGGCTGTACAGGTGCTTGAGGTATTCGGTGGCAATCTCGGTATTGCCCTTCTTCTCGGCGTTCTTGTCCACCACCGCCACCGGCGGTTCGGCCAGGATCGAAAGCGACGGCACGACGATCTCGAACTTGTCGGCACCACCGTCTTCCTTCAACGCCAGGAAGGCTTCGTTTTCCCACGCCAGCAGCACATCGCCCTGGCCGTTGTTGACGAAGGTGATGGTCGAGCCACGGGCGCCGGTGTCCAGCACCGGCACGTGCTTGAACAGCTCCTGCACGTATGCCTTGGCCTTCTCTTCGCTACCGCCGGTCTTCAGGCCATAGGCCCAGGCAGCCAGGAAGTTCCAGCGGGCGCCGCCGGAGGTTTTCGGGTTGGGGGTGATGACCGACACGTCTTTCTTGATCAGGTCGCCCCAGTCCTTGATGCCTTTCGGGTTGCCCTTGCGCACCAGGAACACGATGGTCGAGGTGTACGGGGTGCTGGCATCCGGCAGGCGGGTCTGCCAGTTGTCCGGCAGGGTCTTGCCGAGCTTGGCGACTTCGTCGATGTCACCGGCCAGGGCCAGGGTCACCACGTCGGCACGCAGGCCGTCGATCACCGCACGGGCCTGCTTGCCCGAACCACCGTGGGATTGCTGGATCTTCACCTTGTCGCCCGGGTGGGCCTGCTGCCAGTGCTTGATGAACTCGGCGTTGTACTGCTGATACAGCTCGCGGGTCGGGTCGTAGGACACGTTCAGCAGTTCGTAGTCCTTGGCGATGGCGGAACCGGCAAAAACAGCACTGGCCAGGGCGGCAAGCGCATAACGGCGGATGGACATGGTGAAGCTCCCGATTGGCATTTTTCTAGTTTTGGATGTGTGGCGCGATCAGCCGGCCTTGTTGCCGGGCTGCTGCAGGCGGAACTTCTCCTTGCGCTCGATCTGTACGACCTGAGCGTTGTGCACAGTGATCTCCACCGCACCGAATCGCAGGTCGCGCAGAGCGCTCTGGATTTCACGCAGAATGGTGGCTTCGTCCTGACCGTCGATGCTACGCAGAGATGCACTCATGCTCGTTCTCCTTGGAGTGAGATGCCGGGCAGGGGTTTGAAGGGGATTTATTGCCTGGCTTGAGGGCAATAGTAGTGAGGCGGAGTTATTCTTAAAAATACTGTTTAAGAATGTTTATATAACCAAAAACAAACGCTCATCCTGAAGACAACAGAAGGCCCCGTGGGAGCGGGTTTACCCGCTCCCACAGGGTTCACTGCACGGCTTCAGGAATGTTTCTGTGGCTCGCGGATCTTGTACCAGGCCACATACAAGGCCGGCAGGAACAGCAGCGTCAGCAGGGTCGCCACGATGATCCCGCCGATCATGGCGTAGGCCATCGGCCCCCAGAACACCTCGCGGGCAATCGGGATCATGCCCAGGCTCGCCGCCGCCGCGGTCAGCAGGATCGGCCGGCGCCGATGGTTGGTGGCTTCCACCACCGCATCCCACGGCGACAAGCCCTGGGCTTCGAACTCGTCGATCTGGGTCACCAGGATCACCGAGTTACGAATGATGATGCCCGCCAGCGCGAGAATGCCGAGAATCGCCACGAAGCCCATCGGCGTACCCGTGGGTACCAGCGCAATGATCACGCCAATCAACCCCAGCGGCGCCACGCTGACCACCAGGAACAGCTTCTGCACGCTGTGCAGCTGGATCATCAGGAACGTCGCCATCAGGAACAGCATCAGCGGGATGACCTTGCGGATCGGCCCCTGGGCCTTGGCGCTCTCCTCCACCGTACCACCGGTGGCCACTTCGAAGCCCACCGGCAGCTTGCTGGCGAATTCGTCGATCTTCGGCTTCAACTGCGCCACCAGGTCGGTGGGCTGGATATCGCCGTTGACCGAGGCCTTGATGGTGATGGTCGGCTTGCGGTCACGGCGCCATACCAGCGGCTGCTCCAGTTCGTAGCGCACGGTGGCGAACGACAGCAGCGGGATCGAGGTGCCGTTGGGCGTGAGGATCTGCAGGTTCTGCAGGGTATCGGGTGACCCCCGCTCGCTGTCTTCGGCACGGGCGACCACGTCGACCAGATAGATGTTGTCGTTGACCTGGGTAATCTGCACGCCGCTGACGATGCTGTTCATCACATTGGCCACATCCTCCGACGACAGACCAAGCTGGCGAGCCTTGTCCTGGGCGATTTCCACGCGTAGCACCTTACCCGGCTCATTCCAGTCGTAGATCATCTCGCCAATATGCTCGTTCTGGTCGAGCAAGGTGGCCAGCTCGATGGCGTGCTTGCGTACCTCGTCGATATTGGCGCCGCTGACCCGATACTGGATCGGCCGGCCCACCGGCGGGCCCATTTCCAGCGACTGCACGTTGGTGCCGACGCCAACGAACTCTTCGTGCAGGATCTTCTGCAGCCGGTCCATCATGCCCTGGCGTTCTTCGAAGCCCTTGCTGACGATCACCAGCTGCGCGTAGTACGGGTTCTGCAACTGCTGGTCGAGGGGCAGGTAGAAGCGGATAGCGCCCTGGCCGATGTAGGTACTCCAGTGCACCAGGTCCGGGTCGTCCTTGATCCGCGCCTCGAAGCGGTCGACCACCTTGCGCGTCTCCTCGATCGACGCGTTCTGCGGCAGGTTGAGGTCGACGAGGATTTCCGGGCGGTCCGAGGACGGGAAGAACTGGTTCTGCACGAAGCGCTCGCAGAAGATCGCCAGGGCGAACAGCGCCACGGTGCCGATGATGGTCAGCCAGCGGTTGCGCATGCACCACAACAAACCATGCTCGAAGATTCGGCCGACACGGCCCGGCTCTGCTTCATGGGGCTTGAGCTTGGCACTGCTGAGAATGTGCACGCCGAGCACCGGGGCGAAGAACACCGCCACCACCCACGACACCATCAGCGCCACGGCAATCACCGCGAACAGCGTGTAGGTGTACTCGCCCGCTGAACTGGCGTTGAGGCCGATCGGCACGAAACCGGCCACCGTCACCAGGGTACCGGTTAGCATGGGGAAGGCCGTTGAGGTATAGGCAAAGGTCGCCGCCTGCTCCTTGCTTTCGCCCATTTCCAGCCGCGTGACCATCACCTCCACGGTGATCATCGCATCGTCCACCAGCAAGCCCAGGGCGATGATCAGCGCCCCCAGCGAAATCCGCTGCATGGTGATGCCACTGTATTCCATGAACACGAACACCATGGCCAGCACCAACGGGATCGAGCAGGCCACTACCAGCCCGGCACGCACGCCGAGGCTGACGAAGCTCACCGCCAGCACGATCACCACCGCCTCGAACAGCGCACTGGTGAAGCCGCCGACCGCTTGCTTGACCACCACGGCCTGGTCGGAGACGGTGTGTACCCCGACGCCCACCGGCAGGTCTTCGACCACTTGATCCATGCGCTTTTTCAGCGCCGCACCAAACACCTGGATATTGCCACCGGCCTTCATGCCGATGGCCAGGCCCAGCGCCGTCTGGCCGTTGTAGCGGAACATCGGCGAAGGGGGATCGACGTAGCCGCGCTCGATATCGGCGATATCGGCCAGGCGGAAGAAGCGGTCGTTGATCTTCAGGTTGACGGTTTGCAGGTCCTTTTCCGAAGTGAACTGCCCGGAGGTACGCACCGAGATACGCTCCGGTCCGGCCTCGATCACCCCGGCTGGGGTCACGGCGTTTTGCGATTGCAGGGCCTGCATGACCTGGCGCTGGTCGATGCCCAGGGCTGCCAGCTTGCGGGTGGAGAAGTTCAGGTACAGCACTTCGTCCTGGGTGCCGATCAGCTCGATCTTGCCGATGTTGGGTACATCGCGCACTTCGGCCCGCGCCTGTTCCACGTAGTCGCGCAGCTGGCGCAGGGTCAGCCCGTCGGCAGTGAAGGCGTAGATCGAACCGAACACATCGCCGAATTCATCGTTGAACCCGGGCCCCTGGATACCCGCCGGGAATTCACCACGAATGTCCTGGATCTTCTTGCGCACCTGGTACCAGATTTCCGGGATGTCCTTGGCCTTGGTGGTATCGCGCAGGTAGACGTAAACCGTGGATTCGCCTGGGCGGGTGTAGCTTTTGGTGTAATCGAGGGAGTCGAGTTCCTCGAGCTTCTTCTCGATACGGTCGGTGACCTGGTACAGGGTTTCGTCCTGGGTCGCGCCGGGCCAGCGGGTCTGGATGACCATGGTCTTGATGGTGAACGACGGGTCTTCCTCACGGCCCAGGTTGAAGTAAGAGAAAATCCCCATCAGCAGGCCAACGAACATCAGGTACCAGACGAACGATTGATGCTTGAGTGCCCAGTCGGACAGGTTGAAGCTTCCTTTCATTGCGCATCCTCGTCGAAGGTGACCTTCTGGCCAGGCTTGAGGCTGTTGACGCCGGCGGTGACCACACGCTCGCCGGGCTGTACGCCAGCGGTCAGCACGATGCTGTCGGCGGTGCGGTCGATCAGGGCCACGTCACGGGTGGCCACGGTCTTCTGTTGCGTATCGATCACCCACACCTGGGTCTTGCCGTCACGCTCGAGCAAGGCACTCAAGGGCAGTTCGCTGCGCGGCGACACCTGCGAACTCAGGGTCACGCTGATGGCAGTGCCCAGGTGGAAGGCCGCCGGTGTGCTGGCCAGGGTCAGGCGGGCGCGGCGGGTGCGGGTGGTGGCGTCGGCCTGGGGCTCCAGCTCGCGCAGGCTGGCGGTGGTGTTGATGGTCGGGTCCAGCTGCGAAGCAACGGTGAAGGTCAGGCCTTTGCTCAACTGCTCGGCCAGGCCGATCGGCAGGTCGATCACCGCTTCCTTCACATCCGGCCGGGCCAGGGTTACCACGGCCTGGCCGGCGGTGACGGTTTGCCCGGCTTCGGCCTTCCAGGCGGTGATTACCGCGGCGTGGTCGGTGCGCAGGGTGCTGTAGTCGAGCTGGTCACGTGCCTGGCTGAGTGCAGAGCGCGCCTGCTCCAACGCCGCACTGGTGGTTTTCAGGTTGGTCTGGGCGATATCCAGCTGGGCCTGGGCGCCTACGCCACGGTCGTACAGCTGTTGCTGGCGGCGGGCATCGGCCTGGGCGTTGATCCACTGCGCCTGCACCTTGGCCAGGTCGCCTTCGGCGGCGCGCAGCTGGTTCTGCTGGTCGGTCGGGTCGAGCGTGGCCAGGATGTCACCCGGTTTCACCTGGGCGCCCACATCCAGCCAGCGCCGGGCAATACGTCCGGAAACCCGGAAACCCAAGGTGCTTTCGAAACGTGCCTGGATACTGCCGGCGAAACGGCCCAGCTGCGACTGCACCTGGGGTTCGACCTTGACCGACAGCACCGGCCGAATCGGCTCTGGTACCTCGTCCTCGCTACTGCAACCGGCCAGCAGCACGCCAGCCGACAGCATCAGCAGCAGGCGCTTCATAGCTCACCCCCTTGGGCCTTGGCGTCGACCTTCTGCACCTGCATGCCGGGGTGCAGCAACTGCCCGCCATTGACCACCACGGTTTCGCCGCCCTTCAGGCCACTGGCGACCACGATCCTGCCGGTGAGGTAACGGCTGACTTCGACCTTGCGCAGCTCTACCTTGTCGCCCTCGCCCACTACCCAGACGGCAGGCTCATGCAGGGCCTTGGTCAGTGCCGACCATGGCAGCTCGACACTTGGCCGGCCCTGGGCATTGGTGGTGGCGGTAACCGGTGCACCCAGTTGCATCCCTGGCGGCACATCCCTCAGCCCGACCTTGACCTGTACCGTGCCGCTTTGTGCGGACACCGTGGGGGTGATTTCGCGCACGAAGCCACGGGCCTGGACCTTCGGGTCATCCAGCAGGCTGACGATCACGCCGGCATCGCTGGGCGGGGCCACCAGCAGCGATTCGTAGACGTTGAACACCGCGTCGCGGTCGCCATCGGTGGCCAGGCTGAAGATCGGCATGGTCGCCTGCACCACCTGGCCGACCTCGGCCTGGCGCTCGGTGATGACACCATCAGCCTCGGAGACCAGCGCGGTATAGCTCAGTTGTTCGTTGGCGTTGGCCAATTGCGCCTGTGCGGCCTTGAGCGCGCTCTGGTTGCTGCGCAGCGCGGCTTCGGCGGAATCGTATTCGCTCTGACTGGTGTAGCCCTTGGGCAGCAGTTTTTGCTGGCGCACGAAGGCGGCGCTGGTCTGGGTGACCCGCGCCTGCGCGGCGAACACCTCGGCCTTGGCCGAGTCGACATTGTTCTGCAGGTCTTTCGGGTCCAGCCGCGCCAGCACCTGGTTGGCCTTGACGTGATCGCCCACATCGACGCTGCGCGAAATGATCTTGCCGCCGACGCGGAACGACAGGTCGGTCTGCACCCGTGCCTGCACATCGCCGGTCAGGGTGACCCTGGCAGCGAAATCGGTGGGTGATACCTGTTGCACGCCTACGCGTGGCAGTGTTTCGGTGGTTTCTTCCTTACTACAGCCCGACAGCAGGGACACAAGCCCCAGGCAGACGACCAACAGCGGACGTATCAACGTCATGCAGGCTCCTTGCTTGCGCGCAAATGATTCGTGGGATGCGACTGTCAGCGTAGTTCAGGGTTGGACAAACGGCACTGGCCATATGCGCAAGGGAGGCATACCGAATGCTGGCGACACAGGGCAGGTTCGGCACAAGGTTTTCGTTGAAAACCTGGCATTTCTGCCAGTAGCCGATTATCGCCAGGGCATTACATAGTGTCCCCAACCGGTCGCCCCGACAGTGGCACCACAGAGAGGCATTTTTCTGTTCCCCCTTGAACCCTCGGAGGCCCCATGGCCGCTGCAAAAAGTTTACGCCGCTTCTACCAGAACGGCCGTGTTTCCACCGAACTCGGCGGGTCTGTATCACGCTCCATCTTCCGGCATCAGGGTAGCCTCCTGGCGCAATGCACGTCAGGTGCTGAGGTATCGCGCTCAATCATGACGGTGAACAATACCAACACCGTCATGAGCGAATTTGGACACGCCGGTAAGGTGCAGTTCGCTTATACCCCCTATGGCCGACGCCCGGCCCAGAGCGAAGCGAACAACCCCTTGGCATTCAACGGCGAGCAACTGGACACGGCAACAGGCGGTTACTTGCTAGGCAATGGCTATCGCCTGTTCAGCCCCACGCACAAGAGGTTCTGTAGCCCAGATAATTCAAGCCCGTTTGATGAAGGTGGCCCGAACGCTTATGCGTACTGTGCCGGGGATCCGGTAAATAGTACTGATCCTACGGGGCACTTTTCCCGTCGGGCACTCTTGTTAGCTACTTCAGCAGCCTTGGGGACAACATTAGTAGCAGTCGTTGCAGCGGTCGCTACGAAGTCCAAAACAGCCGAAATTATTGCAGGCGCTGCATTTGCTGCTACTTCTATTTTGGATGCTTATACTGCTCTGAAGTCAAACAATATACGGCCACTAGTTGCACAGCTCTCGCAGCGCAGGCAGCGAACAGCAGTTGAACCCCCTCCCTACAACACACTCTTCCCCGAAGTTCCACCTCCGTCTTACGCGAATGCAACCCGTTCCACGGATATTGAAATGACCACATTCGCTAATATTGGAGACAGCCCGAGAGTCAGCATTCCCGGAGCTGCACCTCCCCCTTACCAGGTGGCTATGTCCGCTAGTAATGTTCGCAACCCGGAATGAAGTTCAGGGTTCAATGACGGAGATCAGTTCGGCATTTTCAGCGCCTGCGCGGGCCTTTTCGCGGGTGAACCCGCTCCCACAGGTATTGAGCAAACCCTGAAGGCTGCAGATGATCCTGTGGGAGCGGGTTTACCCGCGAAGGGGCCGGTACAGGTCAGAGCTGCACTGAAGCCTTGTTCAGTCCCAGTTCAATGTCATCAATCAATGCGTTGGCAAAGCCACTGAGAATTCTCGCGGCGCTGCCGGCCAGGCGGTCATTTTCCATCTCGGCTTCAGTCGTCAGGTGATTGATGCACCCGAGCATTACGGAGAGTTCGGAGAAGGCATGGTTGAAGGGGATGTTGGCCTGGACGCGGAACAGGTCCATGCAGGTTTCGCGGCCGACGGTGCTGCTGTTTTTTGGGTGATTTGGAACGTGCGTTGTCATGGTCGGAATCCAATGTCGTTTATGGAACCGCCAGCTCATCTTTCTCACGGATAAGGGGTGGCAGCCGTACGCGGGGTGAGAAAACCGAGGACATTGAACCCGGCCAGGCCGAGGCCTGCCCACGCAAGGCCGCCATGACAGGAAGCCTGTTCAACATCGAGCGGGTTTCTCACACCCGGTCACCTTGGTTGGCGACTCGACGACGTTATCCCTGGGGCATTTCCCCAGCAACAGAGCAGCTTCCACACGGCTCGTAGGATAATTCCCAAGCCAATCCAACTGAAGCCTTTGGTTTGAGTTGATGAAAAGTCGTACGCCTTGAGGGCCCCTTCGCGGGTGAACCCGCTCCCACAGGGTTATGTGCAGCCTTCAGGACCTGTGCAATACCTGTGGGAGCGGGTTTACCCGCGAATGGGCCGGTACTGCCATCCACAAATCTCTGCCATATCCAGAAACCATCATCTACATAGCACCTGCATCTCAGCCACTACCCTTGAGAGGTCACCCGCTTTTCAAGGAAGAAGCCAATGTCGCGAGCCCAGTCTCACCTGCTTCGCCGTGGTCGCTATTCAGAACTTGGCCGGCTCTATCTGCTGACCACCGTCACCCACCAGCGCAAGCCACTGTTCCATGACTTCCACCATGCCCGGTTGGTCATTCACCAACTGCGGCAATCAGACCAGGAACACGCCTGCCGATCACTGGCTTGGGTGCTAATGCCGGACCATCTGCATTGGCTGATCGAGTTGAACGGTACGACGTTGGCCACCTTGATGCGCAGGTTCAAATCCAGGTCCAGTCTGGTTTTGCATCAGGCGGGGGTTGAGCAAGATCCGGTATGGCAGCCTGGGTATCAGGACCGGGCATTAAGAAGGGAAGAAAGCATGGTGCATGTCGCCAGGTACATTGTGGCCAACCCCTTGCGGGCAGGCCTGGTCAGGAGTGTCAGGGACTATCCACATTGGGATGCAGTCTGGCTTTGAATCGGTGTTGCGGCCTTCGCGGGTAAACCCGCTCCCACAGGGATCACCACTGACCTGAAGGCAGTGATGTCCTTGTGGGAGCGGGTTTACCCGCGAAGAGGCCGGGTCAGGCCGACGCAGCAACCTGCGCCGGGCGCTTGACCTGCGGCTGCGACGCGTTGGCCGCTGCACCCTCTTCGATGGCCTGCTGAATCGCCTTGCGACGGCGCTCTTCAGCCTGGCGGCTGAAGTACCAGACGAAGAAGGTCACCAACGACACCGACAGCAGGATCAGGCTGGCCACGGCGTTGATCTCCGGCTTCACGCCCAGGCGCACCGCCGAGAACACTTCCATCGGCAAGGTGGTCGAACCCGGGCCCGACACGAAGCTGGCCAGCACCAGGTCATCCAGCGACAGCGCGAACGACATCATGCCGCCCGCCGCCAGCGATGGCGCAATCATCGGGATGGTGATCAGGAAGAACACCTTCCACGGCTTGGCACCCAGGTCCATCGCCGCTTCCTCGATCGACAGGTCCAGCTCACGCAGGCGTGCCGACACCACCACCGCCACATACGCCGCACAGAACGTGGTGTGGGCGATCCAGATGGTGACGATGCCGCGCTCCTGCGGCCAGCCGATCATCTGCGCCATGGCCACGAACAGCAGCAACAGCGACAGGCCGGTGATCACCTCGGGCATTACCAGCGGTGCGGTGACCAGGCCACCGAACAGCGTGCGGCCCTTGAAGCGGGTCACCCGGGTCAGCACGAACGCCGCCAAGGTACCCAGCGCCACCGCAGCCACCGCCGTGTAGCAGGCGATTTCCAGCGAACGCATCACCGAACCCATCAGCTGGGTGTTGTCGAGCAGGCCGACATACCACTTCACCGACCAGCCACCCCATACCGTCACCAGCTTGGAGGCGTTGAACGAGTAGATCACCAGGATCAGCATCGGCAGGTAGATGAACAGCAAGCCGAGCACCAGCATCAGCTTGGAGAAACTGAAGCGCTTCATGCCCTGCCCTCCATTTCTTTGGCCTGGCTGCGGTTGAACAGCAGGATCGGCACAATCAGGATCGCCAGCATTACCACCGCCAGCGCAGAGGCCACCGGCCAGTCACGGTTGTTGAAGAACTCTTGCCACAGCACCTTGCCGATCATCAGGGTTTCCGGGCCGCCGAGCAGTTCAGGAATCACGAACTCGCCCACCACCGGGATGAACACCAGCATGCAGCCGGCGATGATGCCGTTCTTCGACAGCGGCACGGTGATCTTCCAGAAGCTGTTGAAGGTGCTCGAACCCAGGTCCGAAGCGGCCTCGAGCAGACTCGGGTCGTGCTTCACCAGGTTGGCGAACAGCGGCAGGATCATGAACGGCAGGTACGAATAGACCACGCCGATGTACACCGCCAGGTTGGTATTGAGGATCTGCAGCGGCTGGTCGATCAACCCGGTCCACAGCAGGAAGCCGTTGAGCAGGCCGTTGTTGCTGAGGATGCCCATCCAGGCATAGACGCGGATCAGGATCGCGGTCCAGGTCGGCATCATGATCAGCAACAGCAGGACTGTCTGCGTCTCCTTCTTGGCGTTGGCAATGGCGTAGGCCATCGGGTAGCCGATCAACAGGCACAGCAGGGTGCTGAAGAAGGCCATCTTCAGCGAGCCCAGGTAGGCCGAGATATACAGTTCATCCTCGGTCAGCAAGCCGTAGTTGGCCAGGTTGAGTACCAGCTGCAGCTTGTCTTCGACGTAGCTGTAGATCTCGGTATACGGCGGGATCGCCACGTCGGCTTCGGCGAAGCTGATCTTCAGCACGATGAAGAACGGCAGCATGAAGAACAGGAACAGCCAGATGAACGGCACGCCGATCACCAGATGCCGCCCCTCCGGGATGATGCGCTGGAGTGCTCGCTTGAGCTTGCGAGGTTTCATGACCGCAGTACCACGCCGCTGTCGTCTTCCCACCACACGTACACTTCATCGCCCCAGGTCGGGCGTGTGCCCTGGCGCTCGGCGTTGGCGACGAACGACTGGACGACCTTGCCGCTCGGCAGCTCGACGTAGAACACCGAATGGCCGCCCAGGTAGGCGATGTCGTGGATCTTGCCGCGCGACCAGTTGTGCTCGCAGGTCGGTTGCTGGGTGGTGACCAGCATCTTCTCCGGGCGCAGGGCGTAGGTGATGTGCTTGTCTTCCACCGAAGTGGTGATGCCGTGGCCGACATAGATCTTGCGCTCCAGCTCCGGGCTGGCAATGATCGCGTGGCCTTCGGCGTCGTCAACCACTTCACCTTCGAACAGGTTGACGCTACCGATGAACTCGCACACCAGGCGGCTGGTGGGGGTCTCGTAGATGTCCACTGGCGAGCCGATCTGGGCGATCCAGCCCAGGTGCATGATGGCGATGCGCTGGGCCATGGTCATGGCCTCTTCCTGATCGTGGGTCACCATCACGCAGGTCACACCCACGCGCTCGATGATCTCCACCAGTTCCAGCTGCATCTGCGAACGCAGTTTCTTGTCCAGTGCGCCCATCGGCTCGTCGAGCAGCAGCAGCTTGGGGCGCTTGGCCAAGGAGCGGGCCAGAGCCACGCGCTGGCGCTGGCCGCCGGACAGCTGGTGCGGCTTGCGCTTGGCGTACTGGGTCATGTGCACCAGCTTGAGCATCTCGGCCACGCGGGCGTCGATCTCGGCCTTGGGCATCTTGTCCTGCTGCAGGCCGAAGGCGATGTTCTGCGCCACGGTCATGTGCGGGAACAGCGCGTAGGACTGGAACATCATGTTGATCGGCCGCTCGTAGGGCGGCATGTCGGTGATGTCGACGCCATCGAGGAGGATCCGCCCTTCGGTCGGGCGCTCGAAGCCGGCCAGCATGCGCAGCAAGGTGGACTTGCCAGAACCGGAGCCACCCAGCAGGGCGAAGATCTCGCCCTTGCGGATTTCCAGGGACACATCGTCCACGGCTACCGTTTCGTCGAACTTTTTCGTAACCCGGTCGATCTTGACCAGCACCTGCTTGGGTTGCTGGCCACCCTCGAGGGCTTTTTTATAGGCACCGGAGGCAACTGCCATGAGTGAAACTCCCAACAAGATTTTTGTGCCCGGGAGCCCTGTTCTACAGGTGCCGCCGCGGGCCTGGATTTTTACTTGCCCGACTTGACCTTGGTCCAGCTACGGGTCATCAGCCGTTGCACCTTGGGTGGCAACTCTGAATTCACGAACATCTTGTTCAGCACTTCCTGCGGTGGGTAAACCGCGGCGTCAGTCCTCACGGCCTGGTCCATCAGGTCGCCAGCCTTGGGGTTCGGGTTGGCGTAACCGACGTAATCACTGACCTGGGCGATAACCTCAGGCTTCAGCAAATAGTTGATGAAGGCATGCGCCTCTTTGACGTTCCTGGCGTCCTTGGGAATCGCCAGCACGTCGAACCAGAGGTTGCCGCCTTCCTTGGGAATGGCGTAGGCCAGGTTCACGCCCTTCTTCGCCTCTTCAGCGCGGGCCTTGGCCTGGAACACATCACCCGAGAAGCCCGCCGCGACGCAAATGTCGCCGTTGGCCAGGTCGGTGATGTACTTGGACGAGTGGAAGTAGGTCACGTACGGGCGTACCGCCAGCAGTTTCTTCTCGGCGGCCTGATAGTCCTTGGCATTGGTGCTGTTGGGGTCCAGCCCCATGTAGTTGAGCACCGCCGGCAGCATTTCGTCCGCCGAGTCGAGGAAAGCCACGCCGCACTTGGCGAGCTTCTTCATGTTCTCGGGTTCGAACAGCACTGCCCAGGAGTCGATGGTGTCCACGCCCAGCGCGGCCTTCACCTTGTCGACGTTGTAACCGATGCCGTTGGTGCCCCACAGGTAAGGCACGGCGTACTGGTTGCCCGGGTCGTTCCTTTCCAGACGCTTCATCAGCGCCGGGTCCAGGTTGGAATAATTGGGCAGCAGGTTCTTGTCGAGCTTCTGGAACGCGCCCGCCTTGATCTGCTTGCCGAGGAAATGGTTGGACGGCACCACCACGTCATAGCCGGTATTGCCAGCCAGCAGCTTGCCTTCCAGGGTTTCGTTGGAGTCGAACACGTCTTGCACGGGCTTGATGCCCGTGGCTTTCTCGAAGTCCGCGAGTGTGGTCGGGCCGACGTAGTCGGACCAGTTATAGAAGTGCACCGTAGGCGCCGCTTGGACGCTGCATGCCAGCGTCAGGCCCGCTCCAGCCATCAAGGCCTTGCGGAATACAGAAATGGACAAGTGGGTGGTCCTCACAATCAGTGCCTGGGTAGCGACAATGCTGCCGCACACGCAAAACCGGCGCGCAACTTACCTTCGCAGCTTCGATGCCGCAATCATCAATTGCCTTTCACTGGCTCTGGGCCGGGAACCCCGGCCCAGAGGTGCCGCATCGGGCTTATTTGCCCGACTTGATCTTGGTCCAGCTACGGGTGATCACACGCTGGGCAGACGCCTCAGGCGCAGCGATCGCGTACAGCTGCTTCTTCACTTCAGCAGGCGGGTAGATGCTCGGGTCGCTGGTAATCTCTTTGTCCACGAACTGGGTGGCGGCAGCGTTGCCGTTCGGGAAACGCACGGCGTTGGTGATTTCAGCCATGATTTCCGGTTGCATCAGGAAGTTCATGAACTGGTAGGCAGCGTCTTTATGCTCGGCATCTTTAGGGATAGCGACCATGTCGTAGAAGGTACCAGCACCTTCCTTCGGAATGACGTAGTCCACTTTGACCTTGTCGCCGGCTTCGTGGGCACGGGCCTTGGACTGCTCCAGGTCACCCGAGTAACCGACGGCTACGCAGATGTTGCCGTTGGCCATGTCGCCGATGTACTTGGACGAGTGGAAGTAGGTGATCGAAGGACGAATCTTGAGGAACAGGTCCTCGGCGGCCTTCAGGTCTTCCTTCTTGGTGCTGTTGCTCGGCAGGCCCAGGTAGTGCAGCGCAGCCGGCAGCATTTCGGTCGGGGCATCCAGGAAGCTCACGCCGCAGCTCTTGAGCTTGGCGATGTTCTCAGGCTTGAACACCACGTCCCACGAGTCGATCTTGTCCACGCCCAGCGCGGCCTTGACCTTCTCCGGGTTGTAGCCGATGCCGATCGAGCCCCACATGTACGGGAAGGCGTGCTTGTTGTCCTTGTCGCTGGCATCGCCAACGGCCTTGAGCAGGTCGGTGTCGAGGTTCTTCCAGTTCGGCAGCTTGGAACGGTCCAGTTCCTCGTACACGCCAGCCTTGATCTGCTTGGCCAGGAAGTTGTTGGACGGCACCACGATGTCGTAGCCCGACTTGCCGGCCAGCAGCTTGGCTTCGAGGGTTTCGTTGCTGTCGAAGACGTCGTACTTGACCTTGATGCCCGACTGCTTCTCGAACTTGGCGATGGTGTCCGGAGCGATGTAGTCCGACCAGTTGTAGACGTTCAACACCTTGTCTTCAGCCTGAACAGCGGTAGCCATGGCACCCATCAGGGCGGCGGCCAGCAACGTCTTGCCCATTTTATTCATGCGTATTGCTCCAGAATTTTTTATTTAGCCATCTGTTCAGCAGCCAGGACCTACGGTGCAGAGCGCGCGGCGACTGAAACAGTCGCTAGTCTGGCAAGTTACAAGGCTCTGTTTCAAGGAAAGCAGGGCCTTGTAACGACTTAATGTCACATCGCTAGCCTAGCAAACTGTCAGCGGATCGCTTCGAGCGTCAGATCAAGGCATTTACGTGCCTTTTCCACCAGTTCGTCGATCTCCGCGTGGCTGATCACCAGCGGTGGCGCGATGATCATGGTGTCCCCCACCGCGCGCATGATCAGGCCGTTGTCGAAGCAGAAGGTACGGCAGATCATGCCCACGCCCTTGCCTTCGTAACGGCTGCGGGTGGCCTTGTCCTTGACCAGCTCGATCGCGCCGAGCAGGCCCAGGCCGCGTACCTCGCCCACCAGCGGGTGGTCCTGCAGTTCACGCAAACGCTTTTGCAAATACGGTGCCGCTTCGGTGCGCGCCTTCTCGACGATTTTCTCGTCGCGCAGGATGCGCAGGTTTTCCAGGCCCACCGCCGCCGCTACCGGGTGGCCGGAGTAGGTGAAGCCGTGGTTGAAGTCGCCGCCTTCGCTGAGTACCTGGGCCACGGTGTCACGCACGATCACACCGCCCATGGGGATGTAACCGGAAGTCAGGCCCTTGGCGATGGTCATCAGGTCGGGCTTGAGGTCGTAGTAGTCGGAGCCGAACCACTCGCCGGTGCGGCCGAAACCGCAGATCACTTCGTCGGCGACGAACAGGATCTCGTACTTGGCGAGGATCTCCTTGACCTTCGGCCAGTAGGTTTCCGGCGGGATGATCACGCCACCGGCACCCTGGATTGGCTCGGCGATGAAGGCAGCGACGTTGTCTTCGCCGACTTCGAGGATTTTCTTCTCCAATTGCTCGGCCGCCCACACCCCGAATTCATCCGGGGTCATGTCGCCGCCTTCACCGAACCAGTACGGCTGCGGGATATGCACGATGCCCGGAATCGGCAGGCCGCCCTGCTCGTGCATGCCGCTCATGCCGCCCAGGCTGGCACCGGCCACGGTGGAACCGTGGTAACCGTTGATGCGGCCAATGATGGTCTGCTTCTGTGGCTTGCCTTTCAGCGCCCAGTAATGGCGGACCATGCGCAGCACGGTGTCGTTGCCTTCGGAGCCGGAGCCGGTGAAGAACACATGGGTCATGCCTTGCGGCGCCACGTCGGAGATCGCCTTGGCCAGCTCCAGCGCAGGCGGGTGGGCAGTCTGGAAGAACAGGTTGTAGTACGGCAGTTCGCGCATCTGCTTTTCTGCCGCCTGCACCAGTTCTTCACGGCCATAACCCACCGCCACGCACCACAGGCCAGCCATGCCGTCGAGGATCTTGTGCCCCTCGCTATCCCACAAATGCACACCCTGGGCCTTGGTGATGATGCGCGGCCCCTTCTCCTTCAGCTGCTTGTAGTCGCTGAAGGGCGCGAGGTGATGCTCCCCGCTCAGGGTTTGCCATTCACGGGTTTGCGGGTTGTTGACGCTCATGTGCTTCTCCGTTGTTCGACAGCCGCGTCCTGCGGCACCAAGGTTGATCAGACAGCAAACAGCAGGAACTCACGCTCCCAGGAGCTGATGACTCGCTTGAAGTTCTCGTGTTCGGCGCGCTTGGTGGCGACGTAGCCGGTAATGAACTTCTTGCCCAGGTACTGCACCAGCGCACGGCTGTTTTCCATGCGTTCCAGGGCATCTTCGATGGTCAGTGGCAGGCGCAGGTTGCGGCGTTCGTAGCCACGGCCCTGCACCGGCGCGCTGGCGTCGATGCCTTCGACCATGCCGATGTAGCCGCACAGCAGGCTGGCGGCAATGGCCAGGTAAGGGTTGGCGTCGGCGCCCGGCAGGCGGTTCTCGACCCGGCGGCTTTGCGGGCCGGCGTCTGGCACGCGCAAGCCGACAGTACGGTTTTCTTCGCCCCACTCCACGTTCACCGGCGCCGAGGTGTCGGGCAGGAAGCGGCGGAACGAGTTGACGTTGGGCGCGAACAGCGGCAGCGCCTCGGGGATGAACTTCTGCAGGCCACCGATGTGGTGCAGGAACAGTTCGCTCATGCTGCCATCGTCGTTGCTGAAGATATTCTTGCCGGTGGCCACGTCGACCACGCTCTGGTGCAGGTGCATGGCACTGCCTGGCTCGCCGGTCATGGGCTTGGCCATGAAGGTGGCGGCCACGTTGTGCTTGAGCGCAGCCTCGCGCATGGTGCGCTTGAACACCAGGATCTGGTCGGCCAGGTGCAGGGCGTTGCCATGCCGGAAGTTGATCTCCATCTGCGCCGTGCCGTCTTCATGGATCAGCGTGTCGAGGTCCAGCTGCTGCAGTTCGCACCAGTCGTAGACGTCTTCGAACAGTGGATCGAATTCGTTGGCGGCTTCGATCGAGAACGACTGGCGGCCGGTTTCCGGGCGGCCCGAACGGCCTACCGGGGGCTGCAGCGGGAAGTCCGGGTCTTCGCTGCGCTTGGTCAGGTAGAACTCCATCTCCGGCGCGACGATCGGCTGCCAGCCCTTGTCGGCATAGAGCTTGAGGACTTTCTTCAGCACGTTGCGCGGCGACAGCTCTACCGGGTTGCCCTTCTTGTCGTAGGTGTCGTGGATCACCTGGGCGGTCGGCTCGATGGCCCATGGCACCAGGAACACGGCGTTCTCGTCGGGGCGGCAGATCATGTCGATGTCCGCCGGGTCGAGCAGTTCGTAATAGATGTCGTCGTCGACGTAGTCGCCGGTCACGGTCTGCAGCAGCACGCTCTCGGGCAGGCGCATGCCTTTTTCGGCGATGAATTTGTTGGTAGGCGAAATCTTGCCGCGCGTGATGCCGGTCAGGTCACTGATCATGCATTCGACTTCGGTGATCTTGTGCTCTTTCAACCAATCGGTGAGCTGGTCGAGGTTGTTACTCATAAATACCTCAGGAGGTAAGGTGGTCCGCGCACTGATTCTGGATGGAGTACATTGCTAAAGCAAAAACCCCCGCGCAGAGCCACAGTGGATACACTGAAAACAGGTGCGTCCGTAATGAGTTCGAAAGGCAGAAAGACGAAACGAAGGGCGGCAAGCCGCTACGAGGGCAGGTCCGGGAGCGCCAAACGTCAATTATTGCGGCCAGGGCGGCCACGCCATTGACGAAGCTTGCAAAAATGACGGATGTACCTGATGGCACCGCGCAGGCAGTGCTTTCAGGTCGCGGCAAGCGGACCATGTGACCCTCGTATTATTGTGTTCTGGGTTGAGACCGAGCTTAGCCTTGTTCATTTTTTTACACAACACCTCCGTAAAAAATAAAACACGGCTTGTCGGAGATAGCCCTTTCCGCGGGAAATAGCGGATAATGGCTTGCCCCGATATGCAGCAAATCTGCCGTCGATGTGCCATTTCAGGGCATCATGGGGTTGGCTTGACATCAGTTTGTCTTTTCGATTGACTGGTCTTGCAAGCCCCCCTTGATTGATATTTTTGACAACAAAGGTGTTGCATCATGTCGGTACCCCCGCGTGCCGTTCAGCTTAACGAAGCGAACGCGTTCCTTAAGGAACATCCTGAGGTTCTCTACGTTGACCTTCTGATTGCAGATATGAATGGTGTGGTGCGTGGCAAGCGCATAGAGCGCACCAGCCTCCACAAGGTTTACGAGAAAGGCATCAACCTGCCTGCCTCCCTCTTCGCCCTGGATATCAACGGTTCCACCGTCGAAAGCACCGGGCTGGGCCTGGACATCGGCGATGCTGACCGCATCTGCTATCCAATCCCTGACACACTCTGTAACGAGCCGTGGCAAAAGCGCCCTACCGCCCAGTTGCTGATGACCATGCACGAACTCGAAGGCGAGCCGTTCTTCGCCGACCCGCGTGAAGTGCTGCGTCAGGTGGTGAGCAAGTTCACCGAGATGGGCCTGACCATCTGCGCCGCGTTCGAGCTGGAGTTCTACCTGATCGACCAGGAGAACGTGAACGGCCGTCCGCAGCCGCCGCGCTCGCCAATTTCGGGCAAGCGCCCGCAGTCGACCCAGGTGTACCTGATCGACGACCTCGACGAATATGCCGACTGCCTGCAGGACATCCTGGAAGGCGCGAAGGAGCAAGGCATCCCGGCCGACGCCATCGTCAAGGAAAGCGCCCCGGCGCAGTTCGAAGTCAACCTGCACCACGTGGCCGACCCGCTCAAGGCCTGCGACTACGCGGTACTGCTCAAGCGGTTGATCAAGAACATCGCCTACGACCATGAAATGGACACCACCTTCATGGCCAAGCCCTACCCGGGCCAGGCTGGCAACGGCCTGCATGTACACATTTCCGTGCTGGACAAAGATGGCAACAACATCTTCACCAGCGAGGATCCCGAGCAGAACGCCGCGCTACGTCACGCTGTCGGCGGTGTGCTCGAGACCCTGCCCGCGTCCATGGCGTTCCTTTGCCCGAACGTCAACTCGTACCGCCGCTTCGGTGCGCAGTTCTATGTACCGAACGCGCCAAGCTGGGGCCTGGACAACCGCACCGTGGCCCTGCGCGTGCCGACCGGTTCGCCGGACGCCGTGCGCATCGAGCACCGCGTGGCTGGTGCCGACGCCAACCCGTACCTGATGATGGCTGCCGTACTGGCCGGCGTGCACCATGGCCTGACCAACAAGGTCGAGCCGGGTGAGCCGATCGAAGGCAACTCGTACGAGCAGCTGGAGCAGAGCCTGCCGAACAACCTGCGCGATGCCCTGCGCGAGCTGGACGACAGCGAGATCCTGAACAAGTACATCGATCCGAAGTACATCGACATCTTCGTCGCGTGCAAGGAGAGCGAGCTGGAGGAGTTCGAGCATTCGATCTCCGACCTCGAGTACAACTGGTACCTGCACACCGTGTAAACGAAAACGCCGCCCACAAGGGCGGCGTTTTTGTTCGAGATCGGTGTCGCCTGCTTCGCGGGTAAACCCGCTCCCACAGGGACCGCGCCGGCCTCAGGTCCGGTGAAGATCCTGTGGGAGCGGGTTCACCCGCGAAGAGGCCGGTACAGGCTTACAAGGGCTTCTCGAAAATCTTCGAATTGCGCTGGTAGTTGTACAGCGAAGCCCGCGCCGCCGGCAGCCGCTCGACCCCGCTCGGCGCAAACCCGCGTTCGCGGAACCAGTGCGCGGTACGCGTCGTCAGCACGAACAGGGTGTTCAAGCCCAACTGCCGCGCCCGGCTTTCGATGCGCTCCAGCAGCTCGTCGCCACGCCCGCCATGACGGTACTCCGGGTTCACCGCCAGGCACGCCAGCTCGCCGGCGTCGGAATCGGCAATCGGGTACAACGCCGCACAGGCGATGATCATGCCCTCGCGCTCGACCACGCTGAACTGCTCGATCTCCCGCTCCAGCACCTCACGCGAACGGCGCACGAGGATGCCCTGCTCTTCCAGCGGGCTGATCAGCTCCAGCAAACCGCCCACGTCCTCGATGGTCGCCTCGCGCACCACTTCGAACTGCTCCTGCGACACCAGCGTGCCGCCACCACCACGGGTGAACAGTTCGGTCAGCAAGGCGCCGTCCTCGGCATAGCTGACGATATGGCTGCGCGCCACGCCGCCTTTGCAAGCCTCGGCCGCGGCGTCCAGCAGCTCGCCCTGGTAATCGCTGCCCAGGCGCTGCAAATGCGGGGCAACCTGCTGTGGGCGCAGTTCGCGCACCAGCTTGCCGTCCTCGTCCAGCAGGCCCGGCTCGGCGCCGAACAGCAGCAGCTTGTCGGCCCCCAGTTCGATGGCGGCGCGGGTGGCCACGTCTTCGCAGGCCAGGTTGAAGATTTCCCCCGTGGGCGAGTAGCCCAGCGGCGACAACAGCACGATGGAGCGCTCGTCAAGCAGGCGGCTGATGCCCTTGCGGTCGACCCGGCGCACTTCGCCGGTGTGGTGGTAGTCCACGCCTTCGAGCACGCCGATCGGCCGCGCCGTTACCAGGTTGCCGGACGCCACGCGCAGGCGCGAGCCCTGCATCGGCGAAGCGGCGATGTCCATCGACAGGCGTGCCTCGATGGCCAGGCGCAAGGCGCCGACGGCATCGATCACGCAGTCCAGGGTGGCGGCATCAGTGATGCGCATGCCACGGTGGTAGTGCGGGGTCAGGCCGCGATCAGCCAGGCGGCTTTCGATCTGCGGGCGCGAGCCATGCACCAGCACCAGACGCACGCCCAGGCTGTGCAGCAGCACCAGGTCGTGGACGATGTTGCCGAAATTAGGGTGTTCCACCCCATCGCCAGGGAGCATGACCACGAAGGTGCAGTCGCGATGGGCATTGATGTACGGGGAGGCATGACGCAGCCAGTTGACGTAGTCGGGCATGACAGGGCCTGTGGATAAGTGGACGGAGAACGGCGATACAGGGGGCGTTCAGGATCATCGTCGGAACAGGCTTGCGGTCACGCGCGGTCTCCTCTAGGCAGGAACGAATCAGTCCGGTTGACGTTTAGTTCAGGCAATAGTGCCGGATCAGGTCACGCAATAGACGCACGGTAGGCTCGATTCGTGACATTTCAAGGTATTCGCCGGGCTGGTGGGCACAGGCGATGTCGCCGGGGCCCAGCACGATGGTCTGGCAGCCCAGTTGCTGAAGATAAGGCGCTTCGGTGCCGAACGCCACCGCTTCGGCGCGGTGGCCGGTAAGGCGTTCCGCCACTTGCACCAGCTCGGAGTCGGCAGCCTGCTCGAATGGCGGCACCTCCGGGAACAACGGTGCATAGTCGATGCGCACCTCAAAGCGCTCTGCCACGGGCACCAGCTTGGCGCGGATGGCCGCGCGCAGTTGCTCCACGTCCATGCCTGGCAGCGGGCGCAGGTCGAATTCCAGGGCGCACTGGCCGCAGATACGGTTGGGGTTGTCGCCGCCATGGATGCAGCCGAAGTTCATGGTCGGGGTCGGCACGGTGAATTGCGGGTTGCGGTAGGTCTGCTGCCATTGCTGGCGCAAACCCATCAGCTCGCCCATCACTGCGTGCATGGCCTCCATGGCGCTGCGGCCCAGGCTTGGGTCCGAGGAGTGGCCGCTGCGCCCGAGGATGTCGATGCGGTCCATGAGGATGCCCTTGTGCATGCGGATCGGCCGCAGCCCGGTGGGCTCGCCGATCACCGCCGCACGGCCGAGCGGCTGACCGGCCTCGGCCAGGGCACGGGCGCCGGACATGGAGCTTTCTTCGTCACAGGTGGCAAGGATCAGCAGCGGCTGCTTGAAATCGTGCTCCAGCAGTGGGATGACCGCCTCGATGACCAGGGCGAAGAAGCCCTTCATGTCGCAACTGCCCAGGCCGACCCAGCGGCCGTCGGTTTCGGTCAGTTTCAGCGGGTCGCTGGCCCACAGCTGTTCGTCATAAGGCACGGTGTCGCTGTGCCCCGCCAGCACCAGGCCACCCGGGCCAGTGCCACGGCTGGCCAGCAGGTTGAACTTGCCGGGGCTGACCTGGCGAATGTCGCAGTTGAAGCCAAGGTCACCCAGCCAGCCGGCCAGCAGGTCGATGACCAGACGGTTTGACTGGTCCAGCGCAGGCTGGGTGCAACTGACCGAGGGCGCGGCGATCAGGGCGGCGAACTGGTCTTTCAGCGTCGGCAACGGCATGCGCGTACTCCTCGGAAGCGTTGCCCATCATAGCAATGCCGTCCAACCGTGTGGGCTTCTTCGCGGGTAAACCCGCTCCCACAGGGAAAGCGCCGCACCTGGGGGCAGCACAGTACCTGTAGGAGCGGGTTTACCCGCGAAGAAGCCACCACGATCCAACAGACGAGAGCCGACTCCTGTAGACTGCTGGGCAACCACGCCCCCTTCTTCGAGCCTGTGATGCACAAAGAAACCGAACTCAAGCTCCGCGCCAGCCGCGAGACCCTTGCCGCCCTGCGCGAGCACCCTCTGCTGAAAAAGCGCAACAAGTCCGGCTGGCAGACCCGCGAACTGCTCAACCAGTACTTCGACACCCCGGAGCGCGAGCTCTCCGCTGCCCGTGTCGCCCTGCGCCTGCGCCGCGATGGCGAGGCCATCATCCAGACCCTCAAATGCCGCGGCACCAGCGTGGCCGGCCTGTCCGAGCGCAACGAGCACGAATGGCAGCTGGACAAGGTCAAGCTCGACCTGAAGAAGCTCGACGACAGCTGCTGGCCCGCGCAACTGGCCAACCTGGACAAAAAGACCATCAAGCCGCTGTTCACCACCGACTTCAGCCGTGAATACGCCGAAATCGCCTGGGGCCGTGGCAAGAGCAAGGTGGTGATCGAGGCTGCACTGGACCAGGGCTTCGTGATCGCCGGCAAACGCAAGGAAGAAATCTGCGAGCTGGAACTGGAACTGCGCGAAGGTGAACCGCAGGCCCTGCTGGAACTGGCCGCCGAGCTGGCCGCCAGCCTGCCGCTGATGCCATGCGACATCAGCAAGGCCGAGCGTGGCTACCGCCTGCTGGAGCCGGACAGCTACGAGCTGGGCCTGCCGCACACCGAGCTGGAAGCCGAAATGGCCGTGGATGACGCCTACGCCGCACTGGCCTGGCAACTGCTGGGCAGCAGCCAGCGCCTGGCCGAGCAATACCGCCACAACGGCCACTGGCGCCTGCTGCAGGACTGGGTCGAGTGCCTGAGCGAACTGCGTGCGATTACCGCCAGCCTGGGCCAGGCCGCGCCGCGCGCCACCACCCGAGACCTGCGCAACAGCCTCGACGCCCTGCTCGAAGACTGGCGCCCGCTGGTGCAGGCCGGCAACGAAGACGAAGACATCCGCCGCGCCGCCCCAGAGCAGTTCGCCGAAGAGCTGGAAGACGTACGCTGGGGTCAGTTCTCGCTGGAAACCTCGCGCTGGCTGCTGGCCCGTGCCTGGACCGTGGAACGCAAAGGCCGTGGCGAGCGTCAGGGCAAGGCGCAACTGGCCAGCTGGCTGGCGCACCTGCTGGGCGAGGAAGGCCGAGCATTGAAGCTGCCGCTGTACACCCAGCGTCCGGAAGACCTGGCCGAGCAGCTGCCGCGTATCGAACAGCTGCTGGCCTGGCTGCACCATGCCCGTCAGGTGCTGGAAGCGCCGCAGATGGACCGCCTGTATGGCGACCTGAAGAAGCTGCATGAGCTGGCCGAGCAGCCAATCAGCGATGAAGTGCTGGAAGCACGTATCGAACAGGCCCGGGCGGTGGATCAGAGCCGCGGCTGGAAGCACCTGCTCAAGGCTTGATACCGCGTCGTTTTCTTCGCGGGTAAACCCGCTCCCACAGGGCTCGCGCTGCTCTCTGGCTCACTGATATCCCTGTGGGAGCGGGTTTACCCGCGAATGCCTCAACGCGACAGTGGCAGGCTGGTGGTGGACTTGATCTCCGACAACGCCACGATCGAGTTCACCTCCTGAATCCCCGGCACGTTCGACAGTTTTTCGAAGAAGAACCGTTCATAAGCCTCGATATCCGGGGTGACGATGCGCAATAGAAAGTCCACCGACCCCATCAGCACATAGCACTCCAGCACCTCTGGAAACCCGCGGATCGCCTCGGTGAACTCGGTGAAGTTGGAACGCCCATGGGCGTTCAGTTTTACCTCGGCGAAAATCTGCGTGTTCAGGCCGACCTTCTTGCGATCCAGCAAGGTCACCTGCCCGCGAATCACCCCCTCCTCCTTCAACCGCTGGATACGCCGCCAGCACGGCGATTGCGACAACCCCACGCATTCGGCGATCTGCGCGCTGGACAGCGAAGCGTCCTCCTGCAGCAGTTCGAGGATACGGCGGTCGTAGGCGTCCAGCTCGCTTTGCATTAATAATTCTCCTTGGCAGCACCGCACGAATAGAACAATTCGCCAATAAAGCGAAACGATCAAATCATAGCGAAAAAATACCGCCACCAACGTGCAAGAATTTCTCCCACACTTGCGGAGACCGACATGAACGCACAGCCTCGTACCGACGCCTGGGCCGCCAGCAGCGCCCACAGCACCGTGCACTATCGCCTGCAGGCCGAGGCCGAGCCTGACAGCCTGTGCCGGGTGCTCAACCTGTTTGCCCTGCAGTTCCTGACCCCACACAGCGTGCAGGTCAGCCAGCAGGATGACTGGCTGGATATCGAAGTTGGCATCGGTGGCCTTAGCTGGCACCGGGCCGAGGTGATTGCGCAGAAACTGCGTAACCTGGTGTGTGTGGGCGAGGTGAGCCTGAGCAACCTGCAGCGGGTGGAGCTGGCGGTGGTCTGAACCATGCTCGGTGCTTTTCCCGGCCTCTTCGCGGGTAAACCCGCTCCCACAGGTACTGCACAACATTCAGGTTTGTGCGGTCCTGTGGGAGCGGGTTTACCCGCGAAATGGCCGGGACAAGCAAAGCAAAATCCCGAAACCCTTCATCCATATTGACCCTCCCTCGCCCGGCTACCCTTGATCAGCACTCCCCTATCAGGCACGGACGCCAACCATGCACACCCCCGACAACCCGGCACTCGACCTCAAACGCGTGCTCCAGGCCCTGCTCATGGACGAGCACCTGCACGCCAACGACACCCTGCAGGTACTCGAACACGCCGCCACCCACCCAACCACTCACCCGCTGGAGCAGATCGCCGCCTGCGCCCTGGAAGACCGCAGACAACCTGGTCAGCCCCTGGACCTGGACCGCCTCTGCCAATGGCTGGCCAACAAGGTCGGCCAGCCCTACCTGCGCATCGACCCGCTGCAACTGGACCTGCCCCAGGTCACCGGCCTGATGGCCCCGGCCTTCGCCCAGCGCCATGGCATCCTCATCGTCGCCGCCGACACCTCCAGCGTCACCGTCGCCAGCGCCCAGCCCTACCAGGATGACTGGCAGGCCGATCTCTCCCGCAGCCTGGGCCGGCCGATCCATCGCGTGCTGGCCAGCCCGCTGCAGATCCGCCAGGCAGGGCAGTCGTTCCACCGCCTGGCCCAATCGGTAAAGAGCGCGCAATCCCAGCAGTCAGCCAGCCTGGGCGAACTCCAGCAGCTGCTGGAGCTGGGCAAGCGCCAGGCCGAGGCCAGCGCGGACGACGCGCACATCGTGCATATCGTCGACTGGCTGCTGCAGTACGCCATCGAGCAGCGCGCCAGTGATATCCACCTGGAGCCACGCCGCGAGCAAGGCCAGCTGCGCTACCGCATCGACGGCCTGCTGCACAGCATCTATGCCTTTCCCGTCGGGGTAACCCTGGCGCTGGTCAGCCGCCTGAAACACCTGGGGCGCATGGATGTCGCAGAAAAACGCCGGCCGCAGGATGGCCGGCTGCTAAGCCGCCTGCCTGGCGGTGGTGAAGTAGAACTGCGGCTGTCGACCCTGCCGACCCCGTACGGCGAAAAACTGGTGCTGCGCCTGTTCGACCCTCATCAGTTGCAGGAAGGCTTCGAACGGCTCGGCCTGGAAGGGCCACAACTGGACCAGTGGCAAGGCCTGCTGCGCCAGCGCCAGGGCATCATCCTGGTCACCGGCCCCACCGGTTCCGGCAAGACCAGCACGCTGTACGCCAGCCTCAAGCTGCTGGCCACGCCGCAAGTCAACCTGTGCACCATCGAAGACCCGATCGAGCGCCTGGAACCCGCCTTCAACCAGTTGCAGGTGCAGCCCGCCCTCGACCTGGGTTTTGCCAACGGGGTGCGGGCCATGCTGCGCCAGGACCCGGACATCATCATGATTGGCGAAATCCGCGACCGCGAAACTGCCCTGGTGGCGGTGCAGGCGGCCCTGACCGGGCACCTGGTGCTGTCGACCCTGCATACCAACGACGCCTGCGGTGCAATCACCCGCCTTCAGGAACTGGGTGTGGCCGACTACCTGATAAAGGCGACGCTGGTCGGGGTCATGGCCCAGCGGTTGGTGCGCACACTGTGCGCGGATTGCCAGGGTGAGGCAGCGGTGCCCGGTGGCCAGCCGTGCCGCACCTGTCGCGGCACCGGGTTCCACGGCCGCACGGGGTTGTTCGAGCTGCTGGTGCCCAGCGACAGCCTGCGCGCCTAGATAGGCCCGGGCAGCGAGCTGGCCAGTTTGCGGCGTCAGGCCGTAGCTGATGGATTGCTTGATCTGCGCCGCTGCGGCGAGGCCAAAGTGGCCAGCGGGCAGACCTGTGCAGAGGAAGTGCTACGGGCTTGTTCCTGAGCAAAAATCCTTTGTATTCAAGGAACTTGCAGCCCTGTAGCAGGATCAAACCGCGCATCTTCAACCCTCACCCTTCGAGGTGTTTCAACATGCGTGTCAAAACCGCCATCGCTGCTGCTGCCTTGCTTTCGCTACCTATCGGCTCGGCCATGGCCGATACCTTCTGGCGTAACGTGATGACTACCGGTGCTACCACGGCATCGAGCTATCTGACCTCCGGGGATCACAAGCTGGTGATGGCGGCGCAGGATGACGCCGGCAGCTTCGTGGCCAGCGAAGGCGCAATCCGCGGGCCGTTCCTTGAAGCGGCGATTCGCCAGGCCCGCGCGGAGAACCCGGGGATGCAGGCTTCCGACATGGAACTGGCCAATGCCATCCTGGCCAAGAATGCGGTAGCCGAGTAACCGCGTCGCCTGCTTCGCGGGTGAACCCGCTCCCACAGGTATTGCGCAGTACTCAAAACTTGTACAAGCCTTGTGGGAGCGGGTTTACCCGCGAAGAGGCCGGCAAAGGCAAATTACAATTAGCGATAAGCCTCCACCGGCACACAAGCACAGAAGAGATTCCTGTCCCCATACACGTTGTCGACCCGGTTCACCGCTGGCCAGTACTTGTGCTGGCGCACGTGAGCACTGGGCGCCACCGCCTGCTCCAGGCTGTAGGGCCTGTCCCACACCGCCAGCACATCGGCCAGGGTATGCGGCGCATGCTTGAGCGGATTGTTCTCCGCCGGCCAGTTGCCCTCCTGCACTTCGCCAATTTCCGCCCGAATCGCCAGCATTGCCTCGACGAAACGGTCCAGCTCGGCTTTCGATTCACTCTCGGTCGGCTCGACCATCAGCGTGCCCGGTACCGGGAACGACATGGTCGGCGCGTGGAAGCCATAGTCCATCAGGCGCTTGGCCACGTCCTCTTCGCTGATGCCGGTCAGCTCCTTCAGCGGCCGCAGGTCGAGGATGCACTCATGCGCCACCCGCTGGTTGCGCCCGCGGTACAGCACCGGGAAGGCACCCCCCAGCTGGCTGGCCAGGTAGTTGGCCGAGAGGATCGCCACCTCGCTGGCATCGGCCAGCTGCGGGCCCATCATGGCTATGTACATCCAGCTGATCGGCAGGATGCTCGCACTGCCCCAGGGCGCGGCGCTGACCGCGCTGTTGTTCGGGTCCAGGCCGGGCACCGGCACCACCGGGTGGCTGGCGACGAACGGCTTGAGGTGCGCGCCGATACCGATCGGGCCCATGCCCGGGCCACCACCGCCGTGGGGGATGCAGAAGGTCTTGTGCAGGTTCATGTGCGAAACGTCGGCGCCGATATCCGCCGGCCGTGCCAGCCCCACCTGGGCATTGAGGTTGGCGCCGTCCATGTACACCTGGCCACCGTGCTGGTGGACCACTTCGCAGATTTCGCGAATACCCTCTTCATACACGCCATGGGTCGACGGGTAAGTGACCATCAGGCACGACAAACGGTCCCCGGCCGCGTGAGCCTTGGCCTTGAGGTCTGCCAGGTCAACGTTGCCATCATCGTCGCAATCGACAATCACCACCTCCATGCCGGCCATTTGCGCCGACGCCGGGTTGGTGCCGTGGGCCGACGACGGGATCAGGCACAGGGTACGTTGCGGCTGGTGGCGGCTGCGGTGGTAGCGGGTAATGGCCATCAGGCCGGCGTACTCACCCTGGGCACCAGAGTTGGGCTGCATGCAGATGGCATCGAAGCCGGTAATGGCGCACAGCCAGCTTTCCAGTTCGTCGATCATCGCCTTGTAGCCGGTGGCCTGGGCCGCCGGAGCAAACGGGTGCAGCTGGGCAAAGCCAGGCCAGGTGATAGGGATCATCTCGCTGGTGGCGTTGAGCTTCATGGTGCAAGAGCCCAGCGGGATCATCGACTGGTTCAGCGCCAGGTCCTTGTTCTCCAGCTGCTTGAGGTAGCGCAGCATCTCGGTTTCGCTGTGGTGCAGGTTGAACACCGGGTGGGCCAGGAACGGCGTGCGCCGCACCAGGCTGGCAGGGATGCCTTCGGGCAGGGCCAACTGGTCGAGTGCAGCGATATCCAGGCCGTGGTCCACCCCCAGGAAGATGTCGAACAGGCGCAGCACCGTCTGCTCCGAGCAGGTCTCGTCCAGGCTCACGCCCAGGTGCCCGCGGCCGAGGATGCGCAGGTTGATCTGCGCGGCTTCGGCACTTTCGATGATGGCCGCCTGGGTGCCGCCGACGTCCAGGGTGAGGGTGTCGAAGAAATGCTGGTTGAGGCGCTTGATGCCCTTGGCTTCGAGGCCGGCGGCCAGGATGAAGGTCAGCCGGTGCACACGCTGGGCAATGCGCTGCAGGCCTTCCGGGCCGTGGTACACCGCGTAGAAGCCGGCAATGTTGGCCAGCAGCACCTGAGCCGTGCAGATGTTGGAGTTGGCCTTCTCGCGGCGAATATGCTGCTCGCGGGTCTGCAGGGCCATGCGCAGCGCGGTGTTGCCACGGGCATCGCGCGACACGCCGATGATGCGCCCCGGCATGGCCCGCTTGTAGTCATCGCGGCAGGCGAAATAGGCCGCGTGGGGGCCGCCATAGCCCATCGGCACGCCAAAGCGCTGGGTCGAGCCCAGCACCACATCGGCGCCCAGCTCCCCGGGCGGTGCCAGCACCACCAGGCTGAGCAGGTCGGCGGCGACGCAGGCCAGGGCATGCTGGCTGTGCAAATGGTCGATCAGCGGGCGCAGGTCGCGTACCTCGCCGTGGGTGTCCGGGTACTGCAGCAAGGCACCGAAAACTGCGTGTTTGCCAAGGTTATCCACAGAGTCGACGATCAGCTCGAAGCCAAAGCCCTCGGCGCGGGTCTTGAGTACTGACAGGGTCTGCGGGTGACAGTGTTCGTCGGCGAAAAAAGCGTTGCTCTTGTTGCGCGCCACTCGCTTGGCCAAGGCCATGGCCTCGGCGGCGGCGGTGGCTTCGTCGAGTAGCGAGGCATTGGCCAGGGCCAGCCCGGTGAGGTCGATGACCATCTGCTGGAAGTTCAGCAGCGCCTCCAGCCGGCCTTGGGCAATTTCGGGCTGATAGGGGGTATAGGCGGTGTACCAGCCGGGGTTTTCCAGCACGTTGCGCAGAATGACCGTGGGGGTGATGGTGCCGTGGTAGCCCATGCCGATCAGGCTGGTCCAGACCTGGTTCTGCCCGGCGTAGCCGGCGAGCTTGGCCAGGGCGGCCTGTTCGTCCAGCGCCGGCGGCAGGTCGAGGGGGCGATTGAGGCGGATGTCTGGCGGTACGGTCTGCTCGATCAGCTCACTGCGGCTGGCGACACCCAGCGCGTTGAGCATGGCCTGCTGCTCCGCGGCATCGGGGCCCAGATGGCGACGCAGGAAAGGGTTGAGCTCTTGCAGTTGATGCAGGGATGGCGACTGGGACATGACGACGCTCTCTTCCTGGAACAGCTCTCATGGAGACTTACAAGTCTAGGAAGGGATTGCCGATTTTGCGGGGAAAGTTGCTTGCAGGCCCGGCCTCTTCGCGGCTAAAGCCGCTCCCACAGGGACCGCACAGGTATCAGACGCTATGCAGTACCTGTGGGAGCGGCTTTAGCCGCGAAGAAGGCGACGCGGTCTTACTCGCCGATCAAAGCCTTGTAGCCAGCAGCATCCAGCAGCTTGTCCAGCTCGGCCGGGTTGCTTGGCTTGAGCTTGAAGATCCACGACTCGTAAGGTTCTTCGTTGAGCAGTTCAGGGCTGTCGGCCAGCTCTTCGTTGACCGCGATCACTTCGCCGGCGACCGGGGCATAGATGTCCGAAGCGGCTTTGACCGACTCGACCACACCGGCAGCATCGCCAGCGCCAAACACCTTGCCGACTTCGGCCAGCTCGACGAACACCACGTCACCCAGGGCTTCCTGAGCGTGGTCGCTGATACCCACGGTCACGGTGCCATCGGCTTCCAGGCGAGCCCACTCGTGGCTTTCGGCAAAACGCAGGTCGGCGGGGATATTGCTCATGTCTTGAATTCCTCGATTGGCTCAGCGGTACGCCCGCCGGTTAAAAATTGTTCAGATCAGGATCTTGCCGTGGCGCACGAAGGTCGGTTTGACCACCCGCACCGGGTACCACTTGCCGCGGATTTCCACCTCGGCCCGGTCGCCGGTGGCCATGGGCACGCGGGCAAGGGCAATGGACTTGCTCAGCGTAGGCGAGAAACTACCACTGGTGATCTCTCCTTCGCCAATCCCGGCCACACGCACCACCTGATGGGCACGCAGCACGCCGCGCTCCTCCAGCACCAGGCCGACCAGTTTTTCCTGCACGCCCTGTTCGATTTCCGCCAGCAGACCGGCGCGACCGATGAAGTCACGCTCGGCCGGCTCCCAGGCGATGCTCCAGCCCAGGTTGGAGGTGAGCGGGGTGTGAGTTTCGTCGATATCCTGGCCGTACAGGTTCATGCCAGCTTCCAGGCGCAAGGTGTCGCGGGCGCCCAGGCCGCTGGGGGCGATGCCTGCGCCGACCAGGTCGTTGAAGAAGGCCACGGCCTGCTCGCCCGGGAGCATGATTTCCAGGCCATCTTCACCGGTATAGCCGGTGCGGGCAATGAACCAGTCACCTTCGGCAACACCTTCGAACGGGCGCAGTTCGCGGATCAGCGCCGCGCGCGCGGGGCTGAGCAGGGCCGCGACCTTTTCGCGGGCATGCGGGCCCTGGATGGCAAGAATGGCCAGGTCGGAGCGGACCTGGAAGTCCACGGCAAAGCCCTCGCGCTGCAGTTGCAGCCAGTCGAGCACTTTGGTCCGGGTGGCAGCGTTGGTGACCAGGCGGTAGCCGAGTTCCGTGCGGTAGACGATCAGGTCGTCGATCACCCTGCCCTGTGCCTGCAACAGCAGGCTGTACAGCGCCTTGCCGGTGTCGTCGAGGCGGGCCACGTCGTTGGCCAGCAGACGCTGCAACCAGACAGTGGCGTCGCAGCCATCGACATCGATCACGGTCATGTGGGAAACATCGAACACCCCACAATCGCTGCGCACCTGATGGTGCTCCTCGACCTGCGAGCCATAGTGCAGGGGCATGTCCCAGCCACCGAAATCGACCGTTTTGGCGCCAAGCGCCAGGTGCAGGTCATACAAAAGCGTGCGCTGTCCCATGGGTTTCTCCTTCCGGGCGTGGCGAAGCGGCGGCGGTCGATGACATTGGGTCGTCAGCTTTTCTTATCAGCTTTTGTTGCAGACACCCGCCGCGCGAGTGCCGCGCATTGTAGCCGCAAGGGCGCCAGCTGGCACCCTCAGTGACTGTGACCGGGTCGACGTGCCGAACGGCGGATCAGGCCGATGACCGGCAGCAAGCCCACCAGCACCAGGGTCAGGGCCGGCAGCGATGCACGCGCCCACTCACCCTCGCTGGTCATCTCGAATACCCGTACCGCCAGGGTGTCCCAGCCGAACGGGCGCATCAGCAAGGTGGCCGGCATTTCCTTGAGCACGTCGACGAACACCAGCAAGGCGGCGCTGAGGGCGCCAGGCACCAGCAGCGGCAGATACACCTTGAAAAACAATCCCGCGCCACCGACGCCCAGGCTACGGGATGCCTCGGGCAATGACGGGCGGATACGCTCCAGGCTGCTCTCCAGCGGCCCGTAGGCCACTGCGATGAAACGCACCAGGTAGGCCAGCAGCAAGGCGGCCAGGCTGCCCAGCAGCAGCGGTTTGCCGGCACCACCCAGCCAGCTGGACAGCGGGATGACCAGATGATTGTCGAGGTAACTGAAGGCCAGCATGATCGACACCGCCAGCACCGAGCCGGGCAAGGCATAGCCCAGGTTGGCCAGGCCGACCCCGGCGCGGATCCCGCCCGTCGGCGCCTGGCGCCGGGCAAAGGCCAGCAGCAACGCCACGCACACCGTGACCAGCGCCGCCATGCCGCCCAGGTACAGGGTGTGCAGCACCAGGCCGACATAGCGCTCGTCCAGGTCATGCCGGCCGCGCTGCCAGAACCACGCCAGCAGTTGCAGCAACGGGATGACAAAGGCACAGGCAAACACCAGCAGGCACCAGCCACTGGCCAGCAATGCCTTTACCCCGCGCAGGTGATACAGCGCCTGCCCGCGCGGCCGCTCGTTGCCGCTGCGGCTGGCCCCCCTGGCGCGGCGCTCGCCATACAGCACCAGCATCACCGCCAGCAGCAACAGGCTGGCCAGCTGGGCCGCGCTGGACAGGCTGAAGAAGCCGTACCAGGTCTTGTAGATGGCCGTGGTGAAGGTGTCGAAGTTGAACACCGCCACCGCGCCGAAGTCGGCCAGGGTTTCCATCAGGGCCAGGGCAATACCGGCACCGACCGCAGGCCGAGCCATGGGCAGGGCCACGCGCCAGAACGCTTGCAGCGGGGACAGCCCCAGCACCCGCGCCGCTTCCATCAGGCCCTTGCCCTGGGCCAGGAATGCGGTGCGCGCCAGCAGGTAGACATACGGGTAGAACACCAGCACCAGGACGACGATCACCCCGCCGGTGGAGCGCACCCGCGGCAGGCGCATCGGCCCGAACACCTCGCGCAGGGCACTTTGTACCGGGCCGGCAAAATCGAGCAGGCCGACGAAGACGAACGCCAGCACGTACGCTGGGATGGCGAACGGCAGCATCAGCGCCCAGTCCAGCCAGCGCCGGCCGGGGAACTCGCAGAGGCTGGTGAGCCAGGCCAGGCTGACGCCCAGCACGGTGACGCCAATGCCCACGCCTGCTACCAGGGTCAGGGTATTGCCCAGCAGGCGGCTCATCTGGGTGTCGAGCAGGTGCGACCAGATCTGCAGGTCGATCGATTGCCAGGACAGCAGCAGTACGCTCAGGGGCAGGAGCACCAGGGCGGCGATCAGGGCGACCGGGAGGTACCAGCGGCGTTGGGGGGTGTGGGGCAAGGCTTGATTCTCGATTGCGATGGCGACCGCTGCGCGGTCGTTCGCGGGTGAACCCGCTCCCACAGGACCTGCACTGCCTTTGAGTGTTGTGCGGTCCTGTGGGAGCGGGTTTACCCGCGAAAGGGCCCTTGCAGGCCCCGGAAGGATAAAGCCTGGCGCTTAGTTCCAGCCAGCCCGATCCATCAAGCGAATCGCTTCAGCCTGGCGCTTGCCGGCAATTTCCACCGGAATGCTGTCAGCCTTGAAGCTGCCCCACGCCGCGACTTCGTCCGATGGCTTGACCTTCGGGTTGGCCGGGAACTCCTGGTTGATGTCGGCGAACAGCTTCTGTGCTTCCTCGCCTGTCATCCACTCCACCAGCTTTTTCGCCGCCTCCGGGTGTGGCGCATGCTTGGTCAGGCCGATGCCCGACAGGTTCACGTGCACGCCGCGGTCACCCTGGTTGGGCCAGAAGATCTTCACCGGCAGTTTCGGGTTCTGGTTGTGCAGGCGGCCGTAGTAGTAAGTGTTGACCACGCCCACGTCGCACTGGCCGGCTTCGATGGCCTGGATCACCGCGTTGTCGTCGGAGAATACGTCGGTGGACAGGTTGTTGACCCAGCCTTTGACGATCTGCTCGGTCTTCGCCTCGCCGTGGGTCTCGATCAGGGTGGCGGTCAGCGACTGGTTGTACACCTTCTTCGCCGTGCGCAGGCACAGGCGGCCTTCCCACTGCTTGTCAGCCAGGGCTTCGTAGGTGCTCAGCTCTTGCGGCTTGACCCGTTCGGTGGAGTAGATGATGGTGCGGGCGCGCAGGCTCAGACCGGTCCAGTCGTGGGACGAGGCACGGTACTGCGGCGGGATGTTCTGGTCGATGATGTCGGACTTGATCGGCTGCAGGATGCCCATTTGCTCGGCCTGCCACAGGTTGCCGGCATCGACGGTCAGCAGCAGGTCGGCCACACCGTTGTCGCCCTCGGCCTTGATGCGCTGCATCAGTGGGGCTTCCTTGTCGGTGATGAACTTGATCTTGACCCCGGTCTTGGCGGTATAGGCATCGAACACCGGCTTGATCAGCTCGTCGATGCGCGAGGAGTACACCACCACTTCGTCCGCTGCCTGGGCGGTGCCGCCGAACAGGGTCAGGGCCAAGGCGGCCAGTAGGGGCTTGCGTGGCAACATGGAAAGCACTCCTCGGATCGTATGAGAGGCGCAAATGGTAGTGAATCCCATTTTCCGACTCATCTACATAGGCGTTACCGGATGTTGCAGAGGGGGCTGCTGTGCAGCCCATCGCGACACAAGGCCGCTCCCACAAGAGTGAGGTGCGCCCCATTTGT
>NZ_JAMBDI010000020.1:204305-296364 GCF_036858055.1 Pseudomonas sp. SF2 | reverse complement strand
TTCGCGGGCATGCCCGCTCCCACAGGATCCCCGCCAGCTGAAGGAATGCGCCATACCTGTGTGTCTCGAAAGGGCTGCAAAGCAGCCCCGGGATCTGAAGCTTCAGTAATAGGTCCGTGGCTGCTCGTCGGCCTTGTTCAATACCGTCCCGACCAGGTTCACCCTGGCCAGGTGATGCAGGCAATCCTCGATTTCCTTCCTGTTGTTCATACCGTTGGCCACCACCAGCAGCACACAGTCGAACTTGGGTATCACGGTGATCGCATCGTCAGAGCTGAGCAGCGGCGGCAAATCGAAAATGCAGATGCGCGACTCGTAGCGGTTGCGCAGTTCGCTGATCAGGTTGCTCACTTTGGGCGACGACAGCATTTCGGTAGACAACGGCACCGGTACGCGCGTCGGCAACACCACAAACCGAGGCAAGGTCGGGTTGACCAGGCAGTCCTGCAGCTCGGCCTTGTCCGTCAGGAACTCGTTCAGCGCCTGATCCATGGGCAGGCCCAGGGTGCTGCCGACCTTGGGCCGACGCAGGTCAAAGTCCACCAGCAACGCGGTCTTGGTGGTGTGGTGGGCGATGCTCATGGCCAGGTTGACCGCCAGCACCGTCTTGCCCGCTTCCGGGGTTGGCGAGGTGATGGCCAAAGTTCGCCAGCCATTCTCCTCCATGGTCCTGAGCACTTGCGTGCGCAGCAGGTCGATCGGCCCGTTCATGTGCGAGTTCTTGTTGTAGGCGACGATGCGGTGACGTTCCAGGTGCTCCGCGCGCAGCGGCACCACCTTGGTGTTCACATAATCGAACTGGCCAGGCACTTCCGTCAGCGCCGTACCAGGGGCAGGTGACAAGGCCTGAGGGGTACCCGGAGTAACCGGGTGAAGATTATTGCCAACAGCCGGCTTGGTCCTGTCCATCACTGCTTCCCTATGCAAACCGAGACATGACTTTGAACAACAGCACATCCAGTGGCATGTAGAACACGTGCACCAGCACTACCATGATAGCCGCCAGCGCCAGCGCTGCCAGGATCAGCCAGTTGCGCCAACGCCTGCGCCTGGCCACATCGGCCTTGGTATCGATGTATGGCAGCGCCACCAGCACCCGCCTGCCCAGCAGGTTTTCCAGGGCTCCGACGCCGCGAATACGCTGGTTGAACATTTCCAGCAACATCACCAGCGCACCGCCACCTGCCGGTGCCAGCACCAGACCCAGCGCGGCGATTTTCTTGCGGTTGGGTTTGATCGGTTTCTCGGGCATCAGCGGTGGTTCCAGCAGTACAAAGCGCTCGGCCTTGTTCTCCTGCTCCAGGCTTTCGGTAATCTTCGCGCCCATTTCCTTGGCGCGGATTTCCTCGTACTTCTTGCGCGCGTTGTCGTGGTCACGCATCAAGGTCACCAGGCCACGCTCGACCTGCGGCGCCTCGAGGATCTCGGCCTCATAGCCTTCCATCTTGCGGGTCAACTCGCGCTTCTGCTCGGCCAGTGAAGCAATGCGTTCCTGTGCCGCGCTCATCTTGGCACGCACGCGGGCGACATCGAGGCCGACCGTGGACGCCGCCGCCGTGCGATTGCCACTGGCTTCGAGCGCCTGGATCCTGCGCTTGACCGCCACCACATCGGGGTGGGCTTCCTTGTAGCGGCTCAGCAACTGGGCATACTCGGCCTTCAGGCTGGGCAGGTCCTGGGGCTGTTCGGCACTGGCCGCCCTGGGGCCTTCGCCGGTCTTGGTGGCCAGCCCGGCATTGGCCGCGGACAGTTCCAGTTCCAGGTAACGCAGTTCTTCCTGGGCGGCCTTGTAATCACGGTCGACCTCGCGGAACTCCAGCTCCGACCGCGACAGCATGTTCATGCGCAGGGTCTGGTGCTCGGGCAAGGCATTGGCGTGCGCCTGCTTGAAATCCGCCAGCTGGTTTTCCAGGCTGGCCAGCTCGGCCCCCAGCTTGTTCGCCTCCTGGGTGAGGAACTCGGTGGTTTCATTGGCCCGCTCGGTACGCTGCTTGAGGTTCTCGTTGAGGAACAGCGTCACCAGTTCGTCGGCGACTTCCTTGGCCACTTCCGGCTGCTTGTGCTCGAAGGACACATTGAACGCCACGGTCGCTTCACCGCGCCCGCGCACATAGGTGGTGAGGGTCTCGACCACGACGGCACTGCGCATGTGGTCGATCTTGTCGCTTTCGCTGAAGCGCTTGTCGGGGAACAGGTTGTACTTGCCGATGATGCGCAGCAGGTTCTCGCGGGTCATCACCCGCTGGCGAATGACCTCGATACGCTCATCGGCAAAGCTGGTGTTGTTGGTCGACACCAGCTCGGGCGAAATCTGCTGCGACTCCACCAGGATAGTGCCGGTCGACTGGTAGATCGGCGGCACCATCACTGCGACAGCAACGGTCGCGGCCAGGATGACTACGATGCTCACCCCCAATATCAGGCCTCGATCCTTGATTATGGCGATGTAATCTCTGAGGGAGAGCTCGTAGTCAGACTTCATGGGGCCACCTGCCTGAAGTTCAGATGTCGGGGTACCTGTACGTCAACGTCAAACCCACGATCGTAGCGTTCGCATCGGCTTCGTGATCCTGCTGCCGCTCCTTGTACATCAACGACAGGCGCAGGTCCCAATATGGCGAAAACTGGCGGCTGGCCCACACGCTGTAAGTCTGCAGGGTGTTGGGGGTCTGCCCTTTGCTGTCCTGCCAGGCAGCGTCCGCGCCCACCCGGGTCAGCTCGCTGACGGCGTAACTCCACACACCGCGCACCTGGTCCAGTTCGGCGAAGCCGCCTTCGGCGCTGGCCACCGTGCTGCGTTCGGCGGTGAAGCTGGCGTCGGCGCGCGCACCGGTGTACAGCAGCGCAACCCCACCCTCCCCGCGTTGTCCACCCTCGTCGCCGGAAACCTCGGTGACGCCCACATGCGCATCGGCGCTTAGGCGTTCGGAGAACTGATACTTGACCCCGATCGCCGGGCTGTAGCTGTTCGAGGCCGTCGCCGTCTGGTCCTGCTCGGGCTCATAGCGCCGGGCGCCAAAGCGGCTATACACATCAGCCCGCTCGCTCCAGGCGTAGGTCCAGGTGAACACGTTGCCCAGTTCGTCGTAACCCGTCAGCGTACTGATATCATAACGGGCACGGTTGTACGTGGTTTCGTTGCTCAAGGTGCTGCGTTCGGTAACCGCCTGGCTCCAGTTGCCGGTCAGCGTATACAGCTTTTGCGTGCCATCGGTGGTGACCACGCCAGTATCCAGCACCGTTCCCGACAGCGTCGAACTTTCGTTGTAGCGCGCCAGCAGGCCAAAACGCCCGCGCTCGGTCTGACGCTGCCAGCCCAGGCTTACATCGGGGTCCTCACGATTATCGACCACCGCCGTGTCGGACGAGCGCAATACATGCATGCCCAGCCCCAACCTCAATTCGTCACGGTCGAAGGTACCGATCAGGGTGTAATCCGGCGCGATGATCGTGCGCGTTATGCCCTTTTCACCCGACGACAGCAGCAAGGGGTTGCTGTCGTATTCGACGGATGTCGGTACCACCACCGTAGATTGCCAATTTGCTGCCAGGACCGTGTCCGTAAACGGCAACATCAAGATTGCCGCTGTAATGCTAGTTGTTCTAAGAAGAGGCATTAAGTGTTCTTATTAAAGGCAAGATCAAGGAACGACCAGCGTATCGCCAGCCTGAAGTTGGATGTTGGTGGACATATCCCGGCCAGACACCAGGTCTCTGTATCGCACGGGCAGGATTTTTTGGGAAGCGCCGGTACCGCGGACCACTTTGATTTCGCTTTCATCGGCAAACTTGTCCAGGCCACCCGACATGCTCAGGGCCTGCAGCACTGCGGTAGGGCCCGCCATTTGTACCGCCCCGGGCTTGATCACTTTGCCTTGTACATAGACCAGGTTGCCGGCGATGCTTTTGACAACAACGCTGACGTTCGGGTCAGGGAGGAATTTTTCGAGTTTGGCAGCCACTTGTTTCTCAACTGCCGTTACATCCAGCCCGGCAACATCGATGCGCCCGGCCAGGGGAAAAGTGATACTGCCGTCGGGAAGTACGGTGGCTTCCTGGCGCAGGCTCTCTTCCTGCCACACCGAAACCATCACCACATCGCCGGGGCTGAGCAGGTAGGCGGTACTGTTCGGGTCGGCGTTACCGGCACCGGACCACACCATCAGCATGCAGAATGCAGCAAACATTGAACGCACCATGAGGGTCCCTCCGGCCAAAAGGCCCGACAAAGAGCACTGAATGAGAACAGCACACCAACTCTCGCTCCGCTTCGCGGCATATGCCCGCCGCGATGGCCTCGATTTTCCTGGAGGCCTTACCTTGACGCTGTGCAGCCTGGCTGTGCTGCCTGCAACCGTGGACCTACACGGGCTACTGGCAATATAGCAACGGTTGGGAAATTGACAAGCCAAGCCCCGGGCCGCTGCATCAGGGTAACACTCAGGCTGGCGGACTCAGATCCTTCCACTGTTGGCGACTGCCACGAAGCCAACGACAGCAAATGCAAAGAACCACCCTGCAGTTGAAACAGGAATGATACTGTTCTGATTGATATACGCATCCGCCGCGCGCGCCGCACCACTTAACAGCACCAGCAAAGACATCGACTTGATAATCAGGGCCGTGCGCATACGCCCCTCCTTTAAAGAGGAAAATCAACCATTTGTTGGCGCGGTGTTCGGGAGTTGTTTCGCTGTTGAATTGAGCTTATGGGCACAATGACATTGCGTCAATGATTCGACACTATAATAAAATTCAATCAGCAATGGACGACATCGTCAAAATAACGACGGACAGATTGGCATGAAAGCTCTGCCGACAGTGGCGCCAGCGTTTCATCGGCGAGAAAAAACGTGGGGGCACACGGGCGCCCCCATCATTTACTCGTCTGCGTGGTGTACCACGACCAACAACTGCGCCGGCAGCGGTCCTACCGATCTTAGCCGGTGTGGAATCTGGGCATTGAAATGCAGAGCATCGCCTTGCTCCAGCAGCACCCGCTCGTTCATGAAGTCCACTTCCACCTGCCCGGCATGGACGAACAGGAACTCTTCGCCCAGGTGTTCCTTGAACGTGGGGTCGCTGAACTCCGACGGCGGCTGGATCAGGAACGGCAGCAGGCTGCGCTGGCCGACCTGGCTGGTGAGGGCGGCGTACCCTGGCCCTGCTCCGTCACCCACCAGGGCCTGGCGCTCGCCATGGCGCACCAGGCTGTAGCGGCTCTGGCCGGCCTGCTCTTCGGCGAACAGCTCTTCGACATTGACATTCAGTGCCCGCGCCAGCTTCAGCGCGGTGGCGATCGAGGGGGTGTTCAGGCCGCGTTCGACCTTGGACAGGTAGCTTTTGGTCATGCCGGTCTTGTCGGCCAGCAGTTCCAGGGTCATCCCCAGTTTCTTTCGCAGCAGTTTCAATCGGATAGACATGCGACGCGGGTTCCAGTCTTAAGCAGCCTGGCCATCATACGTGGACTGCCAAGGAAATGCTGGCTTGCCGGCGATGGGCCGCGCAGCGGCCCCCGACTTTACGGCATCACCGGTGGGATGTACTGCAACGTCGTACCCAATGCCCACAGCAACACCAGCACCAGTGGCACGTGCACCAGCAACTGCACGAACGAGAAGCCGATCAGGTCGCGAGCCTTGAGCCCCAGCACACCCAGCAGCGGCAGCATGTAGAACGGGTTGATCAGGTTCGGCAAGGCTTCGGCGGCGTTGTAGATCTGCACCGCCCAGCCCAGGTGATACTGCAGGTCGTTAGCCACCAGCATCACGTAGGGCGCCTCGATGATCCACTTGCCACCACCCGAAGGGATGAAGAAGCCCAGCACCGCCGAATACACGCCCATCAGCACGGCATAGGTGTCATGGGTGGCGATCTGGGTGAAGAACAGCGAAATGTGGTGGGCCAGGGTCTGCTCGTCGACGCCCTTCACCTGGGTGAGGATGGCAGCGATCGAACCATACAGCGGGAACTGGATAAGCACCCCCGTGGTAGTCGGAACCGCGCGCGCCACCGCATCGAGGAAGCTGCGCGGGCGCCAGTGCAGCAAGGCGCCGAGCATGATGAACAACAGGTTGTAGGTGTTCAGCCCGGAAATGGCGGTAATCGCCGGTTTGGTGGCGAACTCCTGGTACAGCCAGCCAGCGGCCAGGGCCACCAGCATCAGGATCAGGATCGGGCTGTGTTCCAGCCACTCGCCCGGGCGGGTGCGCTGGGGTGCCGGTGGCGCGGTGAAGCTGGGGTCGACCCCGCAGTCCTGGGCGCTACGCGCGCTGTTCGGGCCCGGGGCCGTGGCGTAGGCGATGACCAGCGAGACCACCACCAACGCCGCCAACATCACACCGGACTGCCAGAGGAAGATGGTTTCGGTGAACGGGATCACGCCGGTAATCGACAGGATCGACGGTGGCAGGCTGGCCGGGTTGGCCTGCAGTTGCGCCGCCGACGAAGACAGTCCCAGTGCCCACACGGCGCCCAGGCCCAGATAGGCGGCGGCACCGGCGGCGCGGTAGTCCATCTTCAGTTCGGTGCGCCGGGCCAGGGCGCGCACCAGCAGGCCACCGAACACCAGCGACAGGCCCCAGTTGAGCAGCGACGCCAGCATCGAGATCAGCGCCACCCAGCACACCGCCGAACGGCCATTGCCAGGGATGCGTGCCAGGCGGTCGATCAGCCGCGCGGCGGGCGGCGAGCTGGCCACCACATAGCCGCCGATGACTACGAAGGCCATCTGCATGGTGAACGGGATCAGGCTCCAGAAGCCATCGCCAAAGGCCTTGGCGGTGTCGGTCGGCTTGGCGCCCATGGCCAGGGCGCCGATGCCCACCAGCATCACCGCCAGGGCTGCGAATACCCAGGAGTCAGGGAACCAGCGTTCGGCCCAGTTGGAGCAGCGCAAGGCAAAGCGGGCGGAGCGGCTGTCTTGGATTTCAGCGGCCACGGTTCAATTCCTTTTATTGGTTTTATGAGGTGAAGCAGTACTGCCAGACAACGCAAAAACCCTGTGGGCGCGGGCGTGCCCGCGAATGCGTCNNTCGCGGGCACGCCCCCCCCCACAGGGTAGGATCGCATGATGCGTTAGAAGGTCATTTCCTTCACATCATCCGGCACGATCAGCTTGCCGGCGGTCTTCTCGATGATTTCTTCAACGCTCACCCCCGGCGCGGTCTCGCGCAGGATGAAGGCGCCGTCTTCGATTTCCAGGTAGGCCAGGTCGGTCAGCACCTTGCGGATGCAGCCGGCGCCGGTCAGCGGCAGGCTGCACTGCGGCAGCAGCTTGGACTCGCCGTCCTTGGAGGCATGGGTCATGGTGACGATGATGTTCTCGGCGCCGGCCACCAGGTCCATGGCGCCGCCCATCCCCTTCACCAGCTTGCCCGGGATCATCCACGAGGCGATGTTGCCCTGCACATCCACTTCGAAAGCGCCGAGCACGGTCAGGTCGACGTGGCCGCCACGGATCATGGCGAACGACTGTGCCGAATCGAAGATCGAGGCACCGCGGCGGGCGGTGACGGTCTGCTTGCCGGCGTTGATCATGTCGGCATCGATGGTGCCTTCGGTGGGGAATTCGCCCATGCCGAGCAGGCCGTTTTCCGATTGCAGCATCACATCCATGTCGGCGGGTACGTAGTTGGCCACCAGGGTCGGAATGCCGATGCCCAGGTTGACGTAGTAGCCGTCCTTCAGTTCACGGGCGACGCGTTGCGCCATCTGTTCGCGGGTCAGTGCCATGGTCAGGATCTCTTTGTTGTTCTGGTGGATGGCGCTCAGGCCTTGACGGTGCGCTTTTCGATACGCTTTTCGAAGGTGCCGACGATGACGCGGTCCACGTAGATGCCCGGGGTGTGGATCTCGCTGGGCAACAGCACGCCGGGTTCGACGATCTCTTCCACTTCGACCACGGTGATCTTGCCGGCGGTGGCCGCCAGCGGGTTGAAGTTTTGCGCAGTGTTGCGGTACACCACGTTGCCGTAGTGGTCGGCCTTCCAGCCCTTGACGATGGCGAAGTCGCCGGTGATGGATTCTTCGAGGATGTACTTGCGGCCGTTGAACTCGCGCACTTCCTTGCCATCGGCAACCGGGGTGCCGTAGCCGGTGGCGGTGTAGAAGGCCGGGATACCGGCGCCACCAGCGCGCATTTTTTCGGCCAGGGTGCCCTGCGGGGTCAGTTCCACTTCCAGCTCACCGCTCAGCAGCTGGCGTTCGAACTCGGCGTTCTCACCCACGTAGGAGGCGACCATCTTGCGGATCTGCCGGTCTTCCAGCAGCACGCCCAGGCCAAAACCGTCGACACCGCAGTTGTTGGAGACCACGGTCAGGCCCTTGACGCCACGGCGCCTGATTTCGCTGATAAGGTTTTCCGGGATGCCGCACAGGCCGAAACCACCAGCCAGTACCGTCATGTTGTCGGTCAGGCCTTCGAGGGCCTGTTCATAGGTTGCAACGCGCTTGTCCAGTCCGGCCATGCTGATCCGCCTTTTGTAGTTGTTGAACCGACGAGGCTGTCGGTGAGCGTGTGGGGACATCTTCACCGCAAGCGACTGATTTGTTAATTTTGTTTTCATCATCGATTGATAAACTTTGCAAAACAACCAACAGGCCTGTCATGAACGTCAAGCAACTGCGCGCCTTTGTCACCGTGGCCAAGTACCAGAGCTTTGCCCAGGCCGGTGAACACCTGCATGTTTCGCAACCCGCCCTGAGCCTGACCATCAAGGCCCTGGAAGAGAACCTTGGCGGCGCCCTGCTCAGCCGCACCACGCGCAGCGTCAGCCTGACTGCCGAGGGCGAGGTGCTGCTGCCGCTGGCGCGGCGCCTGCTGGCCGACTGGGACGACACCGAAGAGATGCTGCGCCAGCGTTTCACCCTGCAACTGGGCCGGGTTTCGGTGGCGGCCATGCCGGCCTTTGCCGGCAACCTGCTGCCCCACTCGCTCAAGGTATTTCGCCAGCGCTACCCGAAGGTCAACGTCACCGTGCACGATGTGATCAACGAACAGGTGCTGGAACTGGTGCGCCATCGCCGCGTCGAACTGGGCATCGGCTTCGAACCGGACAACATCGATGGCCTGGATTTCCACCCGTTGTACATGGACCGGTTTGTCGCCGTGGTGCCCGCCGATTCGCCCTTGGCGCAGCTGCCCCAGGTCAGCTGGGCACAATTGCTGGCCGAAGACTTCGTGGCCCTGCAACGCCCTTCGGCGGTGCGCCTGCTGATGGAGCAGAACGTGGCCGCCCACCACGGCAAGCTGGCGGTGGCTTTCGAGAGCCACCAGCTGTCGACCATCGGCCGCATGGTCGCCAGTGGCCTGGGGGTCAGTGCCGTACCGGCGCTGTGCATCAACCAGATGCAGGAGCTTGGTGCCCGCTGCGTAACCCTGGTCGAGCCCACGGTCGAGCGCCGCATCGGCGTGATTGCCCTCAGCGAACACAAGCTTTCCACGGCGGCGCAAGCGCTGCTCGAGGTACTGCTTTCCAATACCCGGATCCCGGAGGTGACATGCGTTACGTGAAACTGGCAGGTTCGAGCGTTCCGGCCATCGGCCAGGGCACCTGGTACATGGGTGAAGACCCGGCCCGCAAGGCTGCCGAGGTGGCGGCCCTGCAACAGGGCATCGAACTTGGCCTGAGCTTGATCGATACCGCCGAGATGTATGCCGAAGGTGGCGCAGAAGAAGTCGTTGGCCAGGCCATTGCCGGGCGCCGCGACCAGGTGTTCCTGGTCAGCAAGGTGTACCCGCACAATGCCAGCCTGCGCGGCATGGCGGCCGCCTGCGAGCGCAGCCTGACGCGCCTGGGCACCGACTGCATCGACCTGTACCTGCTGCACTGGCGTGGTCAGCACCCGCTGGAGGAAACCGTCGACGCCTTCGAGCGCTTGCGCGAGCAAGGCAAGATCAAGCGCTGGGGTGTTTCCAATTTCGACGTCGACGACCTGCGCGAGCTGCACAACCCCGATTGCGCCACCAACCAGGTGCTGTACAACCCGACCCAGCGTGGCATCGAGTTCGACCTGTTGCCGTGGTGCGAAAAGCGCGCCCTGCCAATCATGGCCTACTGCCCGCTGGCCCAGGCCGGGCGCCTGTTGCAGCACCCGGTGCTGGCGGAAATCGCCGAGCGCCATGGGGCCACAGCGGCCCAGGTCAGCCTGGCCTGGGTGACCCGGGATGACGGGGTGATAGCCATCCCCAAGGCCGTGGCGCCCGAGCATGTGCGGCTGAATGCGGCTGCGGGTACGTTGACCCTGACCAGCGAAGACCTGCGGGCGATCGACCGGGCGTTCCCGGCACCGACACGCAAGCAGCGGTTGGCGATGGTGTAACAGAACTGAACTCGCAAGCAATCCTGGCACCCTGTGGGAGCGGCTTTNNGCTAAAGCCGCTCCCACAGAGACCGCGCAAAAAACAGGATTGTGCGTGAGGCGCCGGGGATTAATGGAAATCCCGGCTGCGCACATCCAGCCCTTGCAACAGCGGGCTCACATCCTCCAGCCGCCGCGCGATCAGGTGGCGCACGCCATTCTCCTGCTCCAGCCGCCCGCTGACCTTGAGCAACTGCGACCCCACCAGCGCCCGCCGCTGCCGCTCGGCCAGATCCCGCCACACCACCACATTGACCATCCCGTGCTCGTCCTCCAGGGTGACGAAGGTCACGCCGCTGGCGGTCTGTGGCCGCTGGCGGCCCACCACCAGCCCGGCCACGGCAATGTTGTCACCATGCCCGACATCTTGCAGCTCGCGCGAACTGCGACAGCCCAGTGCCCGCAGGCGTGGGCGCAACAAGGTCAAGGGATGCGGCCCAAGCGTGGTACCCAGGGTCTGGTAATCGGCCATCAGGTCCTCTGCCACGCTGGGGACGGGCAGTGCAACGGTGCTTTCCGGCAAGGCTTGCATGTCGGCGAACAAAGGCAGTTGCGGCTGCACCGCCGCCACCTGCCAGCGCGCCTGATGCCGGTCGCTGGCCAAGGCGCGCAGCGCGCCGGCATCGGCCAGCTGGGCGCGGGTACGCGAATCGAGCCCGGCACGCAGGCACAGGTCTTCGACATCGCGCCATGGCCGCTGCGCCCTGGCCTGCGCCAGGCGCCTGGCATCGGCCTCGGCAAGACCGCGCACCAGGCGCAAGCCCATGCGGATGGCCAGGGCCCCTCCAGGCTCAGGCTCCAGGGTGCAGTCCCAGTCACTGTGGCACACATCCACCGGCCTTACCTCGATGCCCTGGCGCCGGGCCTCTTGCAACAACTGGTCGGGGCTGTAGAAGCCCATGGGCCAGCTGTTGACCAGCGCGCAGGTGAAAATCGCCGGTTCATGGCACTTGAGCCAGCTGCTGGCATAGCACAACAAGGCAAAGCTGGCCGCGTGCGACTCCGGGAAACCATAGCTGCCAAAGCCCTTGATCTGCTCGAAGATGCGCTCGGCAAACGCCAACTCGTAACCATTGCGCAACATACCCTGCACCAGCCGCTCGCGGTGCGGCTCCAGGCCACCGTGGCGCTTCCAGGCAGCCATGCTGCGGCGTAACTGGTCGGCCTCGCCCGGGGTGTAGTCGGCCGCGACCATCGCCAGCTCCATCACCTGTTCCTGGAACAGCGGCACGCCCAGGGTGCGCTCGAACACTGCCTTCAGTTGCGGTGAAGGATACGTCACCGGCTCCTGCTTCAGGCGCCGACGCAGGTAAGGGTGGACCATGTCGCCCTGGATCGGCCCGGGGCGGACGATGGCTACCTCGATGACCAGGTCGTAGAACTTTGCGGGCCGCAGCCGCGGCAGCATGGCCATTTGCGCGCGTGACTCGATCTGGAACACGCCCATGGTCTCGGCACGGCTGATCATGGCGTAGGTGGCCGGGTCTTCGCCGGGAATGGTCGCCAGGGTCAGGTGCCGGCCACGGTGGTGTTGCAGCAGGTCGAAGCAACGGCGCAGGGCACTGAGCATACCCAGCGCCAGCACGTCGACCTTGAGCAGGCCGACCATGTCCAGGTCGTCCTTGTCCCACTGGATCACCGTGCGCTCCGGCATCGCGGCATTCTCCACCGGCACCAGCTCGTCCAGGGGTTGCTGCGAGATAACGAAGCCGCCCGGGTGCTGTGACAGGTGCCGGGGGAAGCCGATCAGTTCGCCGGCCAGCACCAGCACCCGCCGCAGCGAAGGGCTGCCCGCCTCGAAACCGGCCTCGGCCAGGCGCTGGTCATCAGGTATGCGATCGCTCCAGCGGCCACAGCATTTGGCCAGGGCATCCACCTGGTCGGCGGGCAGCCCCAGCACCCGTGCCACATCCCGCACCGCACCGGCGGCATGGTAGGTGTTGACCACCGCAGTGAGCGCCGCCCGGTGCCGACCATAGCGACGGAACACATACTGGATCACCTCCTCGCGCCGGTCGTGCTCGAAGTCCACGTCGATGTCCGGCGGCTCGTTGCGCTCGCGCGACAGGAAGCGCTCGAACAACAGGTGATGTTTCATGGGGTCGAGCTCGGTGATGCCCAGCACGAAGCACACCACCGAGTTGGCAGCCGAACCCCGGCCCTGGCACAGAATGCGCTGGCTGCGGGCGAAGGCGACGATGTCGTGCACCGTCAGGAAGTAGCTTTCGTAGCCCAGCGCCTCGATCAGCGCCAGCTCCTTGGCCAGCACCTCCCGCACCTTGCTGCTCGGCCCTTCTGGCCAACGCAACGGCAAACCCTGCTGGCATAACTCACGCAACCAGCTCGCCGGGGTATGCCCCTGAGGCACCAGCTCGCGTGGGTACTGGTATTTCAACTCGCTCAGTTCGAACTGGCAGCGCGCAGCGATGGCCAGGGTCTCGGCCAGCAGGTCGGCGGGATAGAGTTCGCCCAGTTGCGCCTGGCTGCGCAGGTGCCGCTCGCCATTGGCAAACAGGAAGCGCCCGGCCTCGGCCACCAGGCAATGCTGGCGAATGGCGGTCATGCAATCCTGCAAGGCGCGGCGACCGCGCACGTGCATGTGCACGTCGCCACAGGCCACGGCGCGGATGCCGACCCTTGCCGCCAGGCCGCGCAAGCGTTCAAGGCGCAAGGTATCGTCACTGCCGCGGTGCAGGTGCACGGCCAGCCACAGGCGCTCACCGAACACGCCGTGCAGCCACTGCCCGGGGCTGGCATCGCCGCTGTCATCGGCCACCCACAATGCCAGCAGGCCCTGATGGTGCTGCTGCAGGTCATCGCGAAACAGTTGGTACTCGCCCTTCTGCGCCCGTCGCCGGCCCCGGGTGATCAGGGCGCACAGGTTCTGGTAGCCGGCCAGGTCCTGCACCAGCAGCACCAGCCTGGGGCCGTCCTGCAACTGCACTTCACTGCCCACGATCAGCCGCAGCTGATGTTCCTTCGCCGCCTGCCAGGCACGGACGATGCCGGCCAGGGTGCATTCGTCAGTGATCGCCAGCGCCTGGTAGCCCTGCTCACGCGCGCGCCGGAACAGCTCGTCGGCGCTCGACGCGCCGCGCTGGAAACTGAAGTTGGACAGGCAATGCAGCTCGGCATAACCCGGGGTGTTCATGCGAACCAGCCCTGCAGCCACAACGGGCCGGCCTTGCCCAGGTCACGGTAGGCCCAGCCGCGCAGGCCATCACGGGTTTCGATGCGGTAATAGTCGCGACGCACATCGCCGCCATCCCACCAGCCCGACTCGATACGCTCGGCATGGCCTTGCACGCGGTAGCCGGCTTCGTCCAGCGCCACGGGGGCCGACAGCAGCCAGCCAGGGCGGCTGCCAGGAGCCACCGGCATGTTGCCCTGGGCACCCTGCTCTACCGCTTGCCAGGCACATTCGGGGCGATGATCGGCTGCCGCGCTCAGGCCCTTGACCGCCTCATCGCCCAGGCGCGCACGTAGCCGTTCGCGCAATTGTTCCCAGGGTTGCGCCTGTTGCGCACGCGGGTCGAACAATGCCTGGTGTTGCGGCACAAAGGGTGGCAGGTCCTCGGCGACCAGCCGCAGGTTGCGCACCGGTGCGGGAATGCGCAGCGGTTCCAGGCGCCCGCGCGCCAGTTCGAACAGCATCGCGGCATCGCGTTCGGCGGCCAGCAGGCCCACCTTCAGCAAGGTATCCGGCCCTTCGGCGTGCTCCAGGTGCAGGCAGAAACGCTGCACGCCACAGTCACGCCCGGCGAGGAACGCGGCAAGGTCGTTGAGCATGCGCCGCAGCGGGAACAGCAGGGCCTGGTGTGATTCAACGTCGAAGTTCAGCTCCAGCCGGGTCTCGAAACGGTCCGGAGGCTGGTAGAAGTCCAACCCCAGGTTGCGCAGGCCGAGCAGTTGGTCAAGGTGCAATTGCACCTGGGCCGGAAAGCGCCTGGCCAGGCTGTCGCGGGGCAAGGCCAGCACCTGGCTCAACTGACGCAGCCCCATGCGGGCAAAGGCTTCGGCAGCCTGCCCAGGCAAGCCGATACGCTCGATGGGCATACCCTGCAGCGCCGCGCGGGTGGCGTCGGCATCGCTCACGGCCAGGCCATCGTGGCCGTTGGCGAGCATGCGCGCCGCCACCGGGTTGCTGGCCAGGACGATGCGTTGGCGCAAGCCCAGTTCCGCCAGCTCCTGGCGCAGGCGTGCCTCGAACAGCGGCCAGGGGCCGAACAGCTGCAGGCTGGAGCCCACCTCCAGCAACAGCGCCCGTGGGTAGTGCAGGCTGACCTGGGCGCTGAAGCGGTAGGCCCAGGCTGCCAGCAACTGCTGCACCTGGTCGATGCGCCTGGGGTCGGCTTCGACGCAGCTGAAGCCATCGGCCAGTGCACGTGCCGCCGTCAGGGTTTGCCCGGCCCGCAGGCCCAGCGCGGCCGCCGCCGGGTTGACCGCCTGCAGTACGCGTCGCTGGGCCGGCCCGCCAAGCAGCACCAGAGGTGTATCGGGGTCGTCACGCTCACGCAGGACCGTGTCCAGCGCCAGCTGAGGGAACAGGATGCAGGCCCAGAGCATGCTGCATCAGCCCCGCCCCGGGCAGGCGATGGGCAGCGCCGGTGGCATGCCGCCACGGCTTTTCAGCACGCGCCATTGTGCCGGACGGGTGTCGATGGCAATGCGCAGCGCTGCAGGTGAAGGGTTATGCGCCGCCTGTTGCGGCCTGCAGGCGAAGGCCAGCGCCTGGCCGGTTTCGGCAGCCACCTGCAAGCGCCGCAGGGCGCGGTCATCGGCACGCTCCGGCCAGCACAGCACCGCTGCGCAACTGCCGGAACGCAGGCACTGCTCGGCAGCCCACAGGGCATCTGCAGGTTCGGCGGCCACCTGTACCAGCCAGCGCAGGTCCACCCCCGCGGCCTGCCAGGCCGGGGCGTAAGGAATGAATGGCGGTGCCACCAGTACGATTCGGCTGGCCTCGGCACTCAAACGGGCCAGGGTTGGCCACAGCAGCTGCAATTCGCCACAGCCGGGGCTGGCCAGCAACAGTTCGCTGAGCGCAGACGCCGGCCAACCGCCTTCCGGCAGGCACTGGTCAAGGGCAACATGGCCCGTGGGCTGCAGGCCGAGTGGCCGCGCCTGGGCCTGCCGGCCGCGCCATACCCGGCGCTGGTCGAGCAGCCTGTCGAGGTCGACCACCGCGCCCATCAGTCACGCCTCAGCAAGCCGCAGAACACGCCTTCGATGAAGAACTCCTGTTCAGGTCGCACATCGATGGGCGCATAGGCCGGGTTGCGTGGCAACAGCCGGTAATTGCCGCCCTGGCGTTGCAGGCGCTTGATGGTCACCTCGCCGTCCAGGCGCGCGACCACGATCTGGCCATCGCGGGCGTCGGCCTGCTGGAGGATGCCGACCAGGTCGCCGTCGAAAATGCCGTCGTCGATCATCGAGTCGCCACGCACCTTCAGCAGGTAGTCGGGGGTACGGCGGAACAGGCTGGGGTCGAGCAGCAACTGCTCGTGAATGTCGAGGTCCGGGCCGATGGGGGCGCCTGCCGCCACCTGGCCGAGCACCGGCACTTCGAGGATTTCCGGGCGGCGCAGCCGTTCGGCCAGGCGTATGCCCCGCGCCTGGTTCGGCGTGACGTCGATGTAGCCGGCCTGGCACAGGGCGGTGATGTGCTTGCGCGCGACACTGCGCGAGGCAAAACCGAAGCGCGTGGCGATATCGGCCAGGCTCGGCGGCTGGCCGTGATCGGCAATGCGCTCACGGATGAACTCGAAGATGGCGCGGCGTTTTGGGGTTAGATTGTCCATGGAGCACATTTGTACTCTTTTCGGAGCACGCTGAACAGCCCCCTTCGTCGTCGGCTTGGCGACTGCGATCAATATGTAGCGCGCCAATAGGCCAGATAGTGGAAATATATTTTGCGCGCTAAATATTATCGCGCAGTATTAACCCCAGGCAGCAAGCAGTCGCTGATCCCACTACCCAAGCTAACGGAGCATGATCATGACCATCATCAAAGCAATCACCATCGCCACCCTGACCTTTGGCAGCAGCGTCGGCGCCTTCGCCCAGACCGCCTCCCCTTACCAGTACGGCATGGACCTGGACATCGCCCAAGTGATCGCGGTAGAGGGCTCGAGCCAGGCCACCGGCCACGCCGACACCGCCACCCTCACCTACCGTGACAGCGACGGCAAGCTGCAGAAGATCAGCTACCTGCGCCCAGCCACCTACGCCAACCAGAACTGATGACCAAACGTCGAAAGCCGGAGCGTGCCAACGGCCGGTTACTTGGTTGGCTTTCCAGCTTTGGCAGTTGCTGACTCGATGCGCAGGCGCCAACCTCGAGTTCGAGCACAGCTCTGCCAAGGCTGCCGTACTCCAGTACACTCAGGAATTCGCGAAGTTCACGTAACGCCAAAGGCAAAGAATCTCCCTTCTGGCCCGCCCACGATTTCTGGACCTGAATACCCAATGCTGACTGCCCTGCTGTTCGACCTCGACGGAACCCTCACCGACACTGACACCTTGCACCTGCAGGCTTTCCGCCAACTGCTGCGCGAGCATGACGGCCGCGAGCTGAGCCAGGCGCAGTTCGATGCCCAGGTCAGCGGCCGTGCCAACGGCGAGCTGTTCGCCGAGCTGTTTGCCGGTGCCAGTGCCGAACAGTGCCGGGAGCTGGCTGACCGCAAGGAAGCGCTGTTCCGCGACATGTCACCGTCTCTGGAGCCGATGCCGGGCCTTGTGCGCCTGCTGGAACATGCCCGGGCTCGAGACATCGGCATGTGCGTGGTGACCAACGCGCCGCGGCTGAACGCCGAGCACATGTTGAACGCCATGGGCCTGGGCCAGCGCTTCGCGCATGTGCTGGTGGCCGAGGAACTGGCACGGGCCAAGCCGGACCCGTTGCCCTACCTGACCGGGTTGCAACGGCTGGGTGCCGAGGCCGGGCAGGCACTGGCCTTCGAGGATTCGCTGCCGGGGGTGGCGGCAGCGAGTGGCGCGGGGATCTTTACCGTGGGCGTGGCCACTACGCAGACACCGGAGCGGTTGCTGGCGGCGGGGGCCAGGTTGGTGATCGATGATTTCAACGACCCGGCGTTGTGGGCCTTGATCGGATCCATGCAATGAGCATGCGGGGCCGCATCGGCCTCAAGCCATGCGCCATCCCTGTGGGAGCTGGCTTGCCGGCAATGGGCTGCGAAGCGGCCCCAGAATTTCCAGGCAACATGCACGCCCCTGCCATTGTGCACACCCAGGTCAACCCATGCTGATCGACGAAGAACTGACCCTCAAGAAGCTGGAAACCTTCCTCGCCTTCATGCGCACCGGCAACCTCGGCCGCGCAGCCGCCGAGCTGGCCACCAGCGCCGTCAGCGTGCACCGCGCCATCCACTCGCTGGAAAGCGCACTGCGCTGCCCGCTGTTCAAGCATGAAGGTCGTCAGCTGATCCCGCTGGAAAGCGCCTACGTGCTGGAAAAGAAAGCCCGCCAGCTGATCCAGGACGCCGAGCAGATGGTCCGCCAGACCCGCGAAGCCGCCGGCTTCTACGCCGAGCGCTTCCGCCTGGGCGCGCTCTATTCGCTGACGGTGAAAACCGTGCCCAAGCTGGTCATGGGCCTCAAGCTGCGCCGCAGCGAACTCAACATCGACCTGACCCTGGGCTCCAACGTCGACCTGCTGCAGCGCCTGAGGAACCACGAGCTGGAGGCCATCCTCGTGTCGCTCGACGAAAGTGTCAGCGACCCGGCCTGCGAGCAGTTGCCGCTGTTCTCCGATGACATCTTCCTTGCCGTGCCCATCGATTCGCCCTTCGCCGAGCAGGCCGAGGTGGACCTGGCCGACCTGGCCGACTCCACCTTCATCACCCTGACCCAGGGCTTCGCCACCCACCGCGATGGCGCCCGGGTGTTCCAGCAGGCCGGCTTCGAACCCAAGGTAGCCATGCAGGTGAACGATATCTTCACCCTGCTGAGCATGGTCAGCTCGGGCGTGGGCTTTGCCCTGCTGCCCGGGCGTATCGCGGCGGTGTACGAGAACCGGGTCCGGTTGATAGCCCTGAAGCCGCAATATCGCTTGCAGCAGCATATCGGCGTGGTGTTCCTGAAAGCGCGGGAGCGGGAGCCGAACCTGCTGGCGTTGCTGGCGGAGTGCCGGATGTATAGCCTGGAGCGCTGAGGGGCCTCGGACACAGCTTCTTTTTGTTGTTTGCTGGACTGGCCTCTTCGCGGGTAAAACCGCTCCCACAGATACCGAGCGAGCCTCGGGCAATGCACTTCCCCTGTGGGAGCGGGTTTACCCGCGAAGAGGCCGGTACAGGCTGACTCAAACCACCAAGGCCCGCTGCACCTCGCCCACCGTTGTAGCCAGGCTGTTCAGGTGCAGGTTCAACACCCGCTCCACCGGCGCCTGGTCCAACGGCCAGTGCAAGGCAATGCTCCCGGCCAGGCGCCCTTCGGCATGCACCGGCAGGGCAATCGCGCGGATCAGGAACGGCAAGCGCACCGGGTACTCCCAGTGCCCTTCGGTTCGCTGGCCGAACCCCTTGTTCGCTTCCTCCTCGATGTCGCGCAGCACTGCCTCGTCGCCCACCTGCTCATGGGTCGCCAGGCGCTGCACTTCATCGACCGCCAACTCTCCCAGGCATGCCCGCCCCATCGCCGAGTGGAACAGGCTGGCATGGTGCCCGACGATCTGGCAGGTGTGCGGGTAGCGCTTGCGCAGTACCTGGGGGATGGCGCTTTCCATCACCTCCAGCCGCTCGCCGTCGAAACACGACAGGTCGGCCACCAGCCCGGTACGCTCGCTCAACTCCAGCAACATGGGCGCGGCGCTTTCCACCAGGCGCCGCTTGAAACGCAACTGGCGGTCACCGAACAGGCGCTGCGCGCACAGCCGGTAGCGCCGGTCGCTGAGGCCGCGGTAAACCCAGCCCTGTTCCTGCAAGGTGGCGAGCATGCGCGACACCGTGGCCTTGGGCAGCGCCGTCAGGTAATGCAGTTCTTCCAGGCCCAGCGCCTGGTGTTCGCCCAGCAGGTCGACGATGGCCAGCGCCCGTTCTACCGAGCGCACGCCGCCACTGTCTGCCGTGATGCCCATGTGTGTGACCTCCCTGTAGCTGGATGGTCAGGATAGCCAGCAAGATCCGCGCCTGCCCAGCGGTTTCATGGCGCTTGCAGGCTCCGGGGTGGGCGCCGCGCTACCCAACGGGTGAGCTGTTCATGGGCATGGGCCAGCTGCAATACCGCATGGTCGGCCTGGGCCGGGCCGATGATCTGCAGGCCCATGGGCAACCCGGCAGCATTGAAACCGACCGGTACGCTGATGCTCGGCAAACCGGCCAGGGTCGGTCCTGTCACCACTTCCATCCAGCGGTGATAGGTGTCCATCGTCCGCCCCCCGACCACCGTTGGCCAAGGTTGCCGTGCATCGAAAGGGAACACCTGGGCCGATGGCAACAGCAGGAAATCGTAACGCTCGAACAGCTTGCCCAGCGCACGGTACCAGTCGCTGCGGGCCACTGAAGCCTGGTACACCGCAGCCGCGCTCAGTTGCAGGCCACCCTCCACCTCCCACTGCGCCTCGGGCTTGAGCAGCGCGCGCTTGCGCGGGTCGGCATAGGCCGCACCGAGGTTGCCGTGCACCAGGAAGTGGCGATGGGTCAGCCAGCATTGCCACAAGCGCGCCAGGTCGAACGCCGGCTGGCAGGCCTCAACCCGGCAGCCCAGCTCGGCGAAGTCCGCCAGGGCCGCTTCGCACAGGCTCAGCACCCCGTCATCCATCGCCAGGTAGCCGTCGTAGTCGCCCAGCCAGCCAACCCGCACGCCGCGGAAATCGCGCTGCAACCCAGCGGTAAAATCGCGCCGGTCCTCCCCCAGCGACAACGGCGCCCGCGCATCGAAGCCCGCCTGGGTCGACAACAGCCGCGCCACATCCACCACGCTGCGCCCCATCGGCCCCTCGGTGGCCAGCTGCTGCATGAACAGTTCCGGCGCCGGCCCATGGGGCACCCGGCCCTGCGACGGGCGCAGGCCATACACATTGTTGAACGCCGCCGGGTTGCGCAGCGAACCCATCATGTCGCTGCCGTCGGCGACCGGCAGCAGGCGCATGGCCAGCGCCGCCGCCGCCCCACCGCTGCTGCCCCCGACCACCTTGTCCGGGTCATAGGCATTGGTGGTGGTACCGAACAGGGTGTTGTAGGTCTGCGAACCAAGGCCGAATTCCGGCACATTGCTCTTACCCACGATCAGCGCCCCACTGGCCCGCACCCGCGCCACGCTGATCGCATCCTGCTCGGGCACCTGTTCGGCAAACAGCGGCGAGCCCAGGGTGGTGCGCAGCCCGGCAGTAGCGGCCAGGTCCTTGATCGCCTGGGGCATGCCATGCATCCAGCCCCGCGAATGGCCACGGGCCAGCTCGCGGTCACGCTCATCAGCCTCGGCCAGCAGCACTTCGGCCGGGCGCAACGACACCAGCGCATTGACCGGCGGGTTGAAACGCTCGATATGCGCCAGATAGGCCTGCATCACCTCACGGCACGATATCTGGCGGGCATGGATGGCCTGGGACAATGCCTCGGCATCGAGGGCAACGATGGGGTCGATGGCTAGCGACATCACGGTTCTACTCCCAGGTTGAACGCGGCAGCTTTGCCCGCGCGTGGGGCTTCTTTCAGGCAATAGGTGCCCAGCAGTGTCAGCAGGCAGGCGAACAGCACGTAGAACGACGGCGCCACCGGAGTGCCGAGTACCTTGCTCAGCCAGGTGACGATCAACGGGGCGAAGCCGCCGAACACCATCACCGCCACGTTATAGGCCACCGACACACCGGTAGAACGCACCTCGACCGGGAACTGCTCGGCCAAGGCCGTGGGCGCTGGCCCGAAGAAGCCGCCAATGGCAGTGCACAGCAGCAGTTGCATCACCAGCAGGCGCTCCAGCGACGGCGCGGCAGCCACCCACACATACAACGGGTAGACCATGACGAAGAACGCCAGGGTGAAGGCCATCAGTACCGGGCGCCGACCCAGCCGGTCAGACAATGCCCCGGACAGCGGGATCACCACGGTCATCAGCCCCACAGCCAGCATCTGCACCAGCAGCACCTGGTCCAGCGGCAGGCCAAGGTTCTTGTGGGCGAAGGTCGGCATGTTCACCAGTACCACGTAGAACGACACCGTCGCGCCACAGGCCAGGCCCATCGATACCATCAGGCTGCGCCGGTGCTCACGCAGCACCTGCCACAGGCTGGGCGACTGGCCCTTGGCCTGGCGGCGCGCCTCGATGAACTCCTCGGGTTCTTCCATGTGCTTGCGAATCCACAGCCCCACCGGGCCGATCAGCAGGCCGAGCACGAACGGGATACGCCAGCCCCAGCTGTCCAGTGCCGCAGGCGTGCACAGGTGGGTGACCAGCGCCACCATCGCCGCCCCGGAGAACACCGCCAGGCACTGACCCACCAGTTGCCACGAGCCATACAGGCCCTTGCGGTGGGCCGGCGCGCTCTCCACCAGAAATGCCGTGGCGCTGGCGTACTCGCCGCCGGTGGCAAAACCCTGCAGCATGCGCGCCACCACGATCAGCATCGGCGCGGCCATGCCGATGGCCAGGTAGTCGGGGGCAAAGGCGATCATGGCAATGGACACGGTCATCAGCCGGATGATCATCTGCATCGCCGCCTTGCGGCCCTTGCGGTCGGAATACATGCCCAGCAGCACGCCACCCACCGGGCGCATGAAAAAGCCGACGCCAAAGGTGGCCAGGGCCATCAGCAGCGAGGCATATTCGTCGTCGGAGGGGAAGAATTGCCGGGCGATGATGCTGGCCAGAAAGCCGTAAACGATGAAGTCATACCACTCCAGGGCGTTGCCGATGACGGCGGCGACCACTTGCCGGGTACGCGACACGCCGGTGCTCGAAGTCTGCATAGGAAACACTCCACACAATGATTGGGTGATCGCCCAGGCGCGGTCGCGCCCGGGTTCCAGCGGCAGTCGTCAAAAGGAAAGGTCAGGCGGGCGCGAGCCAGCGCTCTGCCAGCGCGCCCCAGTAGGCGGCGCCGGTCAGCAGGATGTCGTCGTTGAAGTCGTAGGCCGGGTTGTGCACCATCGGCCGCGATACGCCATTGCCGATGAACAGGTAGGCGCCCGGGCAGCGTTGCAGCATCCAGGCGAAGTCTTCGCTGCCCATCAGCTTGCGGGTGTTGCCATCCACTGCCTCGGTACCCAGCAACTCCACTCCCACCTGCCGGGCGAAGGCGTTTTCCGCGGCGTGGTTGACCAGCACCGGGTAGGCCGGGCGGTGTTCGATAGTGGCGCGGCAGCCAAAGCTCTCGGCCTGGCTGACGATAATGGCGCGCACTCGCTCCAGGGTCTGCGCCCTCACCTCGGCGTTCAGCGCGCGCAGGCTCAGGCGCAGCAGCGCCTGCTGCGGGATCACGTTGGCCGCTTCGCCGGCCTGCAAGGCGCCGACGGTAACCACGGCCGCCTCCTGCGCATCGATATTGCGCGCCACCACGGTTTGCAGGGCCATCACCACACTGGCCGCCGCCACCAGCGGGTCGACGGTCAGGTGCGGCATCGAACCATGGCCGCCAACCCCGTCGAGGGTCACCGTGAGCAGGTCTTGCGAGGCCATCATCGGCCCCTCGCGAAAGCCCAGGTGCCCGGCCGGCAGCCCGGGCATGTTGTGCATGCCGAACAGTGCATCGCAAGGGAAGCGTTCCAGCAGACCGTCGGCCAGCATCGCCTCGGCGCCACCCTGGCCCTCCTCGGCCGGCTGGAAGATCAGCGTCAGCGTGCCGTCGAACTGCCGGGTCGCTGCCAGGTAGCGTGCGGCGCCCAGCAGCATGGTGGTATGCCCGTCATGGCCGCAGGCGTGCATGCAGCCCTGGTGCTGGCTGCTGTACGCGGCGCCGGTAGCCTCGTGGATGGGCAGCGCGTCCATGTCGGCGCGCAGGCCCAGGCGGCGTGGGCTGCTGCCATTGCGCAGTACGCCGACCACGCCGGTCTTGCCGATACCGGCATGTACCTCGTAGCCCCATTCTTCGAGCAGACGGGCGACCAGCGCTGAAGTGCGGCTTTCTTCAAAACCCAGCTCCGGGTGAGCGTGAATATCGTGACGGATTGCGTGCAGGTCGCTGGCCACATCGTTCAGCCAGGCCAGGATATGCTGATGTCGGGACATGTAGAGTCTCCTCGCGCGGGTGGTTTCCCGTTCTTGTTGTTCGCCTAGAGGTCACGACGGGTGAGGCAGGTCGTGCTTGGCTGACAGATAAGCGCGAGGAGCGATGAAGCACAATCGAATCTGGTTTCATGCTGTGGAACATAAAAGCAGGGCCTGGGCTAATGCCTGCCAGTTACGCGGTCACCGTGGGAGCTTGCCCAGCCCTTTGGGATGCGCTGTCGCGTAGATAACTGAATTTGCGAGCAATCCGCGTAATTTGTGGGAGCGGCTTTAGCCNNGCTGCGCCGGTGTTCGCGGCTTAAAGCCGCTCCCACAGAGTCCCTGCCAATTCAATGAGTTATGTACAGTTCTATGAGAGCTGGCTTGCCTGCGATGGGCAGCGTAGCAGCCGCGTTAACGCGATCTGACAGGCATTGGGGCCTTGGCTTACCTGGCCTGCCTGCTTCGGATCACACAGAGGTTTCTCTGAACCTCGCGCGCCCCTGCACGACCCGGTCCCTGGGTGCGATCAGCGGCGACTCTTTGCCTCTGAGCAGATACCACCCACTGGCCTCCATTAGCGACGCTCTCAACAACGTACCCAGCGGTAGCCTCAGTTCCCTGGCGGTTTTAATGGCTCTGGTACTGTCAAAGATCAACTGATCGAACTTGGCCGTGCCACCGACGCCTGCAGTTACGATACCAGCGGAGGTCAACACCTCAGCGCTCAGGGATGCAGCGGGAAAGCCAAATGCCGTTGCAACACCTGGTACCTTCAAGGCTGTGCTGACCAAGCCAGCATTGAAGACGATTGCGTTATTTCTGCGGCTGCGCGAATCGAACTCCTTGGGTACCGGCTGTTTGTTGATGTTTGCCTTTGACCGGCGAACAATGTTTTTAGCAGCCTTGACCAAGGATGAGAACATTCCCACAGTACCGGTTATACCCCCGAGAAACTGGCCGATTACACGCGTTATCGAATGGCCGTCGCGATCTACATTGTTGACAGGGTCTCCTTGGCAATAAGCATAGGCATTAAGCCCTCCCCGACCAAACGGGCTGAATATGTCCGGGCGATGAAAGCGCATCAACACGGTGTCATACGCACGCTTACCATTGCCCAACAGGTAACAGCGCGGCAATGATGCTCCTGGTTCTCCGGCAAAGGCCAATAAAGGGCCGGCTTTGACTAACCGATAGCCATAGGGTGTATATAGATGGACTGGGAATTTGTTACCCGCCCGGATTGATGATTGCTGATCAGTTGCCAGTAATGTCGAAGTTTGCATGATTACAAGTTCCTGTTTTTCGTGTTCACCAAGCCACACTAACTGCAAGCACCTGTCTCAATAACTCACAGATTTGCTGAGTGGAAACATTGCCACGCACGAGCGCTGCAATTGCTGTTACCTTGGGCGCACTGTTCAGCTACAGCCAAGGACTGCTTCATGCCCCCACGCCCAACCACCCAAAGCGGCTTCGTCCGTGTGCGGGGTGCCCGCGAGCACAACCTGAAGAACATCGATGTCGATATCCCCCGTGACGCACTTGTGGTGTTCACCGGCGTGTCCGGCTCGGGCAAGTCCTCGCTGGCCTTCTCGACGCTGTATGCCGAAGCCCAGCGCCGTTACTTCGAATCGGTCGCGCCCTATGCCCGGCGCCTGATCGACCAGGTCGGCGTGCCGGATGTCGACGCCATCGAAGGCCTGCCACCGGCCGTGGCACTGCAGCAGCAACGCGGCACACCGAGTGCACGTTCCTCGGTGGGCAGCGTGACCACCCTGTCCAGTTCGATCCGCATGCTCTATTCCCGCGCCGGCCACTACCCGGCCGGCCAGGCGATGCTGTATGCCGAGGACTTCTCGCCCAACACGCCGCAGGGCGCCTGCCCGGAATGCCATGGCATGGGCCGGGTCTACGAAGTGAGCGAAGCGACCATGGTCCCCGACCCGTCGCTGACCATCCGCGAGCGCGCCGTGGCCGCGTGGCCCATGGCCTGGCAGGGGCAGAACCTGCGCGACATCCTGGTGACCCTAGGCTATGACGTCGATATCCCCTGGCGCGACCTGCCACAGGCGCAGCGCGACTGGATCCTGTTCACCGAAGAAACACCCACTGCACCGGTGTATGCCGGGCTGACCCCGGCGCAGACCCGCGCCGCCCTCAAGCGCAAGCAGGAGCCCAGCTACCAGGGCACGTTCATGGGTGCCCGGCGTTACGTCCTGCACACCTTCATGCACTCGCAGAGCGCGCAGATGCGCAAGCGCGTGGCCCGGTTCATGCGCCCCAGCCCCTGCCCGCTGTGCCAGGGCAAGCGCCTGAAGCGCGAAGCGCTGGGGGTGACCTTCGCCGGCCTGGATATCGCCGAGCTGTCGCACCTGTCGCTGCAGGCGCTGGCCGAGGTGTTCCGCAAAGTGGCGGCAGCAGACTACCTGGCACAACAGCAGGACGACCTGACCCTGGAAAAGCGCCTGGCGGCGCAACGCATCGCCAACGAACTGCTCGAACGCATCGACACCCTGCTCGACCTGGGCCTGGGCTACCTGGCCCTGGAGCGCAGCACCCCGACCCTGTCCTCTGGCGAACTACAGCGCCTGCGCCTGGCCACTCAGCTGAACTCGCAACTGTTCGGCGTGATCTACGTGCTCGACGAGCCGTCTGCCGGTTTGCACCCGGCCGACAGCGAAGCCCTGTTCGACGCGCTGCAGCGCCTGAAGCAGGCTGGCAACTCGGTGTATGTGGTGGAACACGACCTGGACACCATGCGGCGCGCCGACTGGCTGGTGGATGTAGGGCCTGCTGCTGGCGAACATGGCGGCACCATCCTCTACAGCGGGCCACCTAAGGGCCTGGCCCAGGTCGAGCAGTCATGCACCCGGGCCTACCTGTTCAATACGGCGGCACAGGCCACACGCACGCCACGCCAGGCCCACGACTGGCTGAAGCTCGAAGGCATCTGCCGCAACAACCTGGACAACCTCAGCGCCGAGTTCCCGCTGGGCTGCTTCACCGCCGTGACCGGTGTTTCCGGCTCGGGCAAGTCGAGCCTGGTCAGCCAGGCCCTGCTGGAGCTGGTGGGTGCGCACCTGGGCCATGCCGAGCAGCGCAACGAGCCCGAAGAGCAGAGCCTGGAAGATGAACCCGAACAGGCCAGCAGCGGGCATGTAAGCGCGGGCCTTGGCAGCATCAGGCGCCTGGTGCAGGTCGACCAGAAGCCGATCGGCCGCACGCCCCGCTCCAACCTGGCCACCTACACCGGCCTGTTCGACCACGTGCGCAAGCTGTTCGCCGCCACCGAACAGGCCAAGGCACAAGGCTTCGATGCCGGGCGTTTTTCCTTCAACGTTGCCAAGGGCCGCTGTGAGAACTGCGAAGGCGAAGGCTTCGTCAGCGTCGAGTTGCTGTTCATACCCAGCGTCTATGCGCCCTGCCCGACCTGCCATGGCGCCCGCTACAACCCGCAAACCCTGGCGGTGAGCTGGCAAGGCATGAACATTGCGCAGGTGCTGCAGCTTACGGTCGACCAGGCCCTGCAGGTGTTCGCCGAACAGCCAGCGGCGCGGCGTTGCCTGCAAGTGTTGCAGGACATCGGCCTGGGCTATCTGCGCCTGGGCCAGCCGGCCACCGAACTGTCCGGCGGCGAGGCGCAGCGCATCAAGCTGGCCACCGAGCTGCAACGCATGGCCCGTGGGGCGACGTTGTATGTACTGGACGAACCTACCAACGGCTTGCACCCGCAGGACATCGACCGGCTGCTGGTGCAGCTCAACCGCCTGGTCGATGGCGGGCACAGCGTGGTGGTGGTCGAGCATGACATGCGGGTGGTGGCGCAGAGCGACTGGGTGATCGACATCGGGCCGGGGGCCGGGGATGCCGGGGGGCAGGTGGTGGTCAGCGGCACGCCGCAAGTGGTGGCCGGATGTGCTGAAAGCCGCACTGCGGCGTTTCTGACCAAGGCCTTGTAGCGCCTGCACCGTCCTCTTCGCGGGTACTCACAGCTTGCAAGGTCTGTGGTGAACCTGTGGGAGCGGGTTTACCCGCGAAGTGGCCACCGCAGCACATGCCGAGATGCCGTCTTGCCACGATTGCGCCGCTCTAGTCCGTAGGTTCTAATCGCGCACGACCCGTTTGCCTTTGTCACTCAAGGAAGTGTCACCATGTACAGGAAGATCCTGCCGCTGGCGCTGTTGGCACCCCTGGCCGGTTGCTCGAACAGCGAGGACACCAGCGAGGCCAGTTTCCACAAGGCTGCCCAGGCCTACCTCGATACCCAATACCCGCACTGCTTCGTCATCAGCTCATTCCCCACCAAAACCCAGGACTTCGACCTCCATGGCACCAACAAGGCGTTGCATGCCCTGGCCCAGGTAGGCGTGGTCAGCGAAAAGGAGATCTCGCGCACCGAGGTGCCCGCCCGCCTGTGGCAAGCGGCACGCACGGACATCTACTACGCCTACGACCTCACCGACGAAGGCCGCAAGTATTACAAGGCGGATAACGGGCTGTGCTTCGGCAAGGCGCAAGTCACGGCCATCGAGCATTTCAGTGAGCCGAGCGAAGCGACCGGGCAGAAGATGTCGCGTGTGACCTATGCCTACAAGATCACCGGGCTGCCGGCTTGGGCTGCCAATGAAGAAGTGAAGGCCAGCGTTGAAGAACTGGGCAAGGCGGTGGCCAGCAATGAAATGCCGCTCAAGGACACCCGGGAAATGGTGCTGACCAGCCAGGGTTGGCGGTTGCACGACAAATAGCCGTTTGCTGTACCGGCCTTTTCGTGGGCTTGCCCGCTCCCACAGGTGCACCACTGGCCTTGAGACCTGCGCTGTACCTGTGGGAGCGGGTTTACCCGCGAAAGGGCCGGTACAGCCTTACATCCACCAGGCCAGCACCACCGGCAACCAGGCAAACGACAGCACCGTGGAACACATCACCAGGTTCGCCACCTGCTCCGGTTCGCGGTTGGCGCGCACTGCCATCAGGTAGTTGAACACCGCCACCGGCATCGCCGACTGCACCACCAGCACCGCGCGCTCCAGGCTGGCCATGCCCAACGCGGCGCCGACTGCCCAGCCCACGGCAGCCCCCAGGCCAATGCGCAAACCGCCCAGCAGCATGCCGCTGCCCACATGGCGCAGGCGAATGCTGGCCAGCGAAACGCCCAGTGTCAACAACATCAGCGGGATGGTCATGCCACCCAGCAAGCCTACCGTATTGGCCAGCCAGCGCGGTAATTCGAAATCGAGAAAGATGATCGGCATGGCGCCGGCCAGGCTGATCACGATGGGGTTGCGCAACAGTGCCTTGAATGAAGCCGCAGTACCGGAGATGGCCATGCCAAGGGTGAACTGCACGATCGACAGGGTCAGGAAGAACGCCACGGCCAGGGCCAGGCCGTGTTCTCCAAAGGCATACAGGCTGATCGGCAGGCCCATGTTGCCGGTATTGGGGAACATGAACGCCGGCAACAGCACCCGCCAGTGCCGGCCTGAAGCGCGACACACCAGCAAGCCGGCCAGGGCCATGCCCAGGGTGCACAGCAGGCAGGCCATGGCCATGCTGGTGAAGGCGTTCGGGTCCAGTTCGGTGCGGCTGAGCGTGGACAGCACCAACGACGGGGTGCCAACGGTCATCACCACCCGGGCGATGAATTCGGTGGGGTATTCCAGGCCCTTGCGGGCCCAGGCATAGCCGATGCCAGCGACGATGAAAACCGGGGCCAGGACGGCGAACAGTGACGCGAACATAGGGGCCTTCCTTGGGGGTGGGCCCAGCATTATGCCGCAGACTGCGGCGTCTCGTCGCACACCCAGGGCTCTTGGGCAAAACCGCTGAAGCCCGTAGAATCGCGCTTCCTTTTCGCCTGTCGCCTTGAACGGTGGCAACCGGCAGCAATGACAGTCGCATCCAGCCCAGGCACTCCGTGCAGCCCCTCGGCCCCGTTCGGGTCGAGCCGGTGTGCGCGTCCGAAAAGGCGCTCATTCCGCTCATCCAACTAGAGGTACATATGTCTCCGCGTTTGCTGGCCATGGCGCTGGCGCCCCTGCTCGGGCTGTTCATCATTGCCCTGGGCAACGGCTTCATGTCTTCCCTTACCACCTTGCGCCTGGGCGCTGCCGGTGAGTCAGCCACTACCATCGGTGTCGTTTCCTCGACCTACTTCATTGGCCTGACCCTGGGTGCCATCTTCAACGACCGGCTTATCCTGCGCATCGGCCATATCCGCGCCTACACCAGTTTCGCCTCGCTGATTGGCGTGACCATCCTGCTGCAAGGCCTGTTCTACGACGTCACCTGGTGGTCTGTGCTGCGCCTGATCAACGGCTGGGCGGCGGTGGGCGTGTTCCTGGTGATCGAAAGCTGGCTGCTGCTGGCCGGTGACGCCAAGATCCGCGGCCGCCTGCTGGCGCTGTACATGATCGCCTTCTACGGCGCCGGGGTAATCGCCCAGGCCGGCCTTGGCGAAATCACCCACATGGGTGACACCGCACCATTCATGCTGGCCGGCGTACTCGCCGCCCTGTCGGTGCTGCCCATCGTGATCCTGCCGCGGGTGTCACCGCTGCTGGACCAGGTCGAACCGCTCAAGCCGCGCCAATTGCTGGGCGTGGCACCGTCGGGGCTGGTCGGCTGCTTCGGTTCGGGTGTGGCCATTGCCGGGATCTATGCCCTGCTGCCGCTGTACCTGCAGCGCATTGGCCTGGATGTGGGTGAAGTCGGCAACATGATGGCCTGGGTCATTCTGGGTGCCATGCTGCTGCAGTACCCGGTCGGGCGCTGGTCCGACCGCAAGGACCGCCAGGATGTGCTGATCGCCCTGGCCGCGCTGTGCGTGCTGCTGTCGCTGGTCACGGTATTCCTGCCGTCGGACTCGATCCTGCTGCCGGCCATGCTGTTCCTGCTCGGCGGTGGTGTGTTCACCCTGTACCCGGTGGCGGTCAGCCATGCGGCCGACCGGGCGCCGTCCGATGCGCTGGTGCCGATGATCCAGGGCCTGCTGCTGATCAACTCGCTGGGTTCGGCCATGGCGCCGGTGGCGATTTCGCCGATGATGACCGAGTTTGGCGAGGCCGGGTTGTTCTGGGCCTTTGCCGTGGTCAACCTGGCCATGGTGTGCTTCTTCATGTGGCGCCGAGGCAAGCGCCCGGCGGCAGAGCACCCGGCCCCGTTCACCGCTTCGACCACCTTCTCGCCGACCGGTGCCGAGCTGCGGGTGACCGAAGACCTGATGCATGCGGCGCAGGAGCATCCGCCGCTGGAGCCGGTGGAGAGCGCAGCGCCAGCGCAGGCTCAGCGTTCAGAATCGCATTGACTTCGGGGGCTGCCTTGCAGCCCTTTCGCGACACAAGGCCGCTCCCACAGAACTGCACATGACTCAATGAGTTAGCAGGGACCCTGTGGGAGCGGGCGCGCCCGCGAACACCGGCNNCCCGCTCCCACAGGGGCCGCGCCGGCTTTTGGATCTGGCGCTAGCCATTCACCAGGTTCGCCGGGCGCTCGCCGGCCAACGCAGTGAGCAGGTTGTCCACTGCGCAGCGCGCCATGGCCTGGCGGGTTTCCTCGGTCGCCGAGCCGATATGCGGGGTCGCCACCACGTTGTCGAGTTGCAACAACGGCGACTGCGCCGGCAACGGTTCCTGCACGAACACATCCAGGCCGGCGCCGCGTATGCGCCGGGCACGCAACGCTTCGATCAGTGCCGGCTCATCCACCACGCGCCCGCGGGAAATGTTCACCAGGATGGCCTCTGGCTTCATCAGCGCCAGTTCCCGCGCGCCGATCAGGCCTTCGGTGCTGGCACTCAGCGGCACGGTCAGGCAAACGAAATCCGCCTGCTGCAACAGTTCATCCAGGCTGCATTGACGCGCGGCATAGCGCGCTTCCACGTCAGGCTTGGCACGCTGGCTGTGATACAGCACCCGCATGCCGAAGCCAGCCGCGGCGCGCCGGGCCAGGGCCTCGCCGATGCGGCCCATGCCGACGATGCCCAGTGTCTTGCCATGCACATCGCTGCCGAAATGCGCCGGACCAAGGTTGGCCTGCCAGTGACCTTCTCGCACCCAGCTCGCCAGTTCCACCACCCGCCGGGCAGTGGCCAGGATCAAGGCAAAGCCCGTGTCGGCGGTGGTTTCGGTCAGCACGTCGGGCGTGTTGGTCAACATCACGCCGCGCCGGCTGAGTTCGGCGATGTCGTAGTTGTCCACGCCGACCGAAACGCTGGACACCACTTCAAGTTGTGGCGCCAGGTCGAGCAGGCTGGCGTCCAGGCGCAGGCTAGCCCCCAGCAGCCCGTGTGCACCCGGCAAGGCGTCGCGCAGACGCGCCAGGCCATCGGGCTGGGTCGTATCCACCCAGGTCACCTCGACGTGCTCTTGCAGGCGTGCCATCAAGTCGTCGGACAGGCGTTTGTACAGGACGATTCGCTTCTTCATTGCAAAGATTTCCTAATGGTTCATGGCCAGACGCGAGCTGCCGCGCTTGGCCCGGCCAGGCGTCTGGGTAGTATTGAGTGCGGCGGTAAGCACCACTGCAGTCAGCAGCGCACCGCACATGAACAGGTAAGAGGCACCGGGCCCACCCGTGGCGCCATTGAGATAGCCCACCAGCCACGAACCGCCGAACGAGCCCAGCGCGCCCATGCTGTTGATCAGCGCCATGGCACCGCCCGCGACGTTGGCCGGCAGGATCTCGGGCACGATCGCGAAGAACGGGCCATAGGGTGCGTACATGCAGGCGCCGGCGACCACAAGCAACGCGTACGACAGCCAGAAGTGCTCGCTGCCCAGGGCGTACGAGCCATAGAACGCCACGGCGGCGATCAGCAGTGGCGGCCAGACGAAGCGCTTGCGCTTCTGCAGGCGGTCGGACGCCCACGACACGCCGACCATGGCCAGCACCGCCACCAGGTAAGGTACCGACGACAGCCAGCCGGCCTGCACGATATCGAGGTTCGCCGCCTGCTTGAGGATCGACGGCAACCACAGCACGAAGCCATACACACCGATGCTCCAGCAGAAGTACTGCAGCGCCAGGATGATCACCTGCGGCGAGCGGAACGCCTCACGGTAGTTCTTCACCGGCTTGATGCCTTGCTGCTCGGCGGCCAGCGCCTGCTCCAGGTCGGCCTTCTCCTGCTCGCTCAGCCAGTTCACCTGGGCCGGGCGGTCATCCACAAGGCGCCACCAGAAGAACGCCCAGATCACCGCTGGCAGGCCTTCGATGATGAACATCCAGCGCCAGTCGTAATGCTTGACGAGGTAGCCCGACACCACCGACATCCACAGGATGGTCACCGGGTTGCCGAGGATCAGGAAGGTATTGGCGCGCGAACGTTCGGCACGGGTGAACCAGTGGCACAGGTACACCAGCATCGCCGGCATCACTGCCGCCTCCACCACCCCAAGCAGGAAGCGGATGCCGATCAGCATGTAGACGTTGCTGACCACGCCGGTAAGCGTGGCAAGGCCCCCCCAGAGGATCAGGCAGACAAAGATCAGCTTCTTCACACTGCGCTTTTCGGCGTAGATGGCGCCAGGCACCTGGAAGAAGAAGTAACCGAGGAAGAACAGTGCTCCCAGCAGCGAAGACAATGCGGGGGTGATATGCAGGTCTTCAGCCATGCCGGACGCGGCGGCGAAACCGTAGTTGGCACGGTCCAGATACGCCAGGCTATAGGTGAAGAACACGATCGGGATGATGTACCACCAGCGGCGAGGTGCCAGGCTTTGGCTTTGCATGGTTCGTTTCTCCTGAGCTTGTTGTTTTTGTTGCAACAGGTGTTTCGGGGTCAAGTGTTCACGCGCTTCTGCGCAGGTCGTGGGCTTGCAGTTCATGACGCAGCGGCAACCCTTCCATATCGCCACGCGACTGCACGGCGCGGCTGCCGCACCAGTTGCCACGCGCCACTGCCTCGGCCACCGGGCGGCCCTCCAGCAGCGCGCTGAGCACGCCAACGGCAAAGGCATCCCCGGCGCCGACGGTGTCCACCACATGGCTGACCGGCACTGGCGCCACCTGGCCTTCACCCTTGGCGCTGCGGAAGTAGGCACCGGCGTCGCCCAGCTTGATCACCACCAGTTCCACCCCTTGGTCGAGGTAGAATGCGGCGATGTCTGCCGGGGTGTGCTGGCCAGTCAGCAGGCGGCCCTCTTCCAGGCCGGGCAGAACCCAGTCGGCCTTGGCCGCCAGGGCATTGACTTCACGCACCATGCTGCTTTGGTCAGGCCACAGCGAGGGGCGCAGGTTGGGGTCGAACGAAATGCTGCGCCCGGCGGCACGCATGGCGTCCATCAACGCGTGGGACAGCGCCCGGCAGCCCTCCGACAGCGCCGGTGGAATGCCGGTGGCGTGCAAGTGGCGGGCCTGCAGTGAGCCCGGACGCAGCAGCGCCGGCGACAGTCGGCTGGCCGCCGAACCACGTCGGAAGTACTCCACCGCCGGGTCGCTGCCGTCATCGCAGCGGGCCTTGAGCTGGAAGCCGGTGGGGTAGCTGGCATCCACCTCGACGCCGGAGCAGTCCAGGCCTTCGCGGCGCAAGCTGTCGAGCACGAAACGGCCCAGCGAATCGTCGCCCACCCGGCTCAGCCAGCGGACCTTGAAGCCCAGCCGCGCCAGGCCGATGGCCACGTTGCTGTCGGCACCGGCGATGCGCTTGGCGAACTGGCCGACACTGGCCAGGTCGCCAGCCTGCTCGGCGACGAACATGGCCATGGTCTCACCGAAACACAGCACGTCATGCTCATGCATGGCTCAGCTCCTCACTCGATACGCCCTGCCCCAGCGCCGCGAGGTCGCGCACCTGGGCACGGGTCAGCGCCAGCAGATCGTCGCTCACCAGCGGGTACTCGACAGCACGCACCACGCCGGGGGTGAACTCGGCCATCAGCTCAGCCCACTCCTGCAGGTCCGCAGTCTCTGGCGGGACGGCTACCAGGCGACCATCGGACCGGCGCCGCACGGCCTTGCAATGCACATAGCTCACCCAGCGGCCAAGTTGGCGTGCGGCGTGGCGGGCAGGCTCGCCCTGCCACTGCCAGTTACCGATATCGAAGGTCATGCCGAGGGCCAGCCCGAGTTCGTCGACGCGCTGGAAAAACTGCCGCAGCGGTTCGATTCGTCCACCTTGCGCGGTCTGGTCGTTTTCCACCAGCAGCAACGGCCCGTGCGCCGGCAACAGCGTCGCCAGGGCCGCGACGTCACAGCCCGCATGGTAGTGGCCCAGGGAAACCTTGAGCGCGACCGCGCCAAGGGCGCGGGCGGTGTCCAGCTTCTGCGCCAATTGCGGGTCTGGCACGCCTTGTGCGGTCCACAGCTCCAGGGGCGTGGAATACAGGCACTCCAGGCGCAGCGCGGCAATGGCTGAAGACAGCGCTGCAGTGTCTGGCGCACACGTGAACAGTTCTTCGCGCAGTTCCACGCGGGTAACGCCAGCGGCAGCCAGCAAGTCAAGGAACTGCTCCTGGCCACGTTGCCGGACACAGTCGGCGCCGTAGCTGGAAAGGCTGATGGAAACGGGGTTCGAGTGCATTGTTGTTGTCCTTATGAAACCGGTTTCATTTTTTGATGACAGCAGGCACGCAGGTGCCTGCTTGTGATTACTGTGGCTGGGTTGAACCTCGGATGATCAGTTCGGCCTTGAAGTCGATGCGCCGGGCTGCCCCGCTGTCGCCGCGCAGGCGGCCAAGCAGGCTCTCGAATGCTGCCACGCCGATTCGCTCGGTGGGCTGGGCCAGTGCAGTGATGCCACTGCCGACCAAGGGGTACCAGTCGAGGTCGTCGAGGGCGATCAGCCCGACGTCCGCGAACAGATTGCGCCCTGCCTCATGCAGGGCCCGGGTCACGGCCAGGGTGGCGACACCGTTGAAGGTGAAGATGGCCTGCGGGCCATGGCCACTGCCGGCGAGGAACGAAGCCAGTTGGCCATCCAGCCCGGTGCCGGTTTCCAGCACCTGCTGGCGCATGCCGGGGCGACGGCTGACCGATGCGCTGAAAGCCTGCACCCGTTCCAGGCGCGAACTGGTGCCATCGAGGGGCTCGGTTACCGCCAGGATGTCGCGGTAGCCTTGCGCTTGCAGGTGGTCGAGGGCCTGCTCGACCGCGTCGGCATTGTCCAGGCCCACCAGGTCGACATTCAGTTCGGGCAACTGGCGGTCGACCAGCACCATGGGGATGTCGCGCTGCAGGTTGAGCAATTCGCCGGGGTGATGGCCAAGCGTGTTCACGATCAGCCCTTCGACGTTGTAGGACTGCAGGGCCACCAGGTGGTGACGCTCCTGCTCGTCGTCGCGGTTGGTGTTGCACACCACCAGGCTGTAGCCGTGCTGGCGGCAGGCAGTTTCCACACCATGCATCACGGCCACTGAATAGGGGTTGAGGATATCGGCCACCAGCATGCCGATCAGGCGTGTCTGGCCGCGCTTCAGGCCACGGGCCATCTGGTTGGGGCGGTAACCGAGGCGCTCGATGACCTCTTCCAGGCGCTTGGCGGTGGCTTCGGCGAGCAACTGGCGGTCGCCACCGATGTAACGGGAAACGGTGGCCTTGGAAACGCCAGCGACACGCGCTACTTCGCTGATGGTGACCCGTTCGCGGGCATGGGCAGGCGCGTCGGTCATGGGCTGTCCTTATGATTGTTGTGATCGCGATGAAACCGGTTTCAATACAGCAAAATCACATGCGTTCGTCAACCTGCCGTTGGTCGGGAGTGCGATATTGATGCGTAGGAAATACAACAAGAATACGTTTTAACTAACTGATATGTATAGGAATGTACATGCGAAACCCTGTAGGAGCGGGTTCACCCGCGAATGCGATGTTGAATGTGCTGACGCATTCGCGGGTAAACCCGCTCCCACAGTGGATTGGGGGTGCAGACAAAGGGATGCAGTTAACGGAGGGCTTTCACATCACTGGCGGTGACGGCATCCCCTTGGTTACCCCAGCTGGTACGAATGAAATTCACCACCTCGGCAACCTCCTGGTCACTCAGGCGCCAGCCGAACGCCGGCATGGTGAAGTTGGACGGTGCCGTGTGCGTCGCCGGCACCGTGCCCCCCGCCAGCACCACGTGGATCAGCGATGTGGCATCCGCCGTCTGCACCACCGGGTTGCCGGCCAGGGCCGGGAACACGCGGGTATAGCCTTGGCCATCGGTACGGTGGCAGGCCGCGCAGTTGTCGATGTACACCGCCGCTCCGGGCTTGCTGTCGTCGCCCTTCCACAGCGCATCCGCCACCTGTTTGTCATAGACGTGCGGCTGGTCGTCAGGGTTGCTCGGCGGCAGCGTCTTCAGGTAGCGGGCGATAGCGGTCAGGTCGGCGTCGCTCATGTGTTGCATGCTGTGCTCGACCACGTCGCTCATGCCACCGAACACGGCGCTGCGGTCACTACGGCCGGTCTTGAGAAACTGCACCAGCTGCTCCTCGCTCCAGCTACCCAGGCCGTCCTTGTGGTCGCCACGCAGGTTCTTGGCAATCCAGCCTTCCAGCGGTGCACTGCCAGCCAGGAACTGCTCGCCATCCTGTGGGCTCAGTGCCTTTTCCTGCATGGTCAGCGCTCGCGGCGTATGGCACGCGCCGCAGTGCCCCAGGCCCTCGACCAGGTAGGCACCGCGGTTGACTACCGGGTCGGCCGCCGCCGACGCCTGCCAGGGCCTGGCCTCAGGCGCGAACAGCCCGCGCCAGATCGCCAGTGGCCAGCGCATGCTCAACGGCCAGGGAATGTCGGTGGCCTTGTTCGGCTGCTCGACCGGCTGCACGCCCTTCATGAAGTAGGCATACAACGCCTGCATGTCCTGTTCGCTGACGCGTGCATAGGACGGGTATGGCATGGCGGGATACAGGGTGCTGCCGTCCTTGCCGATGCCCTTGCGCACAGCCTGGTCGAAGTCTTCGAAGCTGTACTGGCCGATACCGCTGGCCGCCGGGGTGATATTGGTGGAGTACACCGTACCGATCGGCGTTTCCATCGGCAGCCCACCGGCGAACGGCTTGCCGCCCTTGGCGGTATGGCAGGCGACGCAGTCGCCTGCGCGGGCCAGGTACTCGCCCTGGCGCACCTGCGCATCGTCATTGGGCGCGGCCTGAGCAGCCACGCTGGCACCGAGCAGGGTTGCGATCAACATTGTCTTCATGTGCATCGCTCCTCAAGCCTGGACCAGCGGGCCAGGGTTTTTCAGGTACTGCTCGCGGATGGCGCGGGCCGACCAGTAGGTCAGCGCAGCCACCAGGCCGGTCGGGTTGTAACCCAGGCCTTGCGGAAACGCCGAAGCCCCCGGGACAAACACGTTGTGCACATCCCAGCTCTGCAGGTAGCGGTTCAATGCACTGGTTTTCGGGTCGGTGCCCATGATCGCGCCACCATTGAGGTGTGTGGTCTGGTAGCTGGCGGTGTTGAAATGGTCCTTGACCTTCTTGCCCAGCACGGCAATGGTCTTTGGGTTCATCGCCTGGGCGATCTGGCTGAGTTTGTCGACCATGAACTGGTTCATCCTGATGTCGTTTTCCTGCCAGTCGAAGGTCATGCGCAGCAGCGGCTGGCCATAGGCATCCCGGTAGGTCGGGTCAAGGTCCAGGTAGTTGCCACGGTAGGACTGGTGGGCGCCGTGTGCGTCCATCGACACCTGGTGGGTGTAGTAATCGGCAGTGGCCTTCTTCCAGGCGCTACCCCAGGCCGGTGTGCCAGGCGGAGTTGCGCCACCGGCAATCGGCCGTGTGCCGGCCTGGTTCACCCACATCGGTGAACCGCCGACGAAGCCGTGCGGGCCATGGTCGAAGTTGTCGGCGTTGAAGTCATCGATGGCAATGCCGTTGCCACCGGCGCCGATGAAGTTGTTGGTGTAGGTGTCCTTGTCGAAGAACGCCTTGACCGTACCCATGTTCTGGTAGGCGAAGTTACGCCCGACCACGCCTTCATTCTTGACGGGGTCGTACGGTTTGCCGATGCCGGACAACAGCATCAGGCGCACGTTGTTGAACTGGAACGCCGCCAGGATCACCAGGTCCGCCGGCTGCTCCACTTCCCGCCCCTGCGCGTCGATGTAGGTCACACCGGTGGCCTTGCGCTTGCTGTCGTCCAGGTTCACCCGCAACACATGGGCATTGGGCCGCAATTCGAAGTTTGGCACCTGGCGCAGCGCCGGCAGGATGTTCACGTTGGGCGAGGCCTTGGAGTACATGTAGCACACGTAGCCGCTGCAGAAACCGCAGAAGTTGCACGGCCCCATCTGCGCCCCGTACGGGTTGGTGTACGGCCCGGAAGTGTTGGCCGATGGCAGGTTGTAGGGCTTGTAGCCCAGGCTGGCCGCCGCCTTTTCGAACAGCCTGGCCGACACCACGTTTTTCTGCGAAGGCAGCGGGAACGGGCTGGAACGGTCCGGCGCATAGGGGTTGCCGCCCTTCCCTTCACCCACTACCTGGCCGTTGACGGTCCAGGCCTGGCCAGAAGTACCGAAAACCTTTTCAGCAAAGTCGAAGTGCGGCTCCAGTTCTTCGTAGGTAACACCGAAGTCCTGGATAGTCATGTCTTCAGGGATGAACTTGCGCCCGTAGCGTTCTTCGTAGTGGCTGCGCATGCGCAGTTCCATCGGGTCTACCCGGAAATGCACGCCCGACCAGTGCAGGCCTGCGCCACCGACACCTTTACCCGGCAGGAAGGCACCGAGCTGGCGATTGGGCAGTGCCACGTCATTCATGCCGTGGCGGATGGTGACGGTTTCCTTCGACACGTCGACAAACAGCTTCTTGCGCACGCTGTAGGTCAGCTCGTCGATCACCTGCGGGTAGCTGCCTTCCGGGTAGGTGTCCTGCATCGGCCCCCGCTCCAGGGCCACCACCTGCAGCCCGGCCTCGGTCAGTTCCTTGGCCATGATCGCGCCGGCCCAGCCGAACCCGACGATCACCGCATCCACTTTCTTCATCACGGTCGCCATGCCTCAGGCCCTCTCGCCACGGATCGAAACAGCCGGGAACGGGTAAGGCTCGTTGCGCTCGACCCAATCCATGAAATCGGCGCGAGCGCCGGGGAAGCCGATCTGGGTCCAGCCAACCATGCCTTTGTTGCCACCATGGATCGGGTCGCAGAAGAACCCTTCACGGGTGTTCTGCACCAGCAAGCTGAAAAACACCTTGGCCGGCACGGTGTCGAAAACCAGCTCTCCAGCTTCGACTTTGCTCAGAACATGGTCTCGGGTAGCGCTATCTTGCGCAGCAAAAACTTGCCCGGAGTTGGCCTTGCACCAGCCGTCCACGGCGGCGATGCCCAGGCGGTAGATCTGCTGTGGGCTGAGTTGCAGCTGGTAACCCAGTTCGGGCGCGGCGTCGGCCTTGAACGGGCCCTGCATGTACCACTGCGCGCCGGTTGCATAGGGGGTGTTCATCTGCCGGTCGATGAATTCGGCAGCGCCGGCTTCCAGTGCGCCGGGGCCAAGCTCGTCGGCCGGGATGATGCGCGAGACGGCCGCCTGCACGAAGGCCCACTCCTCGGCAGTGAAGAAAGTCGGCTGGTACTTGCCCGCTGGTGGCGTGGCAGGCACTTTGGGTTCGTGTTGCGGGGCCGCAAGCAGCTGACCGGCGCCCACGCCAAGCCCCGCGCTGGCCACGGTGACCACAGGGATCAAGGTCAAGGTCTTGCGCAGAAAATCCCTGCGCGGGTTGTCTGGGGCATGCTCAGGCATTGCGAGTCCTCATCGGCTGTGTGCGGCCTTGAAAAGCGCCATCTGATTTTCAATGTGGGGGGGTGGTCTTGATAGGTCATCAAGAAAACAGCCGGATAATCTAGCGCGTTCAGAAATGTTTTGAAACCGGTTTCATCCTTGACTTCCCACTGCCTAAGCCACTTCCGCACTGCTGTCGGGCCAAGGCTTTTTTCACATCTGCCTCACTCTCTACCGACATCCCGCTACCTACAGTGCCGACGCTCTTGTGTGGAGCGAGCTGACTGGAGTGGCAAACATGCTGCAAGGCGTTATCGAAAAATTCCCCGCCTCACGGCTTGCCCAGGTATACCGATTGCCTTGGGGCACGGCGCTATTCGCAGTCTTGTGCCTGCTGTTCATCCTTGGCGCAGCGGCAGCCTGGGCGCATACCCGCATGGCCATCCCCGACCTGGGCAACCCCCATCACCTGCAGCACAGTGGGCTCGAGGCCGCCTGGGCGAACGGCTCGGTGATTGTGGTGCTGCGCCATGCCGAACGCTGCGACCGCTCGCGCGGAGCCTGCCTGGGTGACCCAACCGGTATCACGGTCGCGGGCAGCCGGGTGGCCGCCGATGTAGGTCACGGCCTGCAACGCCTTGGCCTGGGCAAAGCCGATGTATGGGCCAGCCCGGAGGTGCGTACCCAGCAGACTGCACACGCCATGTTCGCTAAAACCATTGCCACGCAGGGCTGGCTCAAGCAGTGTGATGGCCAGTTTGCCGAGACCGCCTTTGCCCACAAGCGAATCGGCCACAACCTGGTGCTGGTCAGCCACAGCGGCTGTATGGAACAACTGGAGCGCACGCTTGACGTGCCTGGCAGCGCGCGCTCGAACGGCTATGCCAGCGCCCTGTTCATCAGCCAGGGCAGCGATGGCAAAGAGAAGCTGCTGGGCCAGATGGCTGCCAGTGAATGGCGCGAACTCGTCGACAGCAAGGAGCTCTGAACATGCCACCGCGCGCCGCTTTCTACCGCAACAACCTGCTGCTGCCTCTGTTGCTGGCCGCTACCGTGTTCATGGCATTCGACCTCACAGAGCTCGATCGCTGGATCAGCAACCTGCTACTCGACCCGGTCACTGGCCAGTTCCCGCTGTTGCACAACCAGTGGTTCGAGAAAGTCACCCACAAGTGGCCAAGGGTCCTGCCGGACTGGACCGGTGAACTGGCGGTCATCGGCAGCGTGCTTTCGTTCATCTGGCCACGCCTGGCCAACCGCCCGCAAGCGTGCCTGACACGGTTACTGGAAAAATCCCGAATCGCACCGGCCTTACGCTTTACCACCAACCACCGCCGCGACCTGCTGTTCGTGGTGGTGGCGTTCGCCCTGAGCACCACGGTGATTCACTACCTTAAAAGCCATACCAGTGTGTATTGCCCGGTGGAAACCACGCTGTATGGCGGCTCGCACGCCCGGGTCGAATGGTTCGAGAACTTCTCCTGGTGGGGCAAGGCCGGTGATGGCCGCTGCTGGCCGGGTGGCCATGCCTCCAGCGGGTTTACCTTGTTGGCGCTGTATTTCGTGGCGTTGCGTCACCGCTGGGCGCATGCCCGCAAGCTCCTGGTGGCGATTCTGCTGATCGGGTTCGTGTACGGTACTACCCGGGTGTTGCAGGGCTGGCACTACATGTCCCATACGTTCTGGGCCGGTATTTTTGTCTGGTTTACCACCTGGATAACTGCGTTGTTCTTCTATGGGCGCATCGCTTTGCAAGCACCGGAGCACAGCCCTGCGATAGGTAGTACGCGGGCTCCGGACTTTGCGCAATACCTGTGGGAGCGGCTTTAGCCGCGAACACCGGCGAAGCCGGTGCCAGGCACCGTGTCGCCTGCTTCGCGGGCACGCCCGCTGCTACAGCGACCGCGTTCACGCAAATGTCAGGATTGGGTCGACACGACCTGCCCCAGTCCCCCAACCTTGGGGGCACCGTGCCCACCGGCAAACGCCTGCAAATCCCCTTGCAAGAGAATTGGATCCCTTGCCCTGCAAGGGCTACAGCACATTTTTCCGGGTTTGGCACGCCTATTGCCGATCTCCTGCCAGACGCCCCAAGTCCATGGGCCCCTTTGCAGGAGGAAATGACTCATGCACCGACCGATACCCCACCCGCTGGCAGTGGCGATTATCGCCGGCATGCTCCAGCTCCCGGCGCAAGCTGCCTTGAATGCTGTCGATCCAGGCGCCTATGTACCCGCCAACGGTAAATTCCCCGCCTGGTACCAGGACAGTCACGGTCGCACCCTCGACCTGTGCCTGACCAAGGCGGTGAGTTCCAGGGTCGCCGGCGCGCCCGGCGCACCGTCGTACATGTGCACGTTGCTGCCCACACCCGGCGTGTTCGACGATACCCAACCCATCGCCTTCCCCGGCAACTTCCCCGATGAGGCGTTCTGGTTCACTGCCGACGCCACCATCGTCGACGCAGCGCGCGGCATCAACCTGGGCTATGGCACGGCGATAGAAGCTGCGTTCAGCTCCGGAGACCCTGTCGATGGCGACCAGGTCAGCTTCGCCCGGGTGCGTATCCGGGTCGATGTCCCTACCGCCGGCACCTATGTGATCACCCACCCCTACGGTGTCGAAGTATTCGACGTGCCAGCCGGCGGGCGGCGGGCGATCAACATGACCCGCGACATCGGCATTGGCGGCGCAGGCGACTTCACCGGCGCCCTCAAAGGCGATGTCGGGCCATTCCTGCGCAGTGTCAACGGCCCCTACACCGAGGGCAGCGAGCGCTTCATCGGCGACCCGAACCTGGAAGAACGGGTGACCGGCAGCCCGTTCAACACCAACTATGTACGCATCGAAGGCCCCGGCGGCATCGACCTGCGCACCGAGCTGTTCGCGATTTCGGGCAAGCTTTCCGAAGTGGCCCTGCCAACCCCGCTGATGCCGCAACGCAGTACCTACTCGCGGCATACCGAGAACGGCGACCTGCGCGCCCAGCAGGACATCTTCGTCATGGCCCCGCCGCCACCGGCCAGCGTCGCCCTGACCAGCCAGACTCCCAACCTGAACCTCACCGAGGCCAACGGCACTGGCACCTGGTACGCCCAGTCGGTCCTCGACCCGGCCGCCGGGACGATCCTGACGCTGACCGCCAACAACAGCGTGGCGATCCCCACCAGCAGCCCGACCACCGCCAACGTGCCACTGACCGACCTGGTCACCATTACCCAGGCCCAGTACCGCCTGTCCACCGGCGAGCTGACCCTGGTGGCCAGCACCAGCGACGAAACCACGCCGCCGGTACTCACCGCGCACACCGGCAACGGCACGCTGATCGGCAACCTGAGCGGCAACGGCGCCGTGAAGACATTGAGCACCAGCCTGTCACCCATCCCGCCGGCCAAGGTGCAGGTCACCAGTGCCAATGGCGGTAGCGACACCGAAGACGTGGTGCTGGTGCCATGAACAGACAAAGGCTCAGCCTTCAAGGAGGCAGCATGAACACTTGGTCGCGCCGTGCGCTGTTGGCCGCCGGATTCTCCCTTACCGTTACCAGCGCTGCCTTTGCCGCGCTGTCTGATGTCGACCCGGGGCCCTACACCTTCGCCACCGGTGGCTTCCCGATGTGGTACAAGGACAGCCTCGACCAGTCCCTGGAGCTGTGCCAGTCACGTGCCGTCAGTTCGCGGGCCGCAGGCGCCCCGGGTACACCGGCCTACATGTGCACCCTGCTGCCCGAACCCGGCATCTACGACGATACCCTGCCGCTGGTGTTCCCGGACAACTGGCCACCGGAAATGTTCTGGTTCCTGGCCGAGACCTCCATCCCGGCCGTGGGCAACAGCGGCTATGAACTGGAAGTTTACGTCGCTGGCGTGGAAGCAGCCTTTGCCGCCGAAAACCCGGTGGATGGAGACCAACAGAGCTTCGCCCGCATCCGTATCCGCGTGTCGGTGCCCACTGCCGGTACCTACACCATCACCCACCCCTATGGCGTAGAGACGGTCAACGTCACCACACCAGGCCGACGGGCAATCAACATCACCCGCGACATCGGCATCGGCGCGCCGGGCAACTTCCGCGGAGCACTGGCGGGGGCGATCGGCCCTTGGCTGAAGGGGGTTGGCGGGCCTTACACCGAGGTCAATCCCGACACTGGCGCCACCGAAACCTACATCGGCGACCCCAACATCACCGAAGCGGTGACGGGCAGCCCCTTCAATACCAACTTCGTCCGCATTCAAGGCCCCGCTGGCACCATCCAGACCAACGCCTTCACTGTCTCGGGCAAGGTGCTGGACCCGCGCGCACAAACACCGGTCACCCTGGAGCGCGCCACCTACTCGCGCAACGCCACCGGCACCCGTACTGAAGTGTTCGCCAAGGCTCCCAGTGCAGCCAGCCTGTGCATGCGCAATGGCATCGCCCTGGTCGGCACCCCGCCTTCGCCGTGCCAGTACACCCTCACCGCCGACAACAACGGGCTGTTCTTCCACCAGCAGTTCGGCCAGGTCGCACCGCCTGCGCTGGTGGTGGTCACCGCCAGCAACAGCGCCGGCGGCACCCAGCCGACCGCGCTGTCGAGCAAGCTCACCGATGTGGTCAAGGTCAGCACCGCACGCTACGACTGGGCCAACAAGCGCCTGCTGATCGAAGCCAGTTCCAGTGACGAGGTGGCAATCCCCGACCTGCTCGCCCAAGGCTACGGTCGCCTGTCCAAGGCAGGCACGCTGCAAAGCCTGACCGTCAACGACGTGCCGCAGCCACCGGCCACCATCACGGTCAAGTCGGCGCGTGGCGGCAGCGATGTCGAACCAGTGGTCGTGGTCGGCAACGCTCCGGTCGAGGCGGCCAACCAGCCACCGCTGGCCCAGGCCGATACTGGCAGCACCAGCGTCGGTATCCCGATCACCCTCAACCTGCTACAGAACGACAGCGATCCGGACGGCAACGTGCCGCTGACCATCAGCGACCTGACCCAGCCCGGTACAGGTCTTGGCGGCGCGGTGATGAACGGCACCACCTCGGTCACCTACACCCCGCCAACCGGAGCCACACAACCGGTGGTGGCCACCTTCAGCTATCGGGCGGTGGACGCCAAAGGGCTGAAGTCGGAACCGGCAACGGTCACCATCAACGTCGCGCCCAACCGGGCACCGACCGCCAACCCGGAAACCGTCGCCACCCTGGGCGTGCCATTGACCATCAATGTGCTGGCCAACGACACCGATCCGGAAGGCAACCTGCCGCTGACGGTGCCCGCTGCCTCCCTCACCCAGCCGGCTGCCGGCCGGGGCACAGTCAGCACCAACGGCACCACGGTGACCTACACCCCACCGGCCACGGTAACCACGGCCTTCACCACCACCTTCACCTACCAGGCACGTGACTCGCTGGGGGCGCTGTCCAACCCCGGCACCGTTACTGTCAACGTGTCGCCACGGCCTGCGGCCGAAACCTTCGCGGTCACGGCAGCCACGGTCACGGCGCGCTCCAACAACCGTTACAACTGGGACCTCAGCGGCACCTCGTCGGTCACCACCGGCAACACCGTGACCGTACGGGTGACCACCACGACCGGCGTGCAGACCCTTGGCACCGCCACGGTAGCGCTGACCGGTCGCTGGCGCCTGGCAGTCAGCAATAGCACCACGATCATCCCGACCGCGGCACCAACGGCGACGATCACCACCAGCCAAGGCACCACGCGCACCGTCAACGTTGTGGTGCAGTGAAGGCCGGAGGTTGCAATGAAACGCCTGTACTCCCTGCTGCTCAGCCTGGCCTTGGCAGGCCAGGCCAGTTGGGCCGAGGACCTGATGGACAATGCCGACCTCGCACCCGGCAACGACCTCGGCGAACCGGTGATCATCCGCCTGCTGCCGGCCGGTGCCGGCCAGGCTGCGGTGATCGGGCAGCAAGGCTCGGGCAACCGCGCCGCCATCGACCAGAACGGCCAGGCCCTGCTGGGCCGCATCGTCCAGGCCGGTGGTGCACAGGAAGCGTACATCCTGCAGGAAGGCAGTGACCTGATGGCCATCATCAGCCAACAGGGAAATGGCAACAGCGCGTCGATCCGCCAGAGCGGCAGCAGCAACAGCGCAGCCATCGAGCAGATCGGCAACGACAACAGCGCCAGCATCGTGCAGTCCGGCACAGGCCTCAACAGCTCCGTGACCCAGGCCGGCAGTGGCCAGCATGTTCAGATCACCCAATACCGATAGACCTGGAGGCACCACCATGTACAAGCTCGCTCCGTTAAGTGCCGCTATCGTCCTGGCCCTTGCAGGTCAGGCCATGGCTGCTGACAGTACCTCGTCCCAGACCCAGGACGGCAAGGAAAACATCGCCGAAGTCAGCCAGACCCTGGCACCCTACGCCTCGGCCACCCAGACCCAGACCGGCAAGGGCCACAACCACATGGCGGTGCAGGTCGAGAGCACCAGCGATATCCGGCAGAGCGCCACCGGCCAGTACAACGCCGGCTACGCCGAGCAACTGTTCGAGAACGGCAGCCATATCACCCAGCACGCCGGCGGCAGCTACAACGATGCCTTCGCCAGCCAGTCGCTGGGCCTGGGCAACGAATCGCTGCAAACCCAGCAAGGCGCCGAGAACACCTCGACCGTGTGGCAGGACAGCCAGGAAGGCAGCAAGGCCACCACCTGGCAATCCGGCCAGCGTAACGAAGCCTTCATCGAGCAGACCTTTGGTGGCAGCAACAACCGCAGCAGCATCAACCAGACCGGCCAGGACAACTATGCCGCCGCAGAGCACCTGAACCACGTCGATGGCGATATCCAGATCTACCAGGATGGCCAGGGCAACTGGGCGTATGGCGACCAGCGTGACGGCACCGGCGGCACCATCGGCATTGGCCAGTACGGTGGCGGCAACTCGGTGGAAGTGTGGCAGGACACCCAGACCGGCAGCCAGGCATTCGTGACCCAGTCCGGCCAGATGAACGAAGGCTATATCGACCAGAGCTTCGGCATGAACAACAAGGTCAGCCTGTCACAACAGGGCACGGCCAACGCCAGCTGGTCGGACCAGTTCGAGACCAACAACTCGACCACTACCATCACCCAGACCGGTAGCAACAACCTGCATTTCACCTACCAGAACGGTGAAAACCTCAATTTGACCATCAACACCAAGGGCAATGGCAACAGCATCACCGCCAGCAACTGGAAAGGCGCCAAGATGGGCGGCCAGTTCGGTACCAACCACAACGCCACCATCAACCAGGACGGCAATGGCAACGGCGTCAACCTGACCCAGAACGGTGACAACCAGCTGGCCACGCTGACCCAGAAAGGCACCGGCAACCAGATGGAGACCAAACAGTCCGAGATGAACAACGAGCTGTACTTCGAGCAGAACGGCACTGACAACCTCCTGATCGCCGACCAGCGTGGCACCGACAACTATGCCTACGGCAACAGCCAGGGCAAGGACAACGTCATCAACCTGGACCAGTCCGGCTACAGCAACCAGAGCTACACCAACCAGCTGTACGGTAGCGGCAACGAAGCCACCATCAAGCAGGCTGACAGCTACAACATGGCCTATGTGACCCAGGGAGGCCAGGGCAACAAAGCGTACGTCGACCAGAGCGGTGTCAACCAGACCGCAACCATCAGCCAGCTGGGCAGCACGAACCTGGCCACTGTGACCCAGCAGTAGATCGCTCCCCCCTTGAACCGCGGTGCTCCTCTCCCTGGTGCCGCGGTTCCTTTTTATTCTCGTCAGAACTTCCTTTTCTTTGCCGGCCTGTTCGCGGGCACGCCCGCTCCCACAGGTACTCCACTGCCGTCAAAGCCTGTGCAAACCTGGTGGGCGCGGGCGTGCCCGCGAATTAGGCCAAGCTTGCCAAGGGCATTACAATGGACCCCACCCAACCCGATACAAAGCCCATGATCCAGTCCGACCTCGACCTGTTCGGCCCCCAGCCGCAACGCCTGGCCAGCCACACCGTGCTGCTGCCCGGCTTCGCCCTGACCGATATCGAGGCGCTGCTCGACGCCCTGCGTCCGGTGCTGCGTGCCGCGCCGTTCCGGCACATGCACACCCCGGGCGGCCTGCGCATGGCGGTCGGCCTGACCAACTGCGGCACCCTGGGTTGGGTCAGTGATGAACACGGCTACCGCTACAGCCCCTGCGACCCGCTCAGCGGCAAACCGTGGCCTGCCCTGCCCCCAGTGTTGCTCGACCTGGCCGCCCGCGCCGCGGCCATGGCCGGGTTCGACGATTTCGTGCCGGACGCCTGCCTGGTCAACCATTACCTGCCGGGTACCCGCCTGAGCCTGCACCAGGACCGCGACGAGCAGGACTTCGGCCAGCCGATCGTGTCCGTGTCGCTGGGGCTTCCGGCGGTGTTCCTGTTCGGTGGCCTGCAGCGCGTCGACAAGACCCGGCGCATCCCGCTGAGCCATGGCGATGTGTTGGTCTGGGGTGGCGAAGACCGCTTGCGCTTTCACGGCGTGCTGCCGATCAAGCCTGGCGTGCATCCGCGCCTGGGCGAGCGGCGGATCAACCTGACCTTGCGCAAGGCCGGTGGCTGAATCGGCCCCGCGCTCCGTCACCCGGCGCAAACAGGATGAACGCACATGAAACACGTTGAACATCTTGGCCAGGCAAGCTTCAAACGATAAGCCACGCCCTCTTCAGCCTGGAGCCCAGCATGCCCTGCAAGCCCTGTTCCCCGACCCTACAGAGCGGAGCCGCGCGCCTATGAAAATGCCCTGCCGCGCACCCAATGCCTCGCTGCAACTCGATTACGTACGCGACACCCTGTTCGGCCCGGTGGCGCAGAGCGTGGTGTGCCAATGCCAGCTCGCCGCCCTCAACCTGCAAGGCCGGCCGGGGCTGCGCCTGCACATCTGCCCGCCGTTGCCTGACAAGGTTGACCGTGCCCACAGCGTGGCCTTTGTCTGGGACGGGCGCAGCTACCACGGTGTGGTCCGCGACCAGGGAAAATGCGGTGATGGCGGCCTGAACCTGCTGCTGGAGCTGCAGTGAGGCGATCAGCGAGTGTGCCTGAGCATGGGCAGTGCCGCACAACTGGCGGATAGATGCGCCCGGCCAGCCTGTGGGCTGAGCAGGGCGCGGTGGGCGTGCTCAGGCAATCGCCTTGAGCGGCGCCGGGTGGCTGTCACGCAGCGCGTGCAGCTGCCCGACCAGGTTGACCAGGTCACGGCAACTGTTGAGGCTTTGCAGCGGAACCCCGCTCAGGGTCACGCCCTCATCGAGACTCTGGCCCTGACCCAGGCGGATGGTCAGGTTGGCGCCGTCCGGGCAGCTGACTTCACAACGGTCGGGCAGGCAGGCCTGCTCGATCATCTGCCGCATTTCTAGCATCGAAACTCCTATCAACGACATGGTACGACCCTCTCTGTGGGATGGCCTGTTGTGTGAGTACGCCTTTGTCAGGCGAGGCGCCAATTGATATTGCGCATGCCCGGGCAGGCGTCCATGCGCCGGGGCAATGATCGTGCGGGGAATCCTCTAGCACCTTAGTGGAAGATCGCTTGCGCAGGCGGAGGGTTCGAACGCAATGGCAGACTTAACGACGAGCGGTCCCGGCAGGCCCCAGCGATGCCCACAGGTGCTGGGCCGCATAGGCCCGCCACGGTCGCCAGGCCAGGGCTCTTTGCGCCAGTTGGGCGTCATCGCCTTCGAGCAAGCGCAACGCCTTGACCAGCGCCACGTCGCCCAGCGGCAAGGCATCGGCCGCGCCGGCCTGGCGCAGCGCCAGGTAGTGCGCGCTCCAGGGGCCGATACCCTTGAGTTGGCACAGGTTGCGTAGCAATTCGTCCAGCACCTGCCCGCTGCGTAGCAGCCCCGGTTCGGCCAGCAAGGCACTGGCCAGCGTGCCCAGGGTGGCAGCGCGCGCCCGCGGCATGCCCATGCCGTCGAACTGCGCAGTTGCCAATACCGACAGCGCCGGGAACACATGGCTCAGGCCCGGTGCGGACCGGCGCAGGGCCACGCCGTGGCGTTGCACAAGGCGGCCGGCCAGGGTCATTGCCCCGGCCACACTGACCTGCTGGCCCAGCACAGTGCGCATGGCCTGCTCGCAGGCGTCCCAGCCTTGTGGCACGCGCAGGCCTGGGCGCTGCTGTATCAGGCAGGCCATCAGTGGATCGCGGGACAGTTCGGCATTGATGCGAGCGGGGTCGGCATCGAGGTCGAAGACCCGCCTCAGCCTGGCGACAAGGCCGGGTAGCGCAAGCGCCGGGACGCCTTCAAGGCGGACCCGCAGGTGCTGGCTGCCCGAAGGTGTCGCGTGCAGCACGGCGTGGCGGCCGGCAACCACCAGGGTACGCCGGTAGGTGCCATCGAAGCAGGTCTCGATGCCGGGGATGCAGCGTGCAGCAAGGAAGGCCAGGGTCGAGGGCCAGTGGTAAGGAGCACGGTAGCGCAGCCACAGGGTGTGGTGGCCGGGGGTGGGCAATGATCGGCGCACGGCGTGCAAAGGAGTTAGCTTGGGCATGGCTGCATCATGCCAGCAAATCTAATGCCCTGTACCGGCCCTGTCGCCGGCAAGCCAGCTCTCATGGAACTGCACATGACTCATTGAATTGGCAGGGCCCCTGTGGGAGCGGCTTTAGCCGCGAACACCGGCGCAGCCGGTGCCATGCACCGCGTTGGATTCTTCGCGGCTGAAGCCGCTCCCACAGGGTACGAGGATCGCTTGCGAATTCAGTTATCTGTGCGACAGGGCCGGACAAGCCATTCAATCAACCAGGGTCAATGCGCCGCACCGTCCCGCGCATCCTGCATCTGCCCGAACCGCCCGGCATGGAAGTCGTCGAACGACTCGGCAATCTCTGCCTGGCTGTTCATCACGAACGGGCCATAACCCACGATCGGCTCGTCGATCGGCTCACCGCTGAGCAGCAGCAGGCTGGCACCTTCCAGCGCTTCGACGGCAACGTCCTCACCGCTCCGGTCAAGCAGCACCAGGCTGGATGGACCGGCTTCGCGCTCGCCGTTGATCCGCACATTGCCGCGCAACACCACCAGCGCCGCATTGCGCCCGGCGGCCACCGGCAACTGCAAGGCTGCACCGGCATTCAGGCGCAGGTCCCAGACATCCATGGCGGTAAAGGTCCGCGCCGGCCCAGAGTGGCCACGATAGTCACCTGCAATCACCCGCAGGCTACCGCCCTCGCCGTCCAGCGCCACCACCGGGATGTCCTCGGCCAGCAGCGTCTGGTAGCCAGCCGCTGCGCGCTTGTCCCGCGCCGGCAGGTTGACCCACAGCTGTACCATCTCCAGCGTACCGCCACTGCGGGCAAAACCCGGGGAATGGAACTCTTCATGGATGATGCCGTTGGCAGCCGTCATCCACTGCACGTCACCGGGGCCGATCAAGCCACCGGCGCCGGTGGAGTCACGGTGCTCCAGCTCGCCCTGGTAAACGATGGTCACGGTCTCGAAGCCGCGGTGCGGATGCTGGCCAACGCCGCGCCGCGCACTGGTGGGGGTGAAGTCATGAGGGCCGGCATAGTCCAGCAGCAGGAACGGACTGATCTTGCTGGCCAGGTTGTCGTAGGTGAACAGGCTGCGCACCGGGAAGCCATCACCTACCCAGTGGGCATGAGGACTGCGGTGAACACCCAGAATCGTTTTCATGAGAAGGCTCCTCTCTTGGTTGAGACAACCTTATCAATGACGCCAATCAGGCGGTAGCTGGCTGGATTGGCATTCATCGTTCCACCAATGGAACAATTAGCCTTGCAAGAAACCGAGCACCTGTTCGGCAGCCGTGGCCGGGTCTTCCTGCATGAAGCAGTGCCCGCCGGCAACCTGCTGTGCGGTCACGTTGTGGTTGAGCGCCGCCAGGCGGTTCACCGAATGGGGCACGAAGGGGTAGGTTTGCTCGCCATACAGCACCCGCGTGGGCGTGCGGATCGCCGTAAGGCTTGCCCACATGCGCTTGGGGAACGAACTGAAGATTTCCACTTCGCGGCTGGGCCGGCACTTGAGCACCACCGCTTCGCCACAGTCGCCAATGGCATGCTCGATGTAGGCCCGCAGCGCCGCATCGGTCCAACCCTTGAAGATCCCCCGCCCTTGCAGCGAAGCCAGGGCTGCCTCGCGGTCAGGCCAGTGGCTGCGACGGCTGGCGGCCTTGCGCGCCAAGGCATGACGCTGGTGCAAGCCGACCAGGGCTGCAACCCCCATTACACCCAGCATGCGCCGGCTGAACAGTACCGGGTCAAGCAGCACCGCACGCCTGAACAGTTGCGGTTCACTGGCCAGGATCAGGCCGGTCAGTACGCCACCGAAGCTGTGGCCCACGGCAAAGCGCGGCACGTCGCCATACTCGCCTCGTCCGGCTTCGAAAGCGTCCACTGCCAACGCAGCGGTACGGTTCCAGCCACGAAACACCCCGCCATGGTCACTGTCACCATGGCCCTGGACATCGCTGAGCCACAGGTCGAAATGCTCGCCCAGGCGCATCAGCAACGGTTGGTAGGCCAGGCAGCAGAAGCCGTTGCCGTGCAGAAAGTGCAGCAGCGGCCTGCCACTGGCCGGGGTTCGCCAACCACGCAGGGTGAAGCCTTCGGCGCATTCGTGGGACCAGGGAATCAACTGCATCGGCTTACTGTACTCGCAGGTCAGGAAAACGCCGATTCTACAAACAGCAGCGGGTACAGTGAAATCACCAGCAACAAGGCCATCAGGACATTGAACAGCATCAGCCAGCGCGGGTTCTGCAACAGGTTGCGCAGGGCACTGCCGAACATCACCCACACCCCCACGCTGGGCAGGTTGACCAAGGCGAACAAGGCGGCAATGATAATAACGTTGGTTACATAGCCTTGCGCCGGCGTGTAGGTGGTGATTGCCCCCACTGCCATCACCCAGGCCTTGGGGTTGACCCACTGGAATGCCGCCGCCCCCCAGAAGCCCAGCGGTTTGCGGGCACTGGACGAGGCTGTGCCGACCGGCCCGGAGGTGGCGATCTTCCAGGCCAGGTACAACAGGTAGGTGGCGCCGGTGTAGCGCAGTACCGTGTACAGTGGCGGCCAGGCCTTGAACACCTCGCCCAGGCCCAGGCCAACAGCCAGCACCATCACCATGAACCCGACGCTGATACCCATGGCATGGGGGATCGAGCGGCGCACGCCGAAGTTCACCCCCGAAGCCAGCAGCATGGTGTTGTTGGGGCCAGGCGTGATGGAAGATACAAAGGCAAACAGCACGAAGGCGGTCAGCAGGTCGGCAGAGGCAAGCATGGCAGGCATTCCACATTCTTTATGGGTCCTGTCACACTAATGGAGTCGCCCTCCTCTGCGACCGGTACAGTTCTACTAAATTGTGTAGATACACATCGCTGTACCGCTACCACCAGACCAAGGAAGCCGTCACCATGAGTCTCACCATTCGCCCTGCCGTACGCGCCGATGCCGAGCAGATCCTGGCCTTCATTACCGAGCTGGCCGAGTACGAACGCGCCCGCCACGAGGTGATCGCGAGCGTTGCCGATATCGAATACAGCCTGTTTGGCGAGGGCAGCACCGTGCACAGCCTGATTTGCGAACGCGATGGCCGGGCAATCGGCTTTGCTGTGTATTTCTATAGCTACTCGACCTGGCTAGGTCGCAACGGCATCTACCTGGAAGACCTGTACATCACCCCTGAGCAACGCGGCGACGGCGCCGGGCGACAGTTGCTGCAACACATTGCCCGCGAGGCAGTGGCGAATAATTGCGGGCGGCTGGAATGGAGCGTGCTGGACTGGAACGAACCGGCGATCGGCTTCTACCAGAAGCTGGGGGCCGAGGCGCAGGATGAGTGGGTGCGCTACCGGCTGGATGGGGACAAGCTGGCGGCGTTTGCCCGGGGATAACCGGGGGCGCTTGCGTCCGGTTTCCGGTCAAGCCCGCTCTCCTGGAACTGCGCATCACTCGGCAGGGGCACTGTGGGAGCGGCTTCAGCCGNNTCGCGGCTGAAGCCGCTCCCACAGGATGCCCTGAGCCCCCGCAAACTCAATTCTGGCAATTGACGCCAGCCCCGCCCCATGCTCTCCTTATGCCTCGCGTTCAGGTGCCCCCCATGGGGGTGAAACGGGAAACCGGTGCGTCGCAGGCCCTCCAGCAGGGCCGGACAAGGCCGGTGCTGCCCCCGCAACGGTAAGCGAGCGAAGCGTCTTTGCCACTGTGCCCGGTCACCCGGCATGGGAAGGTGACGCCTTCCAGGAGCCTGGCTCCTCCTCGCAAGCCCGGAGACCGGCCTGGCGTTCATGAACACCCCGCGGTGGGCGGGCGCTGTTGCATTCCCCTGGGCCGCCACGCTCGGGGCTGCCGCGCTTGCCCATTGCCCACAAAAAGCAGAGGAACGCGTCATGCCCGTCACCAGCGCCAAGCAACATAGCATCACCACCCCCGTCACCCTCAGCCAGCGTGTCGTTATCGCCGTGAGCGCCAGCCTGCTGGGCCTGTGCCTGGTGTACTTCGCCGGCTTCTCGCACATCGAGGCCGTGCACAACGCCGCCCACGACACCCGCCACAGCGCCGCCTTCCCCTGCCACTGAGTACGCCCGATGATCACACGCATTGCCCGTACCGCGGGCTTCAGCGGGCTACTGGCGGCCTTGCTGCTGACCCTGCTGCAAAGCTTCTGGGTCGCCCCGCTGATTCTCGAGGCAGAAACCTACGAGTCCGCGGCCCCGGCCGCCCAGCACGAACATGCTGGCGAAGTGGCCGCCCATGAACACAGCGCCGAAGCCTGGTCGCCGGAAGACGGCTGGCAGCGGGTACTGTCCACCACCGGCGGCAACCTGGTGGTCGCGGTCGGTTTCGCCCTGATCCTCACCGCCCTTTACAACCTGCGCGAACCAAAGCGTGCCGCCACCGGTGCGTTGTGGGGCCTGGCCGGCTTTGCCGTGTTCTGCCTGGCCCCGACCCTGGGCCTGCCGCCGGAACTGCCAGGTACCGCAGCCGCCGACCTGGGACAACGCCAGGCCTGGTGGGTCGGCACCGCCAGTGCCACTGCGCTGGGCCTGGCCCTGCTGGTGTTCGCCCGCCACTGGTTGCTGAAGGCGCTGGGTGCCGTGCTGCTGGTCATTCCCCATGTAATCGGTGCACCGCAACCCGAGGTGCACGAGAGCCTGGCCCCTGCCGCATTGGAAACCCAGTTCAAAGTGGCCTCCTGGCTGACCAACGCTGCCTTCTGGCTGGCCCTGGGCCTGCTTAGCGCCTGGCTGTTCGGACGCTCCAGCAAGGCCTGATGCCAGCCTTTTACGCCGGCATCGGCTGCCGCCGGGGTTGCCCGGCGGATACGCTGGAAACCCTGCTACGCCAGGCCCTGGACAACCAGGGCCTGGCGTTGGCCGACCTGCATGGCATCGCCAGCATCGGCCTGAAGGCCGACGAAGCCGGCTTGCAGCAGTTGGCCGAACGCCTCGACGTGCCCTTGGTGTTGTACGATACCGCGCAGTTGCAACCCTACGAACACCAACTCAGCCACCGTTCCGCCACAGCCCATACCCACAGCGGCTGCTGGGGCGTGGCCGAGAGTGCGGCGCTGGCCCTGGCAAGTCAGCGGCTTGGCACGGCCAGTTTGCTGCTGACGCGCCAGGTACTGGGCCCGGCCACTCTCGCCCTGGCCTGTTGAACGTTCTCCCCTCTTTCTTGCAAGGACTTTCCATGACGGTCTACTTCATCGGCGCCGGCCCCGGCGACCCGGAACTGATCACGGTCAAGGGCCAAAGGCTGATCCGCCAGTGCCCGGTGATCATCTATGCCGGTTCGCTGGTGCCGGCCGCCGTGCTCGAGGGCCACCAGGCCGAGACCGTGATCAACAGTGCCGAACTGCACCTGGAACAGATCATTGCCGCCATGCGCAGCGCGCACGAGCAAGGTCAGGATGTAGCCCGGGTACACAGTGGCGACCCCAGCCTGTACGGCGCCATCGGTGAGCAGATCCGCCACCTGCAGGCGCTGGGCATCGATTACCAGATCATCCCCGGGGTCACCGCCACGGCGGCCAGCGCCGCCCTGCTCGGCTGCGAACTGACCCTGCCGCAGGTCGCGCAGACCGTTATCCTCACCCGCTATGGCGACAGTTCGCCAATGCCGCCCGGCGAACAACTGGGCGACCTGGCGCGCCACGGCAGCACCCTGGCGATTCACCTGGGGGTCAAGCACCTGTCGCGTATCGTCGATGAACTGTTGCCGCACTACGGCGCGCACTGCCCGGTGGCGGTGGTGCATCGCGCCACCTGGCCGGACCAGGACTGGGCACGCGGCACCCTCGGCGATATCGTCGAACGTGTCGCGGCCAAGAACTTCCGGCGCACCGCGCTGATCCTGGTGGGCCACGTACTGGGCGACACACCGTTTGCCGAATCGGCCTTGTACCGCGCGGGGCACGCCCACCTGTATCGCCCTGGCGACCAGGCATTGCCAGCTTCGCCGCGGACGTAGCAGACTCCAGGTTCCCGCCTGCAAACAGGAGTCATGCCCATGCTCGACCTACGCCCCAACTGCGAGTGCTGCGATACCGACCTGCCGGGTGACAGCCCCGACGCGCTGATCTGCTCCTTCGAATGCACCTTCTGCCGTACCTGCGCCGAAACCCGTTTCCAGGGCCGTTGCCCGAACTGCACTGGCCAGTTGGTGGCACGCCCGACACGGGTCGGCCAGGCGCTGGCCAACAACCCCGCCTCGACCCAGCGCGTGAGCAAATCGCACTCCGCCTGCGCTTGACCGACCTCAAAAAACAGACATTGCCGCTTTGGTAGGGTGATGTCTTTCCCCTTTTTTGTAGGACTTTTCAACAACAAGCGCGGGGACTTTCAACACTTCTATACTCGGCATTACCAAATTTCGGGAATGGTCGTATCGTGCAGCGCTTCCGATAACCCCACTTGCAGACGTATTCCTGAGTGATCCAGGAAGCGGACCACACCCCGACAGGAGTTTTCCTCATGACTACCGTGCTGATCGTCGACGACCACCCCATCGTCCGGCTGTCCTTGCGCATGTTGCTCGAACGCGAGCGCTTCCATGTCATCGGCGAGGTCGGCAATGGTAGCGAGGTGGCGCAGGTGGCCCGCGAACTGCGCCCGGACGTGGTCATTCTCGACATCGGCCTGCCCGGCCTGGACGGCATGGAAGTGATCAAGCGCCTGCAATGCCTGGAGCCGGTCCCCAAGATCATGGTACTGACCGGCCAGGCCACCGACCTGTATGTACGGCGCTGTCTGGATGCCGGTATCGGCGCTTTCGTGACCAAGGAAGAAGACCACGAGGCGTTGCTGTTCGCCCTCAAGGCCCTGGTCAAGGGCTACTCGACCTTCCCGCAGATGTCGGTCAACAGCAACTCGCTGGAAAGCGAGCCGGTGCGCCTGGCCAGTCTGTCCAACCGGGAAATGGAAGTGCTGCGGCGCCTGGCGCGCGGCGAGAGCAACAAGTATATCGGCACCTGCATGAACCTCAGTGCCAAGACCATCAGCACCTACCGGGGCCGCATCATGGAAAAGCTCAAGACCGAATCGCTGGTTGAAATGGTCGACCTGGCCAAGCGCAACGGCATCTGCTGAGCACTTGACGGCGATGAAGCGCCTGCTGGCAAGCGCCCTCCTGGCCATCGGCCTGGCCGGTTCCGGCGCGCTGCTGGCCAACAGCGAACCTCGCCAGTTGCTGGCCCGCTCGGTCAGTGCCGCCGCCCCACTTGCGCTGTCCCACGACGAGCGGCAATGGCTACAGCAACGCCAGCACCTGGTGCTGGGCAGTTCGCGGCCCGACTACCCACCGCTCGAAATCAATATCAGCCAGCGCGACTACGAAGGCCTGAGCGCCGATTACGCAGGCATCATTGCTGAACAGTTGGGCATCCCTATCGAAGTGCGACGCTACGACAGCCGCCACGAAGCCATCGCTGCGCTACGCGAGGGCCGAATCGACCTGCTGGGCAGCTCCAACGCCTTCGAGGCGGCGGATGCCCAGCTCAGCCTAAGTGCGGCCTATGCTGACGACCTGCCGGTCATCGTCACCCGCGAGGGGCACAGCCTGAAAAACACGCCCGACCTTGCCGGCCTGCGCCTGGCCATGGTCGATCATTACCTGCCAGCCAGTAGCGTCCGCACCCTGTACCCCAAGGCGCAATTGAGCCTGTATCGCTCGACTCTGGCCGGGCTGGCCGCGGTCGAACTGGGCGAGGCCGACGCTTACCTGGGCGATGCCATCAGTACCGACTTCGCGATTGGCAAGAGTTACCAGGGCACGCTGAAGATCGACCATTTCTGCCAGGTCGCCCCTGGGGCGTTTGCCTTTGCCCTGGCCAGTGACAACCCGCGCCTGCGCCAACTGGTCGACAAGGCGCTGGCGCGCATCAGCGAAAGCGAACGCCTGAACATCCTGCGCCGCTGGGGCAGCGGCAACACCAGCCTGCTGCTGCAGCGCCACGTCACCGACCTGACCGCAGAAGAAGAAGCCTGGATCGCTGCCAACCCCAGCATCAGCGTACTGGTCAACACATCGCTGGCGCCGCTGACTTTCAACGACGCCCAGCACCACCCCAGTGGCATTACCCTCGACCTGCTCAAGCAGATCTCGCTGCGCACGGGGCTGCATTTCAAGCCGGTCGAAAGCACTTCGGCACAGGCAATGGTCGAGCGTCTGGCACGCGGCGATGCGCAGATGATCGGCGCATTGGGCTACGGTACGGACCGTTCGAAACAACTGCGCTATACCCGCCCCTACCTGGTCAGCCCGCGGGTGCTGGTCACCCGCGGCGACAACGCATCACCGGCGCAGGCCAAGGCGCTGGATGGCCAGCGCATCGCCCTGGTGCGCGGCTCGCCGCAACGGGCCCTGCTGCAACAACGCTACCCGCAGGCCAGGATAGTCGAAGTGGACAACCCGCTCGGCCTGATGGAAGCCGTGGCCAACGGTGCCGCCGACGTCGCCCTGAGCAGCCATATCAATGCTGCCTACTACATCAGCCATGTATTCAAGGACCGCCTGCGCATCGCCAGTGTGCTCGACGACGACCCGGCTGTCGCCGCCTTCGCCGTGGCCGCGGACCAACCCCAGCTGCAGGCAATCCTCGACAAGGCACTACTGAGCATTCCACCCGAAGAGCTGGACCAGCTGGTCAACCGCTGGCGCACCAGTACCCTGGTCAGTGACAGCCCCTGGCGTGACTACCGCACCCTGGCCCTGCAGGTGCTGGTGCTGTCGGCCTTGCTGCTGGCCGGGGTGGTGTTCTGGAACAGCTACCTGCGCAAGCTGATCAACCAGCGCACCGAGGCCCAGCACGCGCTGCAAGCCCAGTTGGCGCTGAGCCGCGGCCTGCTCGAACAACTGCGCCAGGCCAAGGACGACGCCGAACAGGCCAGCCAGACCAAGAGCACCTTCCTGGCCACCATGAGCCATGAAATCCGTACCCCGATGAATGCCGTGATCGGCCTGCTGGAGTTGGCCCTGGAAGACAGCCGCGGCGGCCGTTGCGACACCCAGACCCTGCAGACCGCCCATGACTCGGCCATCGGCCTGCTTGAACTGATTGGCGATATTCTCGACATTTCCCGCATCGAATCCGGGCATATCACCCTGCAGCCGGTGCCCACCAACCTGGTCGAACTGGTACGTGCCACCGTGCGGGTGTTCGAAGGCAATGCAAGGGCCAAAGGCCTGCATTTGCACAGCGAACTGCCGGCTGCGCCGGTCTGGGTGCTGGCTGATCCGCTACGACTCAAGCAGGTTTTGTCCAACCTGATCAGCAACGCCATCAAGTTCACCGATCGCGGCGAAGTCCACGCCAGCCTGCTGCTGCCCACGCCCCCCGACAACGACCACCTGGCAGTGGAACTGAGTGTGCGAGACACCGGCATCGGCATCAGCCCGGCCGACCAGGCCCGGCTGTTCAATACCTTCGTCCAGGCCGACGGCCCTCGGGCACGCCAGGGCGCCGGCCTGGGGCTGGTCATCAGCCGCACCTTGGCCGAGCTGATGGGCGGCAACCTGGGCTTGCAGAGCGTCGAAGGCGTTGGCACCAAGGTGCAGGTCAACCTGCAACTGCCCGCCTGCGCAGCACCGGAGCAGGTGCAACTGCACGCCCCGGCGCTGGAAAGCAGCAGCGGCCCGTTGAACATACTGGTGGTCGACGACTACCCCGGCCAACCTGCTGCTGCTGGAGCGGCAACTGCAGACCTTGGGGCACCGCGTGACGTTGGCGGAAAACGGCGAAATCGCTCTGGCGCGCTGGCAGGCAGCGCGCTTTGACCTGGTGATCACCGATTGCAGCATGCCGGTCATGGATGGCCATGAACTGACCCGCCGCATCCGCAACCTCGAGGGCGAGCGCGGCCTGGCGGCATGCCGGATTCTCGGCGTCACCGCCAACGCCCAGGCCGAAGAGCGTACCCGCTGCCTGGCCAGCGGCATGGACGAATGCCTGTTCAAACCGATTGGCTTGCGCACGCTCAAGACCCACCTGCCCCAGGCCCTTGCCCGGCAACAGCCGCCGGCGCGGCCCGGCAGCGGCTTCAACCTGAGCGAACTGCGCCACCTGACCCAGGACGACGAACAACTGATTCGGCATTTGCTGGAACAGCTGTCGCAAAGCATCAGCGAAGACCTGGGCACCTTGCGTGCACTGGCAGCAGACGCCCCCGGCGAGGCGGTGCGCGCACTGGCTCACCGGATCAAGGGTGGGGCAAAGATGCTCAAGGTGCGCACGCTGGTCAAGGATTGCGAAGCCATCGAACAGGCCCACGGCCAAGGCCTGTCGACGGCTGACTTGCGCCTGCAATTACAAGCCAGCCTGGAGGCCTTGCTGGACGAGCTGGGTGATGCGCTCAGTTCAATTGAAGCGTCGAACTGATCTGGCTGATGGCATCCACCACGTGCCGTGAACCCTGCTGGATTTCCATGATCACCGTGCCAGCCTCGTTGGCCAGCGCCACGCCATCACCGGTGCGCTTCAGGCTCGACTGCATGCTGGCTACAGCCAACAGTGACAGGTCGTGGTTCTGCCTCACCACATCGACGATTTCCAGGGTTGCCTTGCTGGTTCGCGCCGCCAGGTTGCGCACCTCGTCGGCCACCACGGCAAAACCGCGGCCGTGCTCGCCGGCGCGGGCCGCCTCGATGGCTGCGTTCAAGGCCAGCAGGTTGGTCTGGTCGGCAATGCCCCGGATGGTCAACACGATCTGCCCGATCACATCCGACTGCTTGCTCACCGCATCGATACTGCGTGCAGCGTCGTCGAGCTCATGGGAAATCTGCTCGATCACCTGCACCGCCTGCTGTACCACCTCGGTGCCCTTGCGCGCACAGGCGTCGGTCTGCACCGAACTGGCATGGGCAGCATCGGCGGCACTTTGCTGGGTGCTGACCTGGCGGGTGATGTCGCTGGCGAACTTCACCACCTTGTACAAGCGGCCCTTGCTGTCGAAGATCGGGTTGTAGGACGCCTCCAGGTAGACCGTCTGGCCATGTTTGTCGATGCGCTGGAAACGGTGCGAATGGTATTCGCCTCGGTTGAGCGACGCCCAGAACTCGCGGTATTCGGCCGATTCGCGCTCATGCGCCAGGCAGAACAGCCCGTGATGGCGGCCGACCACCTCGTCCAGGCGATAGCCCATGGTGTCGAGAAAGTTCTGGTTGGCCTTGATCACCCGGCCCTGCGGCGTGAATTCGATCACCGCCATGGAGCGGCTGATGGCCTTTAGCAGGCTTTCGCTCTCGTGCTCCTCCACCACCCGCTGACTGATGTCGGATGCCACCTTGATCACACTACTGACCTGGCGCTGCTCATCCAGTACCGGCATGTAACTGGCTTCCAGCCAGACTTCGCGGCCAGCCTTGTCGATGCGCTCGAAGGTACCGCTGATAGCCTTGCCCTGCCCCAGTTCGCGCCACAGTTGCTGGTATTCGGCGCTTTTCGCGTAGTCGGGGTCGCAGAACAGCCGGTGGTGCTTGCCGCGCAACTCATCGGCGCTGTAGCCCATGGCCTGGCAGAAGCGCTCGTTGGCATCGAGTATTGTGCCGTCGGGGGCGAACTCGATCATCGCCATCGAACGGCTGATCGCCGCCAGTTTGGCCTGCAAGCTGGCCAAGGCCTGATGACTGCGCTGGATCTCTACCAGGTCGGACTTGCGGTGGAAATCGAACATGACGCCGGGCTCCTGTATGCGCGGTGTCCTGAGCATAGTTCGCCTGGTGTAAGTCGTGTTTTTTGTGGCGCCTGTGAAATCGAGCGCCGCGCGGGCGGCGCTCGGTCTCGAAACCACCCCACCCCTCAAGACGAGCTCAGGAACTCTCCCGCACCATCAACTCAAAGCCCAGGTCCTGCTGCGCATTCGGTACCCGCTTGCCATCGAGCAACGCCAGCAGCGCCTGCGCCGCACCGCGCCCAACGGCGGCCCGAGGCGTGCGAATCGAGGTCAGCCGCGGCACCATGTGCGCCGAAGCCGGCAGGTCGTTGAAACCGACCATCGCCACCTGTCGCGGTACCTCCACGCCCTGGCGCAATGCCTGCAGCACCGCGCCCTGGGCCAGGTCGTCGTTGCAGAAGAAGATACCGTCGACATCCGGCGCCTGCTGCAGCAGCTGGCTGAACAGCGCGCCGCCCAAGGCGATGGAAGAAGGCTCCGGCGCCAGCACCTCCAGCTCGGCCGCCTGCAAGCCGGCCTCGGCCAACGCCTGGCGGAACCCCTCGGCACGCTGCATCACCCGCGGGTCGAGCTGCGCGGCAATGAATGCCAGGCGCTTGCGCCCGCGCTCGATCAGGTGGCGGGCCGCAGCGCGCCCGGCCTGCTGCTGCGAAAAGCCGACCGACAAGGCCCCGGCCTCGCCATTCAGTTCCATCATGTGCACGCAGGGCACGCCACTGGCCGCCAGCATCTGCCGCGATCCCTCACTGCGCTCGAAGCCGGTTAGCAGCATGCCGCAAGGCTGGTAGGCCAGGTAATTGCGGATCAGGTTCTCTTCCTCGGCAAGGTCGTAGTGATAGTTGCCGATCAGCACCTCGAGCCCGCGCGGGCGCATGACCTCATGAATGGCTTCCAGGGTGTCGATGAACAGCTGGTTGGACAGCGACGGAATCAACACCACCACCGACTGGCTGCGTGCCGAAGCCAGGGCCCGGGCCGCCGGATTGGCCACATAACCCAGGCTCGCTGCAGCCGCAACGACCTTTTCGACCAGCTCTGGCGCGACCGTGCTGACCCCACGCAGGGCGCGCGAGGCGGTAATCGGGGAAACCCCGGAAAGCTTGGCAACTTCTGCCAGGGTGGGACGACCTGTGGTACGGGAGCCGGTGCGGGACATGAGTGTTGTAATTTTACTACTTGCAAGGAAAGGGAACGGCCACTAAGGTAGCGCTGTCTCAGGACGCAGGCAATGTAATCTTTGGTAGCCGCCATCACGCGCTCGCCGCCAAGCGTCCATACTGCGTAAGGACAAGATCAATAACACCGGGGAGGTGGCTGTTCGTCGACGACGAGACAGCGCTGTCTCACCCGCAGGAGGTACTGATGAATTCTCCCCTGTCCGCCATCGTGGTGATGGGCGTGGCCGGTTGCGGCAAAAGCTGCATCGGCGCTGCCATTGCCGCCCGAAGTGGCGGCCGCCTGATCGAAGGCGACGCTTTCCACCCTGCCGAAAACATCCGCAAGATGAGCGCTGGCATCCCTCTGGACGACAGCGACCGTGCCGGCTGGCTGGTGCGTCTTGGTCAGGAACTACAAGCCACGACCCAGGCTGGGGAGCGTCCGATCCTGACCTGTTCAGCCCTCAAGCGCCGCTATCGCGACACCCTGCGCGATGCCATGCCGGGGCTGGTGTTCGTGTTCCTCGAACTGTCGCCCGCCGAGGCCGAAAAACGCGTGCTGGCCCGCCCCGGGCATTTCATGCCGGCGAGCCTCATCGACAGCCAGTTCGCTGCGCTGGAACCGCCACACGGCGAACCCCTGACCCTGGCGCTTGACGCCACCCAGCCCATCGAAGCGCTTGCCGAAGCGGTGGACAGCTGGCTAAAGGGCCGCGGTGAGCGGGGCCTGGCACAAACGGCCTGACCTTGCCGACTTTCCTGGTTCACTAAAGACAGCGCTACCCTGCCCCGTAAACGCGCGCAAAGTTCCAAAAAAGCTACGCCAAAACAACGATAAGACCGAGGCCTTCAAACCATGTTCGGACTGGCTACTGATACCTTCCTGCTGCTCGACGCGCTGGTTACCATCGTCGGGCTGATCCTGCTGATCACCCACTTCAAAGTTCACCCCTTCGTCGCCCTCACGATCGCGGCCGGCTTCCTTGGCCTGACCTCCGGCATGCCGGTGGCCAAGGTCATGAAATCGTTCCAGGATGGGTTTGGCGGCGTGCTGGGCTTCGTCGGCATCGTGCTCGCCCTGGGTACCATGCTCGGCAAGCTGATGGCCGACTCCGGGGGCGCCGACCAGATCGCGCAAACCCTCATCCGCGCCTTCGGCAAGAAGAACGTGCACTGGGCCATGATGTTCGCCGCCTTCCTGGTGGGCATCCCGCTGTTCTTCGAGATCGGCTTCGTGCTGCTGATTCCACTGGTGTTCATCGTCGCCCGGCGCTCGGGCGTGTCGCTGATCAAGATCGGCATTCCGCTGCTGGCCGGCCTGTCGGTGGTGCACGGCCTGGTGCCCCCGCACCCGGGCCCACTGCTGGCGATCGGCATCTTCCATGCCGACATCGGCAAGACCATCTTCTATGGCCTGATCGTGGCATTGCCTACCGCCATCATCGCCGGCCCGCTGTTCGGTAACTTCATTTCCCGCTACATCCCGGGTACCCCGTCCCAGGAACTGATGGACCAGATCGCCAAGGAGTCCGACCAGGGCAACCTGCCGAGCTTCACCATCACCCTGGTCACCGTGCTGCTGCCGGTGGTGCTGATGCTGCTGAAGACCTTCGCCGACGTGGTGCTGCCCGCCGAGCACATCGTGCGCCAGTGGATGGACCTGATCGGCCACCCCATCACCGCCCTGCTCGCCGCCCTGCTGCTGGCCTTCTACACCTTCGGCGCGGCCCGTGGCTTCAACCGCCAGCAGATCATGAAGATGCTTGACCAGAGCCTGGCTCCGACCGCGGCGATCGTGCTGATCGTGGGTGCCGGTGGCGGCTTCAAGCAGATGCTGGTGGACACTGGCGTGGGCAATGTGATCGGGCAGATGGCCGTGCAAGCGGAGATTTCGCCGATCATGCTGGCCTGGCTGGTAGCGGCGGTAATCCGCATCGCCACCGGTTCCGCCACGGTCGCCACCATCACCGGCGCGGGCATCGTCGCACCGGTTATCGACCTGGTGCCGGGGGTCAACCGTGAACTGCTGGTGCTGGCCACCGGCGCAGGTTCCTTGATCCTGTCCCATGTCAACGACGCCGGCTTCTGGCTGGTGAAGCAGTACTTCAACATGACCGTGGCGGAAACCTTCAAGACCTGGAGCATGATGGAGACCATCCTGTCGATCGTCGGCATCATCTTCATCATGTTGCTGTCGCTGGTGGTGTAACCGTTGATCGGGGTAATGGCACCTTGAAGCTTCGGGTAGGGCCGAAGGTAAGTATCAGCCCTACCAGAAGCAAAGGAGCCTGCCATGCCCCGCTCAAGCATCCTGCTGATTGCCCTGCTCGCCACGCCGCTGGCCCTGGCTGCCGGCACCGGCCCCACCTACCCCGACGACCCGCACAACCCGGCGCCCAAGCCGGGCGCGGACAGCACCCTCAACCCGATCGAAAAGCCCATGCCGCGGGATACCGACCCACGCATAAAGGGCAACGACCCGGACAGCCCGCCAGCTGAACAGAATGACAACCGGGATTTGCCGGGGATGGATGGCAGTGGCTCGGAAGGTACCGGGCGGCAGGGAGCAGCCGATACCCAGCGTTGATCAATGATCCTGAATGTTTCGCGGCCCCTGTGGGAGCGGCTTTAGCCGCGAAGAATCCAACGCGGTGCATGGCACCGNNAAGCCGCTCCCACAGGGGCCCTGCTGGTTCAATGGGTTATGCGCAGCCCTGTACGCCCCTTTAGCCGATGCTCACCACTGGCGCTTGTCCGGCCTGGTCAGCCCCAGCTTCTCGATCCGGTAACGCAGCATGTCCCGCGACAGCCCGAGCATGCGCGCCGACTTGGTCACGTTCCAGTCCGTGCGGTCCAGGGTCTTGCAGACCAGATCGCGCTCCATGTCCGGCAGGCTGGTGCCGAGCTCCGGTTCGTGCCGGGGCATTTCGAACACCGCAGGCGCCGCCTGCTGCACCAGCGGCTCGTCGATCAGGGTCATGCACAGGTTCAGCTGATGCGCCTGTACCACCTCGTTCGGTGCCAGCAGCACGGTCTGCTCCAGCATGTTGCGCAGTTCGCGCACATTGCCTGGCCAGCTGTAACCGAGCATCAGCTTTTCCGCCTCGGCGCAAAAGCGCAGGTTCGGTTTGCCATAACGCCGCCCATGATGGGCCAGGAAATGCCGCGCCAGAAGCAGCACGTCCTGCCCGCGGGAATACAGGCGCGGCACCTTCAGGGCAATGATGCGCAGGCGGAAGAACAGGTCGCGGCGGAACTTGCCCTGCTGCACCATCTGCTCCAGGTTGCAGTTGGTAGCACTGATCACCCGCAGGTCGACCTTGCGCTCCTTCACCGCGCCGATCCGGCGGATGCTGCGGTCTTCCAGCAACTTGAGCAGCTTGGCCTGCAGCACCAGGTCCATCTCGCCAATCTCGTCGAGGAACAACGTGCCGCCATCGGCAGCTTCCACCAGGCCCACCCGGCGCTCCTTGGCATCGGTAAAGGCGCCCTTCTCGTGGCCGAACAGTTCGGCCTCCAGCAGGTTGGCCGGGATCGAGGCGCAGTTGAACTCGATGAACGGCCCCTTGCTGCGCGACCCATCGAAGTGCAAGGCACGGGCCACCAGCTCTTTACCGGTACCGGTCTCGCCTTCGATCAGCACCGGTGGCAAGTCGTCGCTGGCCATGCGCCGCTCGGCATCCAGCACCTGGCGCAGGGTGTGCTTGAGGGTGAGCATCGCCGGTGATTCGCCGATCAACGCCTGCAAACCGGACTTCTGCGCCTCGCGCTCCTGGTAGAACGACAACGTGCGCTCCATGCGTTCAGCGGCCAGCGCCTTGTCCAGGATCAGCTTTAGTTCGGCCAGCACCACCGGCTTGCTCAGGTAATGGAAGGCACCCTCCTTCATTGCCTGCACGGCATCTTCGACATTGCCATAGCCGGTCATCATGATCACTTTCAGGTTCGGTACCTGCGCCACCAAGGTGCGCAGCAGGTCGTGCCCGCTCATGCCCGGCAGCGAGTTGTCGGTCAGCACCGCATCGGGCTGGGCCCGCTTGATCTGCTCCAGCGCCAGCTCCGCGCTGTTGCATACGGTGACCTCGAAGCCCTTGAGGCTGAGGTAGGTGCGAATGTTGTCGGCGAGAATTTCATCATCCTCGACTACCAGGATGCTGTGCTCCATGGTCCCCTCCCGCTGCGATATTGAATGTGAGGCTTACGCGGGTTCCTTCCTCTTCGCGGCTGCTCAGGCTGACCGAGCCGCCAAAACGTTCCATGATGCGTTTGACCAGGGCCAGGCCTACGCCGAGGCCGCCCTGCTTGGTGGTGTAGAACGGCTTGAACACCATCCGTTCCTGCTGTTGGCTCATGCCCTTGCCGGTATCGCTAAGGACGAATTCGGCACGCTGCCCATCCTGCGCATTGACCTGGGCGCGCAACATGCCGCCTTCGGGCATGGCTTCCAGGGCATTGGAGAACAGGGTGTTGAGAATTTGCGTGAGCTGTAGCGGCTGGCTGGCCACCCATTGTGACCCGGGCCCTTCGTAGCAGAAACGCACGCCGTTGCGTTCGATCTGCTGGGCGAAGGCCAGGTGGGTATCCTCTATGGCCGTCACCAGGTCTACGGCCTCGGCCTCGTCACTGGTCGGGCGCAACGACACCAGCAGGTCCCGCACCCAACGCGACATGCGGTCGACCTGGCTGATGATGTCGGTGATGTTCTTCTGCGCCGCGGGGTTGGCGATTTCCTGGGCCAGCTCGGCGCTGGAGCGAATGTTGGCCAGCGGGTTGCGCAAGCTATGCGCCACCGCCGAGGACATCTCGCCCAGGGCCACATAGGTTTCACTGGCCACCAGCCGGTCCTGCTGCAAGTGCAGCAACTGCGCCGCGCGGCGCACGATCCAGAACAGGCCGAAGTAGATCAGCGCCCCGCCCACCAGGGTCGAGGCCCAGATCAGCACGTAGCCGCGCTGGATGCGCCGGACCAGGTCCTGCGGCTCCTTGTAGATTTCCACCATGGCCAGCACCTGCTCACCCTGGCTGTCGAACAGCGGGATGTAGTTCTCGATGAACAGATAGCGTGGCTCACGCTGGAACTTCTGCTCTTCGCGATCATCCTCGGCCTGGTGGTAGCTGGCCGACACCGCCTTGCGCGAGCGGAAGGCGCGGTCGAGGTCGCCATCGGCCTCGATGCGCTCGCCGATCAGCTCCGGGTTGGTCGACCAGACGATGGTGCGGTCGCGGGCATAGACGTTGGCCAGCAAGATGTCCGGCAGGTGCTCGACATGGTCGAGGAACTCGACCCGGGTCGATTCGGCCAGCGCCGGGGTGAACTGCAAGTGCTGCTGGTCCAGGCGCGCGTCAAGCAACTCGCCCATGGTGGTGCCCGGCGGCAGCTGCGAATGGCGCACCTCGGCCTGGGCCATAGCCTGAATGAACTGGGCGGTGAGCATGGCATCGCGCTCGACGCTGTCGCGTACCACGAAACGTGTCGACACATAACCCAGCCCGCCCGCCACCGAAGCGATGATCAGCAGGCTGATGACCGAAAACCAGCGCAGCAGATTGAATTCGCGCAAGGGCACGGCCACACCGGTGGCGGTAGTACTGGCGTTGTCGGGAACTTTGTTTTCCAGCATCTGCATCGCATGCTTCCCGCGCAGGGCGTCCGTTCAGAAATGCATCAAGGCTACGAACAATAGCCAATTGATAGCACTCCACCCGTGCAGCCGCAGCTGCCATTTTGTCGTGTGTTGCGCTCTGCCTGGTCCATTGCAAGAACTCCGCCAGCCATCTGACAAATCATTTTTATTGTTATTTTTCAATCATTTACAAACAACTCATAAATTGACATGGAGGAACAACCCCCACATTTGGGGGTTTTTACCCAAAAAACATAATTTCTTTATAATCAATAAGATATATGCATTAATTAATGTAAATCATGAGTTTTGAACAACCGGAAACTCAACAAAACCCGGGTGCCATGGCCTTCACTGCTGCTGAGCCGGACGGTGCCGCCGAAACGTTCCATGATGCGCTTCACCAACACCAGGCCTACACCCAACCCTCCCTGCTTGGTGGTGAAGAAAGGCCGGAAGGCCATGCGCTGCTGCTCTTCGGTCATGCCTTTGCCGTTGTCGGACAGGCGCAGGGTCAGGCTACGCCGGTCATGGCGCACCACCTCGACCCGCAACCGCCCACCCTGCTCCATCGACTCCAGGGCGTTGGCGATCAGACTGCTGAAAATCTGCCGCAGTAACGCCGGGTGCCCCAGTACCTGCACCGCGGGTAACGGTTGCAGGTCCAGGCTCACGCCGCTGCGCGCAAGCGGCACCGCATAGGTCTGCAGGCTTTCCTGCAATGCCAGCGGCAAATCCACCGCCACTGCCTCATCGTTGAGCGGGCGCAATGACTGCAACATCTGGCGAATCCACTGCGACATGCGGTCGACCTGGCTGATGATGTCGTTGACATTGCGCTGCGCCGGGCCATCGTCGAACGCCTGGGCCAGTTCGGCACTGGAGCGGATGCTGGCCAGCGGGTTGCGCAGGCTATGGGCCACCGCCGAGGACACCTCACCCAGTGCCTCGTAGGTTTCGTTGTTGATCAATCGCTTCTGCTGCACCGCCAGCAGACGCGCGGCGCGGTGCATGATGCCGTACAGGCCGACGAAGACCAGGCCGGCGCCGACGGTGATCGCCAGCCAGATCAGGATCAGGCCATGCTCGATGCGCTCGATCAGGTCATGGGGCTCCTTGTAGATCTCGACCATCGCCGTGACCTGCTCACCATCAGCATCGAACAGCGGAATGTAGTTCTCGATGAACAACTGCTCAGGTGGGCTGACGAACTTCTGCTCGGCGCGGGCCTGTTCGAAGTTGTGGTAGCTGGCCGAGACTCGCATCTTGTACTCGAAGGCCTGCTCCAGGTCTTCGTCGCCTTCGATCAGCTTGCCAACCAGCGCCGGGTTGCTGGACCAGATCACCGTCCGGTCCGGGGCATAGATGTTGGCCAGCAGCATGTCGGGCAGGTGGGCGATGTGGTCGAGGAACTCGCCACGCGCCCTGCGCCGGGCGTCCGGGTCGACATCAAGCAGGTTGGCGCGGTCGGTGCGCGGATCGAGCAGTTCACCCATGGTGCGCACATTTGGGATCGACACATGGCGCACTTCGGCATCGGCGATGGAGGTGATGAACTGTGCGGTGAGCAAAGCATCGCGCTCGATGCTCTCGTCGATGATGAAACGGCTGGAAATCAGCCCAAGCCCGGCCGCCACCGAGAGGATGATGGCCAGGCTGACCCAGGCGTACCAGCGCAGCAGGTTGAACGGCTTGCGTGGGGTGGCCAACTCGCTACCGGCAAGTACTTCCATAGTGTCGGAACGAGGGGCGATGTCCATGGCGGACTCCACAACTGGGCACCTTCAGAAGGTTATAGCCCACAGTTGGGGAAACCATCGGGTTAGCTTGGCGGCATCCGCCGAAGGGTATTGTTTCCTTCTCTTTTTTTGCGAGTGCGCCTGCCAGGTAGAAAACCCAGATGCTGGCGCGCTCCCACAGGGAAAGTTGCAAAGACTAATCACCCACCACCCCCTGCAACCTGCGGTACTCCCGCAGCACATTGGGCACATAGCGCCGGGTCTCGGCGAACGGCGGTACCCCGCCACGGCGCAGTACCGCGTCAGGACCGGCATTGTAGGCCGCCACGGCCAAGGTGATGTCATTGTCGAACAAGTTGAGCATGCGCTTGAGGTAGCGGGCCCCGCCTTGCACGTTGTCTTCCGGGTCCAGGCGGTTTTCCACGCCCATCTCGCGGGCGGTATCCGGCATCAGTTGCATCAACCCCACCGCGCCCGCCGGTGAACGGGCTTTGGGGTTGTAGCCGGACTCGGCCTTGATCACTGCATGCAGCAACGCCGGGGGCACATCGTAGGTGCGCGCCGCGGCGGCGACCAGCTTGGCGTACGGACGGCCGGTTATAAGCTGCGCATTGGCGGGGCCGGCCAGGGTCTTCGGCTCGCTGATCACCGTTTCATAGAGGCGCCCGGGTCGATGGACGTTGGTCAGTATGTAGCTGCCTTTGGCATCGATGGAAATGTACACATCGGCCTGGGCAGCACCTGCCACCAGCCAGATCAAACCGAGAATGAGTCCACGCATGTCGGTCGCCTCTTCGTGGTCCCCCAATGTTGGGGAATATGCCCCGGAAAATCCGCGGTCAATGACCACGACGCAAGCACTGTGCCGCTTTCCGTACCGCATGCTGCAAGGCCCCGAGGCAGGCGTGCACGGCTGTTGCATGGGGCCTGCAAAAGCTTGTCCCCATGCAGCGGAGGGCTTCACCATGCAGCGCAGAACCAACCCCCAACATGGTTTCACCCTGCTTGAACTCCTGGTGGTGCTGGTAGTGCTCGGCCTGCTGGCCGGTATCGTCGCGCCCAAGTACTTCAGCCAGCTCGGTCGCTCCGAGGCCAAGGTGGCGCGGGCGCAAATAGAGGGGCTGAGCAAGGCCCTGGACCTGTACCGCCTGGAAGTCGGCCACTACCCCAGCAGTGAGCAAGGCCTGCAGGCCCTGGTGGTTGCCCCCAGTGGCGAAGCCCGCTGGACCGGCCCGTATTTGCAGAAGGCCGTGCCGCAGGACCCGTGGGGCCGCCCGTACATCTACCGGCAACCCGGCGAAAATGGCGGCGAGTACGACCTGCTGTCGATGGGCAAGGATGGCCAGCCCGGTGGCGATGGGGAAAACGCCGAAATCACCAGCTGGCAATAGGGGGAGCGGCCATGCGCTACAGCCTCAAGGCCCTGGGCAGGCAGGGTGTGGTGCAGTTGCAGATCGACGCCGAGGACGCCGACCAGGCCCGCCGCCAGGTCGAGGACCAGGGCCTGCGCGTGCTCAGCCTGCGTGGCCACGGCGGCGCCTTGCGCGGCATGGCCTGGCGCCGCGAGGCAAGTTTTGACCTGGTACTGTTCAGCCAGGAACTTTCGACCCTGCTCAACGCCGGCCTGCCGCTGATCGATGCGCTGGAGAGCCTGGCGGAAAAGGCACCCGCAGCCGCAACGCGCAAAGTGCTCGCCGAGCTGGTCCGCCAACTGTACGAAGGCCGCTCGCTGTCCCAGGCCCTGGGCCAGCAGCCACGGGTGTTCCCACCGCTGTACGTGGCGCTGGTGCAGTCCAGTGAGCGTACCGGCGCGCTCGGCGACGCCCTCGCCCGCTACATCAGCTACCGCCAGCGCCTGGACCTGGTACGGCAGAAACTGGTGGGTGCCTCGGTCTACCCGTTGCTGCTATTGCTGGTGGGCGGTGGCGTGGTGCTGTTCCTGCTTGGCTACGTGGTGCCGCGTTTCAGCCAGGTATTCGAGGGCATGGGCTCCGAACTGCCCTGGCTGTCACGGTTACTGATGCAGATCGGCCTGTTCCTGCATGCCCAGCAGCTGCCGCTGGCGCTGGGCAGCCTTGGCGCGGTCACGGCGCTGTGGCTGCTGCGCCGCCAGCCACGGGTGCGGCGCTGGGCTTCCTGCCAGGTCCGGCGCCTGCCGGCACTGCACCAACGCCTGATGATGTACGAACTGGCGCGCTTCTACCGCTCGCTGGGCATCCTGCTGCAAGGTGGCATCCCCATCCTCACCGCCATGGGCATGGCCCGTGGTTTGCTCGGCAGTGCTGCAGCCCAGGGCCTGGAGCAGGCCAGCCAGCGGGTCGGCGAAGGGTTGCCGCTGTCCGACGCGCTGGAGGCCGGGCAACTGGTCACGCCGGTATCGCTGCGCCTGCTGCGGGCCGGCGAGCAGTCCGGCAACCTGGGCGAGATGCTGGAGCGCTGCGCCGACTTCCATGACCAGGAAATCGGCCGCTGGGTGGAATGGTTCGTCAAGCTGTTCGAACCGCTGCTGATGACCTTCATCGGCCTGCTGATCGGCCTGATCGTGATCCTGATGTACATGCCGATCTTCGAACTGGCCTCGAGCATTCACTGAAGCGCCAGGCCCCAGGCTGCCGCGCGCACAGGTTACACGGCGCAAGGCCTGGGCCCGACACATGCCCAAGATCGATGATTGATCCACACATATCATTCATCGTGATAATAACCTTCGGCCCGTTCGATTCGTGCATCACGCGCAACACACTCACACTCCGCCCACTACTAATACATTGGCGGAGTTCTCCATGGAACAATCACTCAAACCCTTGCGCTTCCCCCTCGCTGCCCTGGCAGTGGTGGTGATCAGCGCTTGCGGTCGAACCCCCGACGCGGTGCAGGCTCCCGCCGCGCCGAAGGTCAGTGTGGCCAAGGTGATCGAGCAACCGATCAACGAATGGGATGAGTTCACCGGCCGCCTCGAAGCCCCGGAAACCGTCGAGGTACGGCCACGGGTCTCCGGCCAGATCGACCTGGTAGCCTTCACTGAAGGCGCCCAGGTCAAGAAAGGCGACCTGCTGTTCCAGATCGACCCACGCCCGTTCCAGGCAGAGGTCCGCCGCCTCGAAGCCCAACTGCAGCAGGCCAAGGCCACCGCCATCCGCAGCGCCAACGAAGCCCGCCGTGGCGAACGCCTGCGTGACAGCAACGCCATTTCCGCAGAACTGGCCGAATCGCGTAGCAGCGCCGCCGCCGAAGCCCGCGCCGGGGTCGACGCGATCCAGGCCCAGCTCGACCTGGCACGCCTGAACCTCAGCTTCACCCGCGTTACCGCCCCCATCAGCGGCCGTGTCAGCCGCGCACAGTTCACCGCCGGCAACATCGTTACCGCCGATGTCACCCCGCTGACCAGCGTGGTTTCCACCGACAAGGTCTACGCCTACTTCGACGCCGACGAGCGCGTGTACCTCAAGTACACCCAGCTGGCCCGCGAGGGCCAGCGTGGCCAGAGCACCCCGGTGTACCTGGGCCTGACCAACGAAACCGGCAACCCGCACCTGGGCCAGATGAACTTCGTCGACAACCAGGTCAACCCGCGCACCGGCACCATCCGTGGCCGTGCGGTGTTCGACAACAGCGACGGCCAGTTCACCCCGGGCCTGTACGCACGCCTGAAACTGGTGGGCAGCGCCCAGTACCAGGCCGTACTGATCAACGACGAAGCCGTAGGCACCGACCTTGGCAAGAAGTTCGTGCTGGTCATGGACAAGGACAACAAGGCCGCCTACCGCGCCGTGGAGCTGGGGCCGAAGCTGGAAGGCCTGCGCATCGTGCGCAGCGGCCTGGGCAAGGACGACCGCATCGTGGTCAAGGGCCTGCAGCGCGTGCGCCCTGGCTCACCGGTCACCCCGGAAGAGACACCGATGGCCAGCGAACAGACCCTCGCCGCCCTCGCCCAGCAGCGCCAGGCCCTGGAGGCCAGCAACCCGGCGCCGAAGGTGGCGGGCAACAACGTGAAAGTCGCCAGCGCCCAGGCGCCACGCGGTTAAGGGACCACACCGATGAACTTCTCGAAATTCTTCATTACCCGGCCGATCTTCGCCGCGGTGCTGTCGCTGGTGCTGCTGATCGCGGGTTCGATCTCGCTGTTCCAGCTGCCGATCAGCGAATACCCCGAAGTGGTGCCGCCCACCGTGGTGGTGCGCGCCAACTTCCCCGGCGCCAACCCCAAGGTCATCGGCGAAACCGTCGCCGCGCCGCTGGAACAGGCCATCACCGGTGTGGAGAACATGTTGTACATGTCCTCCCAGTCCACCGCTGACGGCAAGCTGACCCTGACCATCACCTTCGCCCTGGGTACCGACCTGGACAACGCCCAGGTGCAGGTGCAGAACCGCGTCACCCGGACCCAGCCCAAGCTGCCCGAGGAAGTGACCCGCATCGGTATCACCGTCGACAAGGCCTCGCCCGACCTGACCATGGTCGTGCACCTGACCTCGCCGGACAACCGCTACGACATGCTCTATCTGTCCAACTACGCCATCCTCAACATCAAGGACGAGCTGGCGCGCCTGGGCGGCGTGGGTGATGTGCAGTTGTTCGGCATGGGCGACTACTCGCTGCGTGTATGGCTGGACCCGAACAAGACCGCTTCGCGCAACCTCACCGCCAGTGATGTGGTAGCTGCCATCCGCGAGCAGAACCGCCAGGTGGCGGCTGGCCAGCTGGGCGCCCCGCCCGCCCCGGGCTCGACCAGCTTCCAGCTGTCGATCAACACCCAGGGCCGCCTGGTCAATGAGGAAGAGTTCGAGAACATCATCATCCGCGCCGGTGCCGATGGCGAAATCACCCGCCTGAAGGACATCGCCCGGGTCGAGCTAGGCTCCAGCCAGTACGCCCTGCGTTCGCTGCTGAACAACCAGCCGGCAGTGGCCATTCCGATCTTCCAGCGCCCAGGCTCCAACGCCATCGAGATCTCCGACGAAGTACGGGCGAAAATGGCCGAGCTGAAGAAGGACTTCCCCGAGGGCATGGACTACAGCATCGTCTATGACCCGACCGTGTTCGTCCGTGGCTCCATCGAGGCCGTGGTGCACACCCTGTTCGAAGCGCTGGTGCTGGTGGTGCTGGTGGTCATCCTGTTCCTGCAGACCTGGCGCGCCTCGATCATCCCGCTGATGGCCGTACCGGTATCGCTGATCGGTACCTTTGCCGTGATGCACCTGTTCGGCTTCTCGCTCAACGCGCTGTCATTGTTCGGCCTGGTCCTGGCCATCGGTATCGTGGTGGACGACGCGATCGTCGTGGTGGAAAACGTCGAGCGCAACATCGGCCTGGGCCTGAAACCGCTGGAAGCCACGCAAAAGGCCATGGGCGAAGTGACCGGGCCGATCATCGCCACCGCCCTGGTGCTGTGCGCCGTGTTCGTGCCTGCTGCGTTCATTTCCGGCCTGACCGGGCAGTTCTACAAGCAGTTCGCCCTGACCATCGCCATTTCCACGGTCATCTCGGCGTTCAACTCCCTGACCCTGTCGCCAGCCCTGGCTGCCGTACTGTTGAAGGACCACCACGCGCCGAAAGACCGTTTCTCGCGGTTCCTGGAAAAACTGCTGGGCAGCTGGCTGTTCGCCCCGTTCAACCGCTTCTTCGACCGCGCCTCCAACCGTTACGTCGGTGGCGTGCGCCGGGTCATCCGCTCCAGCGGCATCGCCCTGTTCGTGTATGCCGGCCTGATGGGCCTGACCTACCTGGGCTTCTCGTCCACCCCGACCGGTTTCGTACCGGCCCAGGACAAGCAGTACCTGGTGGCGTTCGCCCAGCTGCCTGACGCAGCCAGCCTCGACCGCACCGAAGCGGTGATCAAGCGCATGAGCGAAATCGCCCTGAAGCAGCCTGGTGTGGCCGACTCGGTAGCCTTCCCTGGCCTGTCGATCAACGGTTTCACCAACAGCCCCAACAGCGGCATCGTGTTCACCCCGCTCAAGCCGTTCGACGAGCGCAAGGACCCGAGCCAGTCGGCGGCGGCCATCGCAGCTGCACTGAATGCCCAGTTCGCCGACATCCAGGACGCCTACATCGCGATCTTCCCGCCCCCGCCGGTACAAGGCCTGGGCACCATCGGCGGCTTCCGCCTGCAGATCGAAGACCGCGGCAACCTGGGCTACGAAGCGCTGTACAAGGAAACCCAGAACATCATCGCCAAGAGCCACAACGTGCCGGAGCTGGCGGGCCTGTTCACCAGCTACCAGGTCAACGTGCCGCAGGTCGATGCCGCCATCGACCGGGAAAAGGCCAAGACCCATGGCGTGGCGATCACCGACATCTTCGACACCCTGCAGGTCTACCTGGGCTCGCTGTACACCAACGACTTCAACCGCTTTGGCCGCACCTACCAGGTCAACGTCCAGGCCGAGCAGCAGTTCCGCCTCGATGCCGAGCAGATCGGCCAGCTGAAGGTGCGCAACAACCTTGGCGAAATGATCCCGCTGGCGACCTTCCTCAAGGTCAGCGACACCTCCGGGCCGGACCGGGTGATGCACTACAACGGCTTCATCACCGCCGAGATCAACGGCGCCGCGGCACCGGGCTACAGCTCCGGCCAGGCGGAAGCTGCAATCGAGAAGCTGCTGAAAGAGGAACTGCCCAACGGCATGACCTTCGAGTGGACCGACCTGACCTACCAGCAGATCCTCTCGGGCAACACCGCGCTGTTCGTGTTCCCGCTGTGCGTGCTGCTGGCCTTCCTGGTGCTTGCTGCCCAGTACGAAAGCTGGAGCCTGCCGCTGGCGGTGATCCTGATCGTGCCGATGACCCTGCTGTCGGCCATCACCGGGGTGATCGTGTCGGGTGGTGACAACAACATCTTCACCCAGATCGGCCTGATCGTACTGGTAGGCCTGGCGTGCAAGAACGCCATCCTGATCGTCGAGTTCGCCAAGGACGAACAGGCCAAGGGGCTCGACCCGCTGGCTGCGGTACTGGAAGCCTGCCGCCTGCGCCTGCGGCCGATCCTGATGACCTCGATCGCCTTCATCATGGGTGTGGTTCCGTTGGTGTTCAGCTCCGGCGCAGGCTCGGAAATGCGCCATGCCATGGGTGTGGCGGTGTTCTCGGGGATGATCGGCGTGACCGTGTTCGGCCTGTTCCTGACCCCGGTGTTCTTCTTCCTGATTCGCCGTTTCGTCGAGCGTCGCCAGGCCCGCAAGGCCGAACACGTTCAAGTGCTGGAGAACCATGCATGAACCTGCTCAAACCCTTGACCCCGAGCCTGCTGGCGTTGGCCCTGGCGGCCTGCGCGGTAGGCCCGGACTACCAGGCGCCGGCCACCGAGCCCGCGCAGCTGGCCAGCGATGTACAGGCCAAGGCCTACGACCGTAGCCGCTTCGAAAGCCTGTGGTGGAGGCAGTTCGACGACCCGGTGCTGAACCAGCTGGTGCAGGCTTCGCTGGACGGCAACCGGGACCTGCGCGTGGCCTTCGCCCGCCTGAAATCGGCCCGTTCGATCCGTGAAGACGCCGAGAACGATCAGTTCCCGGTGGTCACCAGCCGCGCCAGCAGCGACATCGGCAAGGGCCAGATCCCCGGCCAGACCACACAACGGGTGAACAGCGAGCGCTACGACCTGGGCCTGGACATGGCCTGGGAGCTTGACCTGTTTGGCCGCATCCAGCGCCAGATCGAAGCCAGCGAAGCCCAGGAAGCGGTGGCAGCGGCCGACCTGCAGCAGTTGCAGGTCAGCCTGATTGCCGAGCTGGTCGATGCCTATGGCCAGCTGCGCGGCGCGCAGTTACGCGAGAAGATCGCCCTGGCCAACCTCAAGACCCAGCAAGAATCGCGGGCCATCACCGAAACCCTGCGCGATGCCGGCGTGGGCAACGATCTCGATGTGGTGCGTGCCGATGCGCGCCTGGCCGGTGTTGAAGCCACCGTACCGCAATTGCAGGCGGAACAGGCACGCGCGCGGCACCGCATCGCCACCCTGCTCGGTCAGCGCCCGGATGCACTTGGCGTCGACCTGTCGCCCAAAGCCCTGCCGGCGATTGCCAAGGCGCTGCCGGTGGGTGACCCGGGTGAACTGCTGCGGCGCCGCCCGGACATCCGCAGCGCCGAACGCCAGCTGGCAGCCGCCACCGCCAATGTTGGCGTGGCCACCGCCGACCTGTTCCCCCGTGTCAACCTCAGCGGCTTCCTTGGCTTTACTGCCGCCCGCGGCTCGCAGATAGGCTCCTCGGCAGCCAATGCCTGGGCGCTGGGCCCAAGCATCACCTGGGCCGCCTTCGACCTGGGCAGCGTGCGCGCCCGCCTGCGCGGTGCCAAGGCTGATGCCGAAGGGGCGCTGGCCAACTATGAACAGCAGGTATTGCTGGCCCTGGAAGAATCGGCCAACGCCTTCAGCGATTACGACAAGACCCAGCAGCGGCTGTTGTCGTTGATGCGCCAGAGCGACGCCAGCCGCAAGGCGGCGGAACTGGCCTCGATTCGCTATCGCGAGGGCACGGTGGACTACCTGGTGCTGCTCGATGCCGAGCGTGAGCGGCTGAGCGCTGAAGATGCGCAAGCCCAGGGTGAGGTCGAGCTGTACCGCGGCATCGTCTCGATCTACAAGGCCCTGGGTGGCGGCTGGCAACCGGAGACTGTCGCCAGCGCGCACTGATACCCCCGTTTCAACGACTCCTTTGGTTGGCTCCTCCCCCAACCGTTTGCCCCGCAGGCCTTGGTCCGCGGGGCTTTTTTATGTTTTTGGAAGTGTGTTTCGGGGTGGGTGTTCGCCACAATATTTTCATTGCCTGTGAGACCGTGCGCCGCGCGGGCGGCGCTCGATTTATGCCCCACCGCAAAACCCGAGGCAGGCGCCACGCAACCCTCACTCGGTTGCATTTACCCCCCAGCTAGCCCAAGCTCTGCCCTTCCCGCCGCCACGGATCGTCCGATGCCCAGACGCAACCGCTACCTGATCGCCCTGCTGCTGTTGATCCTGGTATCGGCCCTGTTCGGCTACCTGTGGCGCGACGCCCCGTCAGCACCGCCAACCCTGCCTGCACACAGCTACGCCAAGGCCCTGCGTCAGGCCCATGACGGCCAGCCCGGTGCCGCCCGGGTGCTGTACCAACAGTTGCAACGCACCGACTTGCCCGCCATCCGCCGCGCGGCGCTGTACGCCGAGTTGCCCAACTACCCCTCGCCGCAGGCATTGAAACTCGCCCGTCAGGACCTGGAGCATGCCGACCCGCTGGTGCGCCGTGCTGCCATTGCCGGTATCCGACGCCTGCTGCCGGCAGCGCAGCGCAGCCTGGTACTCGGCCCGCTGCTGGACGACGACGAGCAAAGCGTACGCTTTGCCGCGGTAGATGCCCTGCTCGGCCTTGCCCCCGATGACATAGGCCTGTATTTCGGCCCGCTACAGGTTGCCTTGGAGCAATACCAGCAGGCCCTGGAGCAACAACCCGAGGATGCCGACGCCCAGGTGCACCTGGCGCGCCTGTACCTGCACGAAAACGACTTCACCCAGGCCGCCAACGCCCTGCAACGAGCGCTGGCCGTCGCCCCCGGCAACCTCGACGCATTGGCTACCCAGGTACGCCTGCTTGAGCGCCAGGGTCATCACGACGCTTCGCGCCAGGTGCTGGGCAAAGCCTTGGCGCTGAGCCCCGATTCAGCCTTTCTGCAGTACGAACTGGGGCTCTGGCTGATCCGCCACGAACAGCGCGAATACGCCTTGCTGGCCCTGTCCCGTGCCGTCGAGCTGGACCCGGACAACACCGACTACCGCTATACACTGGCAGTCACCCTGCATGAACTGGAACAACTCGACGCCGCGCAAAAGCAACTGGAAACCGTGCTAAGCCGCCAGCCGGCCAATCGCCGGGCACGGGTGTTGCTGATCCAGTACTGGAAGGAAACCGGCCAGTTGCAGAACGTGCAGGTGCTACTGGCCGAGCTGGAGCGGCAGAACCCGGACGATCCCGTGCTGCAACAGGGCCTGTAGGCAACGCCCGAAATTTGTTGAACCCTGGGACTGCGCCCAAGGTCCAGTGGATATCAGACCACCTTGCAGGAGAATCGTTTTGGCCAGTTCGTTGGCGCTGGACGAACGCGTGTTGATCCTGGCGCCCCCGCCTTTAGCCGCGGATACTGCTCGCCTGCTCGCTTGCGCCGGCATCGACAGCCTGTGCGCGATCGACCTGGCCAACCTGCAAGCCTGCCTGGCCGAAGGCGCAGGCCTGGCGATCATTGACGAGCAAGTGTTCAACCAGGGCCCAAGCGCATTGCTGCAGGCATTCATCGACCAGCAACCGAGCTGGTCGGACCTGCCCATCGTGCTGCTCAGCCAGGGCAAGCAAGCGGCCATGGGCTCGACCAACCATCCGGTGGGCAACCTGGTACTGCTGGTTGCCCCGTTCGAAAACGCCCAACTGCTGCACATGGCCCAGTCAGCCCTGCGCAACCGGCGCCGGCAGTACCTGGCGCGCGACCAGTTGCTTGACCTGCAGCAACGCCTGGACGCCCAGACCGCGCCTGCGGGCGAAGACCACGAGCGCAGCGAGTTCGCCCGCCACCAGACACGCAAGATGGAAGCCATCGGCCAACTGGCCGGGGGGGTCGCCCATGACTTCAACAACCTGCTCACCAGCATTGGCGGCAGCTTCGAGCTGATCGACCGGCGCCTGCGCCAGGGCCGCAGCGATGGCCTGGACACCGTGCTGCGCATGGGCCGAGAGGCGGTGTCACGCGCCACCCACCTGACCCACCGCCTGCTGGCCTTCTCTTCCCGGCAATCGCTGCACAGCCAGCAGGTCGATCTGCACGGCCTGCTTCAGGCAAAGCGCCTGAAGGCCTGCCTGAGCCCGGCCGTGACCCTGCAGGTGCACATCGCCAAGGGCCTGTGGTCTGTCGAAGCCGATGCCCAGCAGTTGCAGGAAGCCCTCGACAACGTGCTGCTCAATGCCTGCGAAGCCATGCCCAATGGCGGCCAGCTGCGCATCGAGGCCACTAACCAGCACATCGGCACCGGGCAATTTGCCGGTGGCGCCCTGTGCGCCGGTGACTATGTGCACCTGCGCATCATCGATGACGGCCAAGGCATGGCGCAAAGCACGCTGGAGCATGCCTTCGAGCCGTTCTTCAGCACCAAGGCGATTGGCCAGGGCATCGGCCTGGGCCTGTCGATGGTGTACGGCTTCAGCAAGCAGTCCCACGGCCATGTCACCTTGCACAGCCAGATCGGCCAAGGTACCCGGGTGGACCTGTACCTTCCACGCCACGCCGGCAAGGCCCAGCCACCGGGCAAACCCGTGCAACCCACGCAACCCGCACAGCCCGTGGAAGGTAGCCGGGGCCATCACGTGCTGGTGGTCGAGGACGACCCGCATGTCCGCCAATTGCTGTGCCAGGCCCTGCGCGAGGATGGCCTCGCCTGCCACAGTGCCGCCGACGCCAACGAGGGCCTGAAGGTGCTGCGCTCGACACAACCGGTGGATTTGCTGGTTAGCGATGTCGGCTTGCCCGGCATGAATGGCCGCCAGTTGGCCAAGATTGCGCGCAGCCTGCGCCCCCGCTTGCCGGTGCTGTTCATTACCGGTTACGCGGAAACGGCAATGGCCCGCGAGGGCTTCCTGGAGGCGGGCATGCACCTGATTTGCAAGCCCTTCGAACTCAAGCAACTGCAGGCGCAGGTGACCCACATTCTGGGCAAGCCCTGAAACGCATTACGCCTCAAGCATGCGTAACGCCTGGTCGGCAAGGTCTGCCAGCGGGAACGGCTTGTTCATCAATGCCGTGCCCGGCTGTTCGAGCAACTGCGCTTCGATCGGCTGATCCGCGTAACCGGTGATGAACAGGATCTTCTGCTGCGGCAGCTGCATGCGCATGGCCTTGGCCACCTGGCGACCACTGAAACCACCCGGCAAGCCGATGTCGGTGATCACCAGATCGAACGGGCCGCCATGGCGGAAGCGCTCCAGCGCACTATTGGCGTCGCCCGCCTCAGTGACTTCGAAACCACGCTCGGTCAGGTACTCGCGCATCACCGCACGCAAACCGAGCTCGTCATCGACCAGCAACAGGCGTTCCCCCCCGGCCATGCGGTGCGAGCGCGGCGCCAGCGCGGGCGCCTCGGGTACCGGGTCATGCCACCTTGGAAAAAGCATGGAAACCTTGGTGCCCTGGTTTGGCGCCGACTCGATCCAGGCGTACCCCCCCGACTGGCCGACGAAGCCATACACCATCGACAAGCCAAGCCCTGAGCCACGCCCGATGGGCTTGGTGGTAAAGAACGGCTCAAAGGCCCTGGCAATGTCTACCGCCGACATGCCATGGCCATCATCCTCCACCTGCAAGGCAACGTAGTCGCCTGGCGGCAGGCCGTCCTCATCCGGAAAACACGTTTTCAACCGCTTGTTGACGGTACGCAGCGTGACATTGCCACGTTCCAGGCACGCTTCACGGGCATTGGCGCAAAGATTGATCAAGGCATTTTCAAGCTGGGAAACATCGAGGTTCACCGCCCACGGCGTAACATCCAGCTGCCAGTGCAAACGCATTTCGGCGCCCAGCGTACGCAGCAACAGGGGTTCGCTCAGCCGCAATTGCCGGTTGAAGTCCAGCGGTTTGGGAGCCAAAGGCTGATGACGAGAAAACGCCAGCAAGCGATGGGTCAGCTCCATGGCGCGCTGCACCGAGTCACGTGCCACCGCGACATAGGCCTCTACCCGCTCCAGTCGCCCTTCCTGCAGGCGCCGTTGCAGCAATTCGAGGCTGCCACCGATACCGGACAGCAAGTTGTTCATTTCATGGCCCACGCCGCCGGCCAACTGGCCAACCACCTCCAGGCGTTCGTTGTTGCGCATCAGGGCTTCGGATTGACGAGCAGCCTCTTCACGGTCCTCGGTGATGTCCCGGCCAACCGCAGTCAGCAGGGTGCCATCGAAGCGCGCGCTCCAGCGAAACCAGTGGTAATGGCCATCGCGATGACGCAGGCGGGTCTCCAACTGCTCGGTGTTGCTGTACTGCAGGAACCCGGACACGGCCACCTGTACTTCGGCGCGATCCGCCGGATGCACCAGTTCCAGTACCGGAACGTCCCGTACCTGCTCCTCGGCCCAACCCAGAATGCGGTACCAGGCGGGGTTAGCGGCATGCACCTTCAGCTCGGGAGTAACCGTCATCATCGCATCACGCGACAACTGCCAGAACTGCTCGCGCTCGGCCACATGCTGTTCGATCTGTCGCTCGAAGCCTTGCGCCTGCTCGCGCCAATGGTGGTAAGCCTCAATGCTCGCGGTGGTCTCGATCACCGTGTGCAGAAAGCCCGCCACGCTGCCCAGCTCATCACGAAGCGGCGCATAACCGAACGCACACCAAAACGGGTCCATGCCTTCGCCGCAGGCAATACGCAGTGGTGGGTCCTCGACAAAACTCGAGTGCCCTTCAAGCGCCTTGAATACCCAAGGCCCCATCGCCGGCCATACATCGCTCCACAGCGCATCGAAGGCCAGGCCCAATGCATCCAGGGCAACCGGCCGCAACGCCCGGTAGGCATCGTTGTGGACCACGCTAAGGTCCGGCCCCCAGACCACAGCACACGGGAACGGTGACAAGTGCATCATGTCGACGGCAATGCGCAACGAGGCCGGCCAGCGCGGCAATGGCCCGAGCGATGTGCGCCCCCAGTCGAAGCGTGCAATCCGCTCGGCCATCATGTCCGGCGCCAACACAGGCGCTTGCAGGATAACCTGCGGCGCAGGCTCGCGCGGCGTACCGTTTGCGACCACTATCATGACTCCAGCAGGGTTCAGGAAAGCGCACGGGCGCGCCCGTGGATGCCGTTCACGTTAGCACAACACACGCCACGCAATAATGGCGTACTCGCACCTGACAGCTATGCTCATTAGGTTTTCCCTCGGGCCAGGGAGCAACGGCCCATTCAGGTTGCCGACGGGAGCGTGGTCATGAGCAAGAAAATGCTGGTGGTGCTGACCAATACAGCCAAGTATCCGACCCTCAAGCGGGCTACCGGGTTGTGGCTGGGGGAAGCCGTGCACTTTGTCGAAAAAGTCGAAAATGCCGGCTACACGGTCGATTATGTCAGCCCGCAGGGCGGCTACGTACCCGTCGACCCGCACAGCCTGCAAATGGCCCCCGACCTGGACTGGCAGTGGTATGACGACAAGCGCTTCATGAGCCGCCTGGGCAACACCTTGAGCCCTGGCCAGGTGAAAGCCGAAGAATACAGCGTCATCTACTACACCGGCGGGCACGGGGTAATGTATGACTTTGCCGACAATCAGCCGCTGCAAGAGCTGGCACGCCGGGTCTACGAGAACAAGGGCATTGTCGCTGCGGTCTGCCATGGTGTTGTCGGCCTGCTGAACATCAAGCTCAGCGATAACAGCCTGTTGCTGAAGGACCGTCAGGTGACCGGTTTCTCCAATACCGAGGAAAAGCTGGTGGAACTGGACAAGGTGGTCCCTTTCCTGACGGAAAACGAGCTGGGCGCCCGCGGCGGTAACTACAGCAAGCATGATGACCCGTGGCAGCCGTATGTGGTTGCCGATGGTCGGCTGATCACCGGGCAGAACCCTGCCTCCACAGAATTGCTGGCCGAGAAAGTGCTCGCGAAACTCAAGGGCCGCTAGCGGCCTACGCCGGGCTTTCGGATTTCCCATAACGCGCACTGCACCCGGCCTACAGCCGGCCGGTCATTGAATACATAGGCTCAGGGTTCAACTGTTCACCACGAACAGTTTCGGACCGGAGAGCAATTGGCCTATGTCGAAAATCATGCACGCCGGGCGCAGCTTGCTGGAACTGCTGCTGCTCATCGCCTTGGGCCTGGTGCCCGTGGTTTCAGGGTTGCTGGTGATGGTGTTCCAACTGGAAACGAAACTCGCGGAAAACGCGAACATTTCGGTCCAGGAGGCAGTTTTCAGCGTTGATCAAGCGCTGGACCGCATGCACGAAACCGCTCTTCAGGCCCTGCCCCTTGCGGGCAAACCTTGCAATGACGTCATCGGCACGTTGCGGGACCAGGTGGCCAGCCGCTCCATGGTGCGTTCGCTGTCCCTGCTCAAGGACGACCAGGCCTACTGCAGCACCACCTCGGATTCACTGGCTGAGTTGTCGGCCTTTGCCCTGTCCGGCCGCCAGGTCGAACTGGCCTACGGCCCAGGGTCAGTGGCCAATAAATTGCTGGTCAACTTTTACCTGGGTGGCAAGGACAACGGTGTCATAGTGACCGCCTATGCCATGCAACTGCGCAACGAGCTGGACGCTTTTCAGGATGGCTTGACGCTGCTGCTGGCGTTTGGCGACCGGTACATCTGGAGCCACGGAGACAGCCGCGACAGGCAACGTCCCTCTCAGTCCGAGTTCACTGCAAGCGCGCATTCGGCCAAATATGGATATCAGGTCAAGGGTGGCTACGCCCAAGGCTATACCGCTCGGGAAGCCCGCCAGTCGATGCTGCAAATCATGCCTTCGCTGATGCTGGTGGGGATCGTGACAGGCTCGATTGTCTATCTGACCCTGTTCAGGGCGCGGGTCAACCGGCGTGGTACCGCCGCCAACCATGCATGACGGCGGCGGTACTCCAAGGGGATCAGTCGGTGCTCAGCACACCACGGCGCACCTGGTCGCGCTCGATGGACTCGAACAGGGCCTTGAAGTTGCCCTCGCCAAAGCCGTCATCACCCTTGCGCTGGATGAACTCGAAGAACACCGGGCCGAGCAGTGTTTCTGAGAAGATCTGCAGCAGCAGGCGCTTGTCGTCAGGCTGCGAGGCGCCATCAAGGAGAATGCCGCGCGCTTTCAGCTGGTCTACCGGCTCGCCGTGACCTGGCAGGCGCTCTTCGAGCATCTCGTAGTAGGTTTGCGGCGGTGCAGTCATGAAGCGCATGCCGAAGCCCTTGAGGGCGTCCCAGGTCTTGAGCAGGTCATCGGTCAGGAAGGCGACGTGCTGGATACCTTCGCCGTTGAACTGCATCAGGAACTCTTCGATCTGCCCGGAGCCCTTGGACGACTCTTCGTTCAGCGGGATGCGGATCATGCCATCCGGTGCGGTCATGGCGCGCGAAGTCAGGCCGGTGTACTCACCCTTGATGTCGAAGTAGCGGATTTCACGGAAGTTGAACAGCTTCTCGTAGAAGCCCGCCCAGTACGACATGCGCCCGCGATAAACGTTGTGGGTGAGGTGGTCGATGATCTTCAGGCCGGCACCCACCGGGTTGCGGTCCACACCCTCGATGAACTTGAAGTCGATGTCATAGATCGAGCTGCCTTCCTCGAAACGGTCGATCAGGTACAGCGGCGCACCGCCGATGCCCTTGATCGCCGGCAGGCGCAGCTCCATCGGGCCGGTTTCGATTTCCACCGGCTGGGCGCCCAGTTCCAGGGCGCGGGCATAGGCCTCATGGGCGTTGCGCACGCGGAACGCCATGCCGCATACCGACGGGCCGTGTTCGGCGGCGAAGTACGAGGCGATGCTCTTGGGTTCGTTGTTCAGGATCAGGTTGATGTCGCCCTGGCGATACAGGTGCACATCCTTGGAACGGTGGGTAGCCACCTTGGTGAAGCCCAGCATCTGGAATACCGGCTCGAGTACGCCAGGGGTCGGCGAAGCCAGTTCGATGAATTCGAAGCCCATCAGGCCCATTGGATTGTCGAAGATATCAGCCATGTTCGTGTCCTCATCTGCAGCGAAAATTATTGATTGCGTGGGATGTGGGACGTAAATGGTGGTGAGCACGGGATACCCCGCACGCTGCGGGCGAGGAAGTCACCTATTATCAGCTTGAACCCATGGTATGTCATGTGGACCCATTCTCGGCGGGCTTGATCCTTCGGTATCGAAGGACCTTATTGTTGTATTCGTAAATCGATTCTACATTGCGTAAAATGGTTTGTCGCGTTTTAGTTGCTCATGGGTTCCGACAAGCGGCTATCCTCTCGTAATCCTTTCTACAGATCAGGTCAGCATGCCCCTTACCGTCAAACGCCGCGCCGGCCTCGGCTGGCGCACCCTGTTGCCCTGGGTCGTCGGCGTGCTGCCGGTGGCGTGCGGCCTGGCCGTGATGAACTGGCAGATCGAGCGCGAAATGCAGGCCAGCAGCCAGGCCACCGCCCGCCAGGTGGTGGAGCACGTCGAGCGCATTCTCGACAACCTGTCCAGCGCTGCCAATGCCCTGCTGCCGCTTGTCGACAGCCCGTGCGACGAGGCTCAGCTCATGCTGCGCGCCCAGGTCACGCGCAACGCCTTCGTGCGCTCGACCAACCTGTTCCGGCACAACGCCCTTTATTGCACCTCGCTGTTCGGCGCATTCGACGAGCCGGTCAACCCCGGCGACTACGTCGACGGCAAGCTGTGGCTGATGGACGGCAACTCGGTCACCCCTGGCCACCCGCTGCTGGTTTATCGGGCCAGCGACGGCGACCGCGGCGCGATCAGTACGGTGGATGGCGAACACCTGCTGACGGCACTGCGCCTGATCGGCCCCGATGAAGTCCTGCAGATCCGCGTGGGTGATGCCTGGATGGGCAAGGATGGCATCGTGCACAAAGGTGTGCCACCTGCGGCAGCCAGCGCAAATGTGCTGCTGGGCTCGACACGCTACCCGTTCAGCGTGCATGGCGGTTATGGCGCCGACCAGCAGGGGCTGCTGTGGCGCAGCCATTACCCTGCCCTGTTCGGCTTGCTGCTGGTACTGGGTGCGGTGGCCGCCCTGGTGTGCCGCTGGCAGGTTCGTCGCGCCACCTCCCCGCGCGCCGAACTGCAACGGGCCCTGGAAGCCGACGAGTTCCTGCCGTATTTCCAGCCGGTGGTGCGCAAGGGTGATTACCGCTGGGCCGGCGCCGAAGTACTGATGCGCTGGAACCACCCGCGCGAAGGACTGGTACGCCCCGACCTGTTCATCCCCTATGCCGAACACAGTGGCCAGATCGTCGCCATGACCCGTGCGCTGATGATGCACACCGCGCAGAACCTTGCACCCTATGCCGGGCTGCTGGAAGACGGTTTCCATATCGGCATCAACATCACTGCCGACCACTGCCGCGACTTCAGCCTGCTGGACGACTGCCGCACGTTCCTCCAGCACTTCCCGCCAGGCCGGGTGGTGCTCACCCTGGAGCTGACCGAGCGCAAGCTGATCGAGGCCACACCGGTGGCCCTGGAACTGTTCGAGAAGCTCAACGCCATGGGTGTGAAGATCGCCCTGGACGATTTCGGCACCGGTCAGTCAAGCCTCAACTACCTGCGCCAGTTCAAGGTCGACTACCTGAAGATCGACCAGAGCTTCGTTGCCATGATCGGTGCCGACGCACTGTCGGTACACATCCTCGAGACCATCATCGAGCTGTCGGCCAAGCTGGGCCTGGGCATCGTTGCCGAAGGCGTGGAAACCGAAGCACAGCGCGATTACCTGGCCCGTCACGAGGTGGACTTCCAGCAGGGCTACCTGTTCGCCAGGCCCATGCCGGCTGCCCAGTTCCTCGAGGCGCTGGCGGCACGCCCGGCTGCATCGCGGTTGCCGCAAGCCGCGCCCCCTGAGATCATGCGCGGCTGATCCACCCGCTCAATTCCCTATTCGAGGCATTCGTGTCAAAAGGCATTCTCTCGTCGGTCATGGCGTCCTGTCTGTTCGCCGTGATGTACTTCTATACCTCTCTGCTCACGCCGCTCGATGGCGAGGAGATCTTTGGCTGGCGCACCCTGTTGACGCTGCCCTGCCTGACCCTGTTCATGCTTGTCTCGAAAGACTGGAAACGGGTGGGCGAACTGCTCGCTCGGGCAAGACGCACGCCGCTGCTGTTGCTGGGCATGGTCGGCACATCGTGGCTGATGGGCGTGCAGCTATGGCTGTTCCTCTGGGCCCCCCTGCACGGGCGCAGCCTGGAAGTGTCGATGGGCTACTTCCTGCTGCCGCTGGCCATGGTCCTGACCGGGCGGCTGGTGTATGGCGAGCGCCTGTCACGCCTGCAGAAGGTGGCCGTGGCCTGCGCTGCGCTGGGCGTGGGCCACGAGCTGTACCAGCATGGCAGTTTCGCCTGGGAAACCCTGGTGGTGACGATCGGTTACCCGATCTACTTCGTGTTGCGCAAGCGCTGCCGCACCGAGCACCTGGGTGGCCTGTGGTGCGACATGTGCCTGCTGTTGCCCTGGGCGTTGTACTTCGTGATCCAAGGCCCGCTTTCTCCTGCCGATCTGCAGGCACACCCCGGGTTGTATGCGTTGATCCCGATCCTCGGGGCGATCAGTGCATCGGCCCTGATCGCCTACGTGCTGGCCAGCCGCTTGCTGCCGTTCAGCCTGTTCGGCCTGCTCAGCTACGTCGAACCGGTGCTACTGGTCGGCGTGGCGCTGCTGCTGGGCGAAACCATCGGCCCGGACCAGTGGCTGACCTACCTGCCGATCTGGGCCGCGGTGCTGGTGCTGGTGATCGAAGGTTTCAAACACCTGCTGCGTCAACGCCGCCGTTCGGTGTAAGCCGAACCTGGCGCACTCGCCGCTCCTCGACCGCTTCCACGGTCAGCGTCCAGCCATTCCAGGCCAGGCGGTCACCGACCATTGGCAGGCGGTCGAGCAGGCTCATCACCAGCCCCGCGAGGGTCTGGTAGTCCTCGGTGGCGCGGGCGCTGAAGCCGGTACGCGCTTGTACCTGGCTCAGGTTCAACGCACCGCTGACCACAAAACCTTCACCTTCCGGGACGATACCCGGGCCTTCGACCTCGCTGGCATCCGGCAGCTCACCGGCAATCGATTCGAGAATGTCGGTCATCGTCAGCAGGCCGGTGAAGTCACCGAACTCGTTGACGACGAAGGCGATGTGCGTCGACTGGGCTCGCATCTGCTCAAGGGCGTTGAGGATACTGAAGCTCTCCAGCAGGTTCAGCGGTACCCGCGCCATGCCCTCCAGGTCGGGCTGGCTGCCTGACAGCAGTTCCTTGAGCAGTTCCTTCTTGTGCACGAAGCCCAGTGGCTCGTCCACGCGGCCATCGCGGATCAACGGCAGGCGCGAGTACGGCGAATGGGCCAGGGCCTGGGCAACGGCGTCGGCCGGCTGCGCCAGATCGATCACATCGACCTCGGCGCGGGCGGTCATCACTGTGCGGATCGGCCGCTCGGCCAGGTTCAGCACGCCACTGATCATTACCCGTTCGCGGCGGTCGAACAACACCTGCTCCTCACCACCTTCGACCAGGTCGGCGATTTCCTCGCCCACCTCGTCAGCCTCGACCCGGCGGCCACCCAGCAGGCGCAGCACCGCATGCGCGGTGCGCTCACGCAGTGGTCGGTGCTGCTGCAGGCTGCGCTTGCGGCGGGCACGGGCCAGCTGGTTGAACAGCTCGATCAGGATCGAGAAGCCGATGGCCGCATACAGGTAACCTTTGGGGATATGGAAGCCCAGGCCTTCGGCGGTCAGGCTGAAGCCGATCATCATCAGGAAGCCCAGGCACAGCATGATCACCGTGGGGTGGGCGTTGACGAAGCGGGTCAGCGGCTTGCTGGCAACGATCATGATGCCGATCGAGAAGATTACCGCGATCATCATCACCGACAACTGCTCGACCATGCCCACCGCGGTGATCACCGCGTCCAGCGAGAACACCGCATCGAGCACCACGATCTGCGCGACAATCGGCCAGAACGCAGCGTGGCGCACCACACCGCTGGCCTGGGCGACGTGGCCTTCCAGGCGTTCATGCAGCTCCATGGTGGCCTTGAACAGCAGGAAAACACCACCGAACAGCATGATCAGGTCACGGCCCGAGAAGCTCTTGTCGAACACCTCGAACAACGGCGCGGTCAGGGTGACCATCCACGAGATACTGGCCAACAGGCCCAGGCGCATGATCAACGCCAGGCTCAGGCCAATGACCCGCGCGCGGTCGCGCTGGTGCGGCGGCAGCTTGTCGGCAAGAATGGCGATGAACACCAGATTGTCGATACCCAGCACCAGCTCGAGGACGATCAGCGTCAACAGGCCCAGCCAGGCCGTGGGGTCGGCTAGCCATTCCATTAGCGGGTACTCACGAGGGCAGCGTCACGTGGACGGGAGAAGGAAGGCCGTAAAGGCCGGGGACTGGGGGGCTCCGCGAAGGTGCTCATATAGACCTTGATAGCAAATAGGAAGAATGATCCTACAAGCGCTGCAGCATTCCCTGATAGCGCAAAACTATTACAAAACCTGTAACAACATCTCGGAGCCACGCTCTCATAGAACTGCACATAACTCATTGAATTAGCGGGGACCCTGTGGGAGCGGCTT
>NZ_JAMBDI010000020.1:165400-204236 GCF_036858055.1 Pseudomonas sp. SF2 | reverse complement strand
CTGGGCAATCTCCCACAGGGAAATGCATTGGTCCGGAGTGGGTACTTTTCTTCAATACCACAGGCTGCCGATACCCGAGCATGGAGGCCCCCCTCAACCACACGGATCACCCTCATGAGCCTGTCCCTGTCCATGGCCGCTTTCGCACTGGCGGCCTCGATCTCCCCCGGCCCGGTCAACATCGTCGCGCTGGGCAGCGGTGCCCGCCATGGCCTGCGTGCCAGCCTTGCGCATGTGGCCGGTGCCACGCTGGGCTTCTGCCTGCTGCTGGTGCTGGTCGGGCTTGGCCTGCATCAACTGCTGCTGCGCTGGCCTTTGCTGGGCCTGCTGTTGCACTGGGGCGGCGTGGCGTTCCTGCTGTACATGGCATGGAAGCTGGCCAGCGACGACGGGCAGCTCGGCAGCGCACATCCCACCCAGGCCCCTTCGGCCTGGCACGGCGCGGCGATGCAATGGCTCAACCCCAAGGCATGGCTGGCAGCGGTGGCCGGGGTGGGTGCCTACACCGGCGGTGAGCAGCAGTTGCTGTGGCTGTTTACCTGGATCTACGGGCCGATCTGCTTCATTTCGGTGGCCAGCTGGGCGTGGGCCGGAAGCGTGGTTCGTCAGTACCTGGGCAACCCACGGCACATGCGCCTGCTGAATCGGGGCTTGGCGGCCTTGCTGGTGGGCAGCGCGGTTTACCTGGTCATTTAAGGCTGGCTGCACACCGGCCTGTCGCTGGCAAGCCAGCCCCCCCCGGCCGCGCTGCCCTCAAGACCTGTGCAGTACCTGTGGGAGCTGGCTTGCCGGCGATAGGGCCATGACGGCCAACAGGGCAATTCAACCGAATGCGTTGCGGTAATGCCCCGGCGTCGCCGCCAGGTGCTGTTTGAAGGCCCGCTGCAGGTGCGCCTGGTCGGCAAACCCGGCCTCATGTGCAACCTCGGCAATTGCCCGGCCCAGGCGCAGTTGCGCCCTGGCCAGTTGCACGCGCTGATCGAGCAGGTAGCCATGCGGCGTCAGCCCGAAGCGTTGGCGGAACGCACGAATCAGGTACGAGCGCGACAGGCCGCAGGCCGCGCAGATGTCGTCCAGGCTCAGCGGATCGCTACGGTGGGCGCGTATGAACGCTGCCGCCGCGTCCAGCCGCGGGTTGCCCTCGTCGTTCACGCCAACATTACCGTCAAGCAAATCCGGCAGTGCGCCAAACAGCGCCGCCAGGCGGGCTTCCCGGTCTGGCACGCTGGCGTCGAACAGGTCGGCAAAGGCCTGCAACAGGCACCGGTACAACGCCGGCGAGCTACTCCAGGTCTGGGCCGGCAAGGCAAACCCCAGCGCCTGCAACCAAGGCATATCGACAAACAACATCAGGTAGGACCACGGCTCCCCGGCGATGGGGTTGCAGGCATGCACCACACCTGGGTTCATCAGCACCGTGGTACCGGCCTCCACCTTGATACGCTGGTCACCGTTGAGGTAGGTGCTGTGCCCACCCGTGATCACCCCGATGGAAAAGCTCTCATGGGAATGCGCGGCGTAGCACACCTGCCGCCCGTCCCCTACCCGCCGGGCTTCGACGAAGGGCAGCGCCGGGTCGCGCCAGAACCGTGATACCTCGATCATCCCTCACCCCGCTCGCAGCTGCCATGCGCCCGGATACTACACGCTTATCGCGGAAACAGGTCCAACGTCCGCTCCACTTCGCCAATATCGATCGTGAAACCATCGCCTTCGGGTATCCCGACCACAAAGCCGAAATGCTGGAGGTCACGGTCCGTCAGGTACTTGTAGTAGCTGACAAACCGGTTTGGCGGCTGCAAGGTCAGCAGGCAACCGCCGGCCTGCAATACATTCACCCCATGCACCAGCTGGCTACCCTCTACACCAATGACCACCCGTGCCCCGGCGCAGGCCGCGACGATACTTGGTACATCGGTCTTCAGCGGGTCGACGATGCGAAAGCCGCGGGTGGCGCGCAAGTGCTCGGCCAACGCCAGCTCATTGCGCAACAGGCGCAGGTCACCATCGCCACCACGCAGCAGAAACACCCCAGGGTGTGGGGCATACAGCACATGCGACAGCAACTTGTCGCCCATGGCCCGGTAGCGGGAATGCCGACTGCGGTTGTTGGCCAGGTCATCGAACAACACCAGCTCGCGGAAAAACGCACTGCGCAGGCGCAGCGGGTTCATCTCCAGCCAGTCTTCATAGGCCGGCGCCTGGGTAAACAGCGGGAATCTGGCCGAGGGCGCGGTGGTTACCGGTATACCTTCGTTACAGGCCAGCGCATAGGTCGGGCAATCCTCCATCAACCAGGTACCGAACCACGTATTGCCATTTTGCGTGCAATAGATGGCCGCACGGTCGATTTCATTGTCCACCATGATGGTCGGCAGGAGGCCCGGCTTCAGCGACAGCCAGTGGCTGGCGTTGCCCTTGTACAAGGCCCCGTCGACCAGCCACACCTCCTTGATCAGGTAACCGCGGGTTGGCCCTTGCAGCGTGCTGATACCGCCCTCCATGGTGCGTGCAGGGTGCACGTAGGGATAGAAACGCTTGCCTTCCCAGCCCGTCACCCGCTCCAGTTGGCCTGGCAGGTAAAAGGCCGGGGGCGAGACCGTGACTTCACCAGGGGCAATGTCCCAGCTCTTGGCCGCGATGCTCTTGAGGTCGATGGTGCTGTTCCCGCCCAGCCGTTTGCGCGCCATATAACGGTAGGCGGCCAAGGTCCAGGTGTGCTGCCTGTCTGCGGGCGCTGGACTGAACTGCGAGATGTCGCTTCCCATGAAGCGTCCTCCCTTGGTGACAAGGTCAAAAGCCTGACGCGAGGCGCCAGATCAACGCCTCCCTGGCATCCGTTCAGTTGCACATGACCCTTTCCATGGTGGGCGGTGACTGCAGGTTGGCGTAACGGCGACGCAAGCTTTCCACGAACGGTTCGCCCGCCCCGTTGCCACCATAGAAATAAATCTTGTGCAGGCCACCAAACACCATTTCCTGGTAGCGGCTGGCAACTTCCTCGTCACTCGGGCCCTCGGGCAACCCCAGATGCAGCGTGAGTTTGTCGCCTTCGAGCGCGAACATCGGCGTGTCCCAGAGGAACTTTGCCGTGCCGGTTCTGGGTAAGCGGACAAACAGACAGGCATGGTTACCCAGCGAATCGATATCGCCACCGCGACGGCGCTTCCATTTCAACAAACCGTCATCCGGGCGCGCCAGGCAAAGACCGATGTCGTAATAGTCGAAGCCCTGCATCAACGCCCACTCAAGGGCCATGAAAGTGGTGATCGAGTTCACCTCACGCAACTTCCGTGCATCGGTAAACACCGCCTCGCAATAGCCGAAACGCAACGTGCTCCAATAACGCTTGCCCGCGCGTACCACTTCACAGCCAAGGTGGCAGCCGATCACTTCATCGCCCAAGGTGATCAAGTCGAGCCGGCCGACGCCCCTGGCAATGCGAAACACATCTTCAGTGGGAAACTGCGCGGCATGGATACCCTGCCTGGCGCTGGCATAGGGGCGCAGCAGGTCGCGGTCGGCCATGGCGATCTCGTCGTCCGAGAGGGCCTGGCGCATCTGGTACAACGGGCGGTTCTTGCGGATGCTGCGCCGCAACTCGCTGTCGTAGCGCGCCGTGATGTCCTCCAGCGAGCGCCCGAGCGGCACCACGGCGCTCAGGTAATGCGGCACCGACAATGCCCCCGACGTCGGCATTTCGCTGACCACCACCACGTGGTTGGGCGCAATCGTCGCGCTTGCGCTGTCAATTACTGCAGCATTGCCCTGGCCCTTGCCGGCAATCAGCAGCTTGGCCATTTCCCGCTGCTGCTTTCGGCCGATATATAAAATCTCGTACGGGCTTTCCTGCTGCAGCCGAAACCTGGCAACTTCCCACCGCCAGAAACAGGCACGCGCCATCACTTCAAGCCCCTTGCTGGCCAACTGTCTCATTTCGTAGCGTATTGAGGGCGAGATGAGTTTTCGCGCCACTGCCGTCAAGGTCGCTTTCATTTCTTCTTCGAGGTCCTTCGATGTGTACCAAGGTCTATCGGAAAAGGACAACAATTCAGCAAGAAGCACGTATCCTATTGATATTCAGGAATTATCCAGTAACCCCATGTCAACTAACAATTTAAGGTGCGCACAAACACTTTAGCAAGTGGCATTTTGATTGCATTTCATGAATGCGCCGGGAAGTTTTGCAAAGTTTCATGACGTCAAATTTCCTGCAGGAAAGGCTCACCCAACAAGCACTTTTCTATCGGTATATCCCATCCGCGCTATCCCATTACCACTTGGCTATAGAGAAATAACGTTTGATGCCTTCTTTGCATAGAAGGAGCATCAAGATGCCATCCAACCCCCATCAATCTTTGCTCCAGGCGCAATTGCCGCACTGGGCACGCCAGGCGACACCCAACCAGTGGGCCGCGTTGAAGCAAACACAGATCGCCCCGTGGCAGGCGCAGGACTGGTTCGCCAACGCAGCCCCCGGCCTGCGCCAGGCAGTGCACGCCAGTCAGGCGCGGCTGATGCAGGCGCAAGCAGCCTTGGCCTGCTCACTCAAAGGCCTGAAACAGATCACTGAATTTGCCGAGCCATTGCTGCGCGCACGCCTTGCTGAACAAGGCTTTCACGCACCGCTGCGCCATACCCAACTGCTGCGGGTGGAGCGCAGCTGGCACTGGACCGTCCTGCGCTATCTCTACCGCCATCGTCGTGACAACCTGCTACAGGCTGCCCTGCAGAACTTCGCTGACGACGAGGCGTTCTCCCCGGAAAGTGCCATTGCCCTGAGCGACAACATTCAGGTCACGCCGATGCGGGTACACGGCGCCTTCCCCCTCGGCATGCAAGTACCCGTGGCGCGCGTTGCGCTGGAGTCTGAGCGTTATCAGGTGGAACGGCTGCCCCTCGCGCCCGCCGCTTTCGCCACACTGTGCCGTGACCTGGACCTGGGTAACGCTTACCAGGCCCACCTGGAAGAACACTTCGCACGACCCGCTACCCGGGCATTGGCCATCAGGGTGCAAAAAGACCGCCTGCGCCTGGCAGCCGACCTTGCCTGTCTGCGGCACCTGCTTGACGGCAACGCGCGCGATCAGGTCGAACAGCTGTTGCAGAGCGGCGCAGTGAGGTGCTGGCAACTGGCGCTGTTCGGCACAGACCTGCACGAAGTCATGCTGATCGATGCCGGCCGTGCGGGTCTGGTGCTGTATTTGCCCGGCCATGACCCGGCCCTGCGTCAATGCAACAACCTGGACGCGGTACACGATACGCTGGCGACCTTGCTGCTGGAACCCGATGCCCGCCAGGCCTTCACGGCCTACATCAGGCAGGACGAGCGCACGCACTTTCTCGACCTGCTGCAACAAAATCTCGACGCCACGGGCAGCACTGCCTACGACCGCCCTTGGCAGCGCGCGGCGCATGCGGACCTGCGCCCTACCCGCGTGGCCATCACGGCCGAGCCTTTCGGCCACTACCAGGACCTGCACCTGGCCCGCCTCAAGCACGAAGCCAGCCTGCTGGCGGTCCCGACAGCGACGGCCGATGCCAACGCGCGGGCCAGGCGCCAGGAGGAATGGGAAAGCCTTGGCCTGGATGCGCTCAATATCGCCGCGTTCTTCATTCCAGGTGCAGGCACCCTGATGCTGGCCGTCACTGCCTGCCAGCTGCTCGGCGAGGCCTTCGAGGGCTACGAGGCCTGGGATGAAGGCGACCGCCACCTGGCGCTGCGCCACCTGGAGGCGGTCGGCCTGAACCTGGCCGTGATCGGTGGCTTCGTGGCCGCGGGCAAGGTGATACCCAAGCTGTTCAACAGCCCGTTGATGGAAAACCTGCAGCAAATACGCGGCAACGACGGGCGCTACCGGCTATGGAATGAAGACCTCACCCCCTACCGCAGTAGCGTGACACTGCCGGAAAACCTGCCGCCCAATGCACTTGGCCAGTACCTGTACGAGGGCCGGCGCTTCATCCGCATGGACGGCCAATTGTTCGAGCAACGCTTCGACAACCACCTGCAGCAATGGCGGGCCATTCACCCCGAGAAGCCCGATGCCTGGCAGCCACCGCTGGTGCACAATGCCCAAGGCGCCTGGCGTGGCCAGCATGAACAGCCCGGCCAGTGGCCATTCGCGAAGCTGGTGCGCCGTCTTGGCGAGGCCTATGCCGCGTACACGCCAGAACAGCTGGCGCAGGCCGGCCGACTCTGTGGCATCGACGCAGCGCGCTTGCGCCGGGTGCACCTGGAAGGCCTGCCAACGCCGCCGCTGTTGCTCGATGCCCTGCAGCGCATGGCGGCACAGGCTGAGGTAGAGGCGTTGGCCGACAAGGCCCCGCCGGGCCAGTTCGAGGAACGCTACAACGGCAGTGCGGCCAACACTCCGTCAATGCAGAAGCTGCTCGACGCCTATCCGCGGCTCTCCCCTGCCCTGGCCAGGCGTTTGCTGGCACCGCTGGGCGAGGCCGAATCGCTCGCGTGGCAACAGCACGGTCAGTTGCCCACACAGGTTCGCCAGTCGCTGGAGCAGGTGCACAGTGAGCTGCCCCTGGTACGCGCTGGAAGGCCTGCTGCAGCCAGCCCGGGCCAGCAGCGACAGCGAACGCCTGCTGTTCAGCGCACTGGATGCGATGCCCGACTGGCCTGCAGACCTGCGCCTGGAACTGCACGGCGCCAGCCCCGATGGCCCTCGGCTGGAGCATGTCGGCAGCGACCAGGCCACCACCCTGCGCTGCGTGATCAAATCGGCCGAAGGCTATGAGGTCGACCGGGGCGAGCGCCCTGCACCAGCGCCGCGAGATCCGGACCTCTGCCGCGCCGTAGAGCAGGCACTGTCTCGCTCGCAACGCGACAGGCTGGGGATCCCGACGGCCGATGGCAGCTCGCTACGCCAGCGTGTACTGGGTTGGGTCGACAAGCACAGGGAGACATTGGCCCAGCGGCTCTGGGGGCACCGGGCGCTGCTGCGCAAGCCCATGGGCCGCTTGCTCGGCGGTCGGCCGCTCGCCCCCGAACCGCCGCAGCCGCGCCTGGCAGGCTCGCTGGCCGGGGCCTATCGCCGCTTGTTCCCGAACGCCACCGACCAGGAGTTCGAAAACTGGCTCGGCAACGAGGAGGACAACCCGTACGTCGACGACATTCGCTCACCTACACAACGTCTGCGCGACCTGCAGCAGCGCCTGGATACCCTGCGCCGCGACCTGCAGGAATGGGCCCGGCCCGATCCGCAACGCCCTCACCAACGGCACCTGGCCATCCGCCCCATCCTCAACGCCTGGCGGCGGCTGTCGACCGTAGCGCTTGAAGGGGGTGGCCACCTGCACAGCCTGGACCTTTCCGACCTGGAACTGGACAACCAGGCCTTGGCCAGCCTGGCCCTGCCGGATGACTTCACCCATGTGGAGCACCTGGCACTCAGCAACAATCGTTCGCTCAGCCAGTTGCCGGCCGAATTCTATGAACGTTTCCCCAACCTCAAGCGCCTGCTGCTGACCGACTGCCGGTTCGACGCCGTGCCCCGCCTGGTCAGGCCTGAGCACCTCACCTGGCTGGACCTGGAAGGCAACCGCATTACCTGGGATGCCCGGGCCCAGCAAGCGCTGAACCGCTGCTCCGGGCTTGCAGTCCTGGACCTGTCGGGCAACCCGCTACTGCAGGCCCCGGACCTGCGCGGGCTGGCCTACCTGAAAACACTGTTCCTGAACGACTGTGCGCTCAGCGAATTGCCGCAAGGCCTTGACCAGGTGCTCGAGCCCCTCATCCTGGACATTGGCGACAACCAGCTGCTGCGGCTGCCAGACGGTTTCAACGTGCCACGGCCCGTTGCAGAGGCCCTGCGCCTGGAAAGCGACTGGCTGGGCGCACCCGTGCTTGCGCAGATCGAGGCCTACAACGCCGTGCACCAGGTGGACCTGCTGGTGTGCGCAGGCGACTACCTGGAATTCTTCGAACGAACCGGCCAGGCCGAAATGGCCCTGTGGCAACGGTTACCGCTGCAGTACCGCCGCGACCTCAGGCCCTTGCTCGAACTTGAACCGTTCCTGTCCCACCCGCGGTTTGCCCATACAGAGTTCTGGCGGCGCCTGACCTTGATCGACGCAGACCCCGTCCTGCGCCAGCAATGGTTGACGCACCCACCCTACGACCTGTTCAACCTACCGCTTTGACATTGACCCGGATGCCTGCCTGTCCGACAGGCAGGCACTTGCACCGATGTTAAGCCAGACTGGTGTTTTTCCGGCGGCCGGTGCATGCTCGCAGCTGAAGCGATTCACCTGGCTCGAAACCCGCCCAGCAATGTGAGGTGCAGTACCCATGGACCGTCTGCTCGATTCACTCTTCCCAAGCGCCGAGAACATCCCGGAAACCTGGCGCCTGGAAGCCCCCCTTGAACAACGCGACTACCTGGTGAACGGTGAACTCAGGCGCTGGGACGGGCCCCTGGCCACGGTGCGCAGCCCGGTCTGGCTCAAGGAAGGCAATGAAGAACGCCAAGTGGTGCTGGGCAGTGCCCCACTGCTCGATGCCGACACCGCGCTCAGCGCACTCGATGCTGCTGTGCAAGCCTACGACAAAGGCCGCGGCGCCTGGCCAAACATGCGCGTGGCCGAGCGCATCCAGCACGTCGAAACCTTCCTGGCGCGCATGCGTGAACAGCGCCAGGCCGTGGTCAAGCTGCTGATGTGGGAGATCGGCAAGAACCTCAAGGATTCGGAAAAGGAATTCGACCGCACCTGTGACTACATCGTCGACACCATCAATGCCCTCAAGGACCTTGACCGCCGCTCCAGCCGCTTCGAGCTGGAACAGGGCACGCTGGGCCAGGTCCGCCGTGCGCCGCTGGGTGTGGCCCTGTGCATGGGGCCATACAACTACCCGCTGAACGAAACCTTCACTACGCTGATCCCGGCGCTGATCATGGGCAACACCGTGGTGTTCAAGCCGGCCAAGTTCGGCGTGCTGCTGATTCGACCATTGCTCGAAGCTTTCCGTGACAGCTTCCCGCCGGGGGTGATCAACGTCATCTATGGCCGTGGCCGGGAAACGGTGAGCGCGCTGATGGCCAGCGGCAAGGTCGATGTGTTCGCCTTCATCGGCACGCACAAGGCCGCCAGCGACCTGAAAAAACTGCACCCGCGCCCGCACCGCCTGCGCGCCGCGCTGGGCCTGGATGCCAAGAACCCGGGCATTGTGCTGCCCCAGGTGGACCTCGACAACGCCGTCGAAGAGGCAGTCACCGGTGCGCTGTCGTTCAATGGCCAGCGCTGCACGGCACTGAAAATCCTGTTCGTCCACGAGGACGTCGTCGATGCCTTCCTCGACAAGTTCCAGCGCAAGCTGGCCGCGCTCAAGCCCGGCATGCCATGGGAGCCTGGCGTAGCGCTGACACCGCTGCCCGAGCCCGGCAAGGTCGACTACCTTGACGGCCTGGTCGCCGATGCCACCGCCAAGGGCGCACGCGTGCTCAACGAAGGCGGCGGGCACAGCCGTGGCTCGTTCTTCTACCCGGCCGTGCTGTACCCGGTAAAGCCGGACATGCGCGTCTACCACGAAGAGCAGTTCGGCCCGTTGGTGCCAGTGGTGCCATACCGCGACCTGCAGACAGTGATCGACTATGTGCTGGACTCCGACTACGGCCAGCAACTGAGCCTGTTCGGCAATGACCCGGCAACCATCGGCAGCCTGGTCGACATCTTCGCCAACCAGGTCGGGCGCATCAACATCAACGCGCAATGCCAGCGCGGCCCCGACACCTATCCGTTCAACGGCCGCAAGAACAGCGCCGAAGGCACCCTGTCGGTACACGACGCCCTGCGTGTGTTCTCGATCCGCACGTTGGTCGCAACGCGCTTCCAGGAGGCCAACAAGGAACTGATCAGCGAGATCATTCGCAACCGGCAGTCGAGCTTCCTGACCACCGACTACATCTTCTGACAGCCGCGTTTATAGAGAATCGATCTATCAGCGCTGTCGATTTTCCATCCGCGCAAACGACTCTAAGCAACAGGGCGCCCACCGGCGCCCACTTCCAAGGAGAGTCGAACATGGCAGCCAAACCCATTCCCGAAGGCCAGCACAGCCTCACCCCCTACCTGGCCATCAATGACGCCGCCAAGGCCATCGAGTTCTACAAGAAGGCCTTCGCTGCCGTCGAGATGTTCCGCCTCGACGCCCCGGGGGGCCGCGTCGGCCATGCCGAGCTGAAGATCGGCGACTCGTCGCTGATGCTTGGCGACCCCTGCGACATGGAGGGCGGTCTCACCGCCAGCCAGAAGCTCAGCGGCGCAGGCGTTGGCCTGCACCTGTATGTCGAGGACTGCGACAAGGTCTACGCCCAGGCCCTGGCGGCCGGCGCCACCCAGCTGAGTGCGGTGACGGACCAGTTCTACGGCGACCGCAGCGGCACCCTGAAAGACCCGTTCGGCAACATCTGGTTCGTTTCCACCCACAAGGAGGACCTGACCCCCGACGAGATCCGCGCCCGCGCGGCGAAAATGTTCAGTGCAACTGAGCGGTAAGTTGAAAGCGGCGCGACTTTGCTTGAAGCTTGGAGCTCGTAGCTGGGAGCTGCTTCATGCGAATCATCGACAAAACCGCCGCACAGGTCCGTAGCCTGACCCCCGCAGAAGAGGAGCTGCTGGTCGGCTTTGCCACCGGCAGCCTCACCGGCCCACGCCTGCTACAGGCCAACCAGCTGCTGATGAAGGTACGCAACGCCAACCAGTGGCTAGCCTGCGACTGCCGCAGCGATGCCTTGCCGGTGCTCAATGTCACCCTCAACGGCAACACCGGTACGCTGTTTCTCAAGAACAACCCGGGTACTGCCGAGCACGCGCCCGGCTGCCCGTTCACCAAGGACGAGCGAGAAGCGGCCGAACGCGAAAACGACCCCGCGCCACCCGCTGCCTGGCTACCGCCCGACACACCGTTGCGCCTGATCGGCGACTTCCGCAGCGGCACCACCAGTGGCGGCGGCGATGGCAGCGAACGCCGTGAACAACAGCGCCTGCTGTCACTGCTGCTGACCTGGATCGAAACCAGCGGCCTCAACCTGTATGCCACGCACCTGAAAAAGGACCTGACCGGGCAATTTGCCGAGTTGCGCAGCGTGGCCAGCCGCTATCCGCTGCTGGAACGGGTCCCCGCCAGCAACTATCTGGAAACCCGCCTGGACATGAAGCACATGATGATGCTCAAGTCCCGCCTGCGCGAAGCCACGGTGTTCGGCAACCATCGCCGCCACGGCCTGCTGCTGGACTGCGTGGACCAGATAAAAGGGCGCAAGCTGTTCAACAACCGCAGTGAAGACGGCTTCGACTTCCAGGGCCACCACCTGTACTGGGGCGGCAACCGCACCGCCGGGCCGTTACTGGCCTTGGCGCTGTACTCGCCGACCAGTGCCGGCAGCCATTTCTACGAGCTGATTCATGTGGCCAGCGTGCCGGTGCTGTCCCGCGCCCACCTGTTCCCGGTATATCGCGACGAAGAGCGCGAGCCGCTCAAGGCCCTGGTATCGCTGGTCGACTGGATGGCCAGCAAGGGTGTGAAAGTGCAAATGCGCCGCCCGGTGATCGGTGGCCAGGTGATGGATGAACTGGTGATGACCTCGGACCAGGACCGGGTATTGTCGGTGTCGTTGCTGGAGCAACCCATCGGGCCCGAACCGGATACCGAGAATTTCAAGCGCTACGCCGACTTCAAGAGCCTGGAAACCTTCCGCAAGTTCGTAGCAGGCTTCTTCATGCGCGAGCGCTGAGGGCCGTGGGCTCGCCTTGATCTTTATAGCGCCTGTCAGATCGAGCGCCGCCCGCGCGGCGCTCGATCTGACAGGCGCTATAAATCCCGTGGTGTACCGAAATCACCCCAGGAACAGCTTGTACGCCGGGTTGTCGGTCTCATCCCAGTAGCGGTACCCCATCTCATCCAGCGCCAACGGCAACCCCGTCAACTCATCCCGCGGCACTTCCAGCGCGGCGAAAACCCGGGCCTCTGCCGCACCATGGTTGCGGTAATGGAACAGGCTGATGTTCCAACGCTTGCCAAGCCGCTCCAGAAAGCCCAGCAACGCCCCGGGCCGCTCGGGGAATTCGAAGCGCAGCACCCGCTCGTCAGCCCCGGGCGCGGCATGGCCGCCCACAGTATGCCGTACATGCAGTTTGGCCAGTTCGTTGTCGGTCAGGTCCAGTACGCTGTAGCCCTGCTCGCGCAGGCTGGCCAGCAACTGCTCGCGTGGGTCGTGCAGCGGGTGTGTCTGCACACCCACGAACAGGCGCGCCTCCTTGCCAGGGTAATAGCGGTAGTTGAACTCGGTGATCTGTCGCTTGCCCAGGGCCTGGCAGAAGGCGCGGAAGCTGCCCGGCTGTTCCGGGATGGTGACAGCGATGATCGCCTCGCGCTGCTCGCCCAGTTCGGCACGCTCAGCCACATGGCGCAGGCGGTCGAAGTTGACATTGGCCCCGGAGTCGATGGCCACCAGGGTCTGCCCCTGCACGCCGTCGCGCGCCACGTACTTCTTGATCCCGGCCACGGCCAGGGCGCCGGACGGCTCGGTGATCGAGCGGGTGTCGTCATAGATGTCCTTGATCGCCGCGCACAGCTCGTCGCTGCTCACGGTGACCACCTCGTCAACGAAGTGCCGGCACAACTCGAAGCAATGGGCGCCGATCTGCGCCACCGCCACACCATCGGCGAAGGTGCCAACCTGCGGCAGGATCACCCGCTCACCGGCGGCCATGGCAGCCTGCAGGCAGTTGGAGTCCTCCGGCTCGACGCCGATCACCTTCACCTCAGGGCGCAGGTACTTCACATAGGCGGCAATGCCAGCAATCAGCCCACCGCCACCCACCGGTACGAAGATGGCATCCAGCGCCCCCGGGCGCTGGCGCAGGATCTCCATGGCCACGGTGCCCTGCCCGGCGATCACATCCGGGTCGTCGAACGGTGGCACGAAGGTGGCGCCTTCGCTGTCGGCCAGTTTCAGCGCGTGGGCCAAGGCATGGGGGAAGCTCTCACCGTGCAGCACTACATGGCCACCGCGCGAACGTACCCCTTCCACCTTCAGCGACGGCGTGGTGGTCGGCATGACGATGGTGGCCTTCATGCCCAGGTGGGATGCCGCCAGGGCCACGCCCTGGGCATGGTTGCCCGCAGAGGCGGTGATCACCCCGCGCTCGCGCTGCACGGTACTCAGGCGTGACAAGCGGGTGTAGGCACCGCGGATCTTGAACGAGAAGGTAGGCTGCAGGTCCTCCCGCTTGAGCAACACCTGGTTGCCCAGGCTTGCAGACAACGCGGGCGCAGCCTGAAGGGGCGTTTCGATGGCCAGGTCGTACACCGGGGCGGCAAGAATGCGCCGCACCTGCTCCGACAGCAGTTGCTGAGGGGTGACGGTAGAGCGAGGGCTGACGAAGCTGGTCATCGATGACTCCTTGGCTGTGTTCACGTTGCCCAGGAGTCAGAAAGAAAAACCCGCCTCCAGGGCGGGTTCGGTGCACGTACGCGCTAGCCCGCCAAGCTGATAATGGCGGTAATAATAATGGCGTTGACGTGCGGGAAAGTATTCATGGGGTAGGAACTTAGCCGGTAGTGCGGCACAAAGTCAACACTTCGCCTGCTGCGCCGAAAGCGGCACATCGAACACCTTGTCGAAGCCCCACTGGAAGACAAACGCGTAAACGAAGAAGAACACGAACAACGCCAGGTTGGTCAGCAACGCCGCCCACAAGCTGACATCCAGCCAGTACGCCACCAGCGGCAGCAGGATCAGCACCAGCCCGCCCTCGAAGCCCAGCGCATGCAGCAGGCGCCGCAGGAACGTGCGCTCGCGCTGGAGCTGGCGCGCTTCCCAGCGCTCGAACACCCAGTTGTAGCCCATGTTCCAGCTCATCGCGATGCCCGACATCAGCACCGACAGCACGGTCGACTGCGCCATGCCGGCACCGAACGCCAGCTCCAGCGCGGGCGCCACGCAGGCGACGGCGATGGCTTCGTAAAGAATGGCCTGGACAATCTTGCGTGCCTTGCCTTGCATGTTCAGCTCCCTGGTTCAACGACCTGTAAAGCTACAAGAAGTGGCCCACAAGAAAAAGCCAGAAATTTGGACAAGCCTGCGTTCGGCTGCTTGTATCTATCCAGTACAAACGGCGACAAGTCGTACAACTTCGTCCAGGGAATCGAACGAGGATAAAGACGATGGCCCACCCCTTCCTGCCGGTGTCCGCCACATGAGCCTGGCATTCATCGATTTTCTCACCTACGTGCTGTTCGGCCTGAAGATCCTCGCGATCGTCCTGGCCTCGCTGATGTTCCTGCTGGGCCTGGATGACCTGTTCATCGACCTGTGCTACTGGGGCCGCAAGCTTATCCGGCGTTTTCGCATCTACGACAAGTACGAGAAAGCCGACGAAAAACGCCTGTACGAGGTACCGGAGAAGCCTCTGGCCATCATGGTCCCAGCCTGGAACGAAGTGGGCGTGGTCGGTGAGATGGCGCGCCTGGCTGCCTCGACCATCGACTACGAGAACTACCAGATCTTCGTCGGTACCTACCCCAACGACCCGCAAACCCAGGCCGATGTCGACGCGGTGTGCCTGCACTACCCCAACGTGCACAAGGTGGTCTGCGCCCGCCCCGGCCCTACCAGCAAGGCCGACTGCCTGAACAACATCATCGACGCGCTGCTGCGCTTCCAGCAGGACGCCGGCATCGAGTTCGCCGGCTTCATCCTGCACGACGCCGAAGATGTGATCTCGCCCATGGAACTGCGCCTGTTCAACTACCTGTTGCCGAACAAGGACATGATCCAGATCCCCGTGTACCCCTATGCACCGGAATGGAAAGGTTTCACCGCCGGCCACTATGTCGACGAGTTCGCCGAAAACCACGGCAAGGACGTGATCGTGCGCGAGGCACTGACCGGCCAGGTGCCCAGCGCCGGGGTCGGCACCTGCTTCAGCCGCCGCGCCATCAGTGCGCTGCTCGAGGACGGCGACGGCATCGCCTTCGACGTGCAGAGCCTCACCGAAGACTACGACATCGGTTTTCGCCTGAAGCAAAAGGGCATGAAGTGCATTTTTGCCCGCTATTCCATCACCGACCCGGCGCTGACCCTGAAGCAGGAATGGCGCCCGGGCATGAGCCGTGAATTCGCCCAGGTGATCTGCGTGCGCGAGCACTTCCCGCGCGACTGGCAGCATGCCATACGGCAGAAGTCGCGGTGGATTGTCGGCATCGTCTTCCAGGGCACCAGCAACCTGGGCTGGAGCCGCAAGGGCGCGCTCAACTACTTCCTCTGGCGTGACCGCCGCGGCCTGTTCGCCTACCTGCTGAGTTTCCTGGTCAACCTGTTGCTGCTGGTGTTGCTGGCCATGTGGCTGGTCACGGTGATTGCGCCAGAGTCGTGGCGCTTCATGTCGATCCTCAGCGACAGCTGGCTGCTGACCACTTTGCTGTGGCTGAACGGGCTGATGCTGTTCAACCGCCTGTTCCAGCGCGCCTGGTTCGTCACCCGCTTCTATGGCATCGGCGAAGGCTTGCTGTCGGCGCCGCGGATGATGTGGAGCAACTTCGTCAACTTCTTCGCCAACCTGCGTGCCCTGCGCCAGGTGATGGAAATGGGCGACTCGCGGCGTGTGGCCTGGGACAAGACCACCCACGAATTCCCCGCCATCGCCGCCCCCGCTCGCACGCCGCTGGGCCAGCGCCTGGTGGCCAAGGGTCTGATCAGCGACGAACAGCTGCAACAGGCGATCACCAGCCCGGTACGCCGGCGCCTGGGCCGCGAGCTGCTGCTGCGCGGCTGGCTGAACAGCGAACAGTTGGTGGCCACCCTGGCCGAGCAACTGGACCTGCCCTGGGCACCGCTCAACCCGTTCAAGCTCGACCCGCAACTGATCGCCAAACTGCCGCGCAAGCTGGCGACGCACTATGGCGTGCTGCCAGTGGCCGAAGACGGCGACACGCTGCTGCTGGCCAGCGAAAGCCCGGTGAGCCAGGTGTCGCTGGGGGTAATCAGCCGCCACCTGAAGCGCCCGGTCAGCGCCCGCCTGGCGCCCCAGGGCCGGGTGACCCTGGGCCTGCGCTACCACTACCCAAGCCCTTGGCAGAAGCCGGAAACCCGCGAGATGCTGGCCATCCTCGCACGCCACCAGGATGACGAAGCGCTGCTGGAGCGGGTCAGCCACCACCAGGTAATGCTCGGCGCGCTGCTGCAGGTGCGCGGCATGGTCCCGGTCACCCTGTTCAACCAGGCGCTGATCGACTTCGACCCGGAACACCAGAGCCTCGGCGAGCACCTGATCGCTCGCGGCATCATCACCGAGCAGGTGCTGCAGCAGGCCCTGACCGAACAGGCCAGCGAACAGCAGGCCGCCTTTGACCTGACCCGGGAGGTGGCATGAAGCCGCGCTTTTCCCTCACCTTCACTGGCCTGTTGCTATGCTCCGCCGCCCTGCCCGCCTCGGCTTCGGCGCCGATGACCGACTTCCAGCGGTTCACCAGCTACCCGTTCATGGAGCGCAGCTACCGCGAAGCGAAGAAGGACAACTGGGCCGAGGTCGAACGCCTGACCCGCCACGTGCTGGGCCGGGTACCGAACAACGACGAAGCCCGCACGCTGCTGGTGGAGGCCCTGGCTCACCAGCGCCGCTACAAGGAGGCCGAAGCCCTGGCCGAACAGCTGGACGGCAGCCCCGAATACGCCAACGCCCTGCTTGAACTGCGCCTGACCTGGATCGAACAGGACCCGCCGCCGGCCAGCCAGGTGGAACAATGGCTGGCCACCAGCGATGGCACCAATCGGGTGCGCCTGTGGCAGGCCTACAGCCTGAGCCTGGCGAAATTCGGTGGCGCCGCCAAGGCGCTGGACTGGCTCAACCAGTTGCCACCACAGAGGGACGGCCAGGTGCTGCGCCTGGCCCGGGCCAACTTCGCCGAACAACTGCGCAACTGGAAGGAAACCATCGAACAGCTGCAGCCGCTGGCCGACCAAGGCCAGTTGCCCGCGCAGGACTGGCAGCGCCTGGCCAATGCCTATATCCAGCAGGTGGATGAAAAAGGGCTGAACGCGCTGCTGGCCAGCGCCCCTTCCCCTGAAGCAGCCAACCAGGCCCGCCTGGCCATGGCCAACCGCGCCATCGCTGTCGGCCAGAACCAGCAGGCCCAGCGTTGGCTGCAAGCACTGCCGGCCGCGCAGCTGAACCAGCCAGAGCAGCGCCAGCAACTGTGGGAGCTGGCCCGCGAAGGCCACGACGCCCCCTTGGTACAGCGCCTGAGCAACCAACTGCAACGCCCCTGCCTGGAAACCGTCGACTGGCTGTCGCGCCGCGACCCGGAGCTGGCGCGCGAGCAGTTCAAGGGCTGCACCGCCAGCACCGACCCAAGGGCCTACGCCGTGCTCAGGCAACGCCTGTACGGCGACCCGCCACAGCCCCCTCAACCACGCACCGCCGCCGAATGGGAGCAACGCTATCGGCAGAGCGGCGACCTGGCCGCGCTGGAGCAGGCCACCTTCCTGCTGACGCAACAGGGCCACGGCGAACGCGCCCGGCAACTGCTGGAGCAAGCCTACGACCGGCACCAGGGCCGCCTTGCGCCGTCACTGCTGCAGCGCCTGGGCAACCTGTATGCGCGTAACGACGGGCCGCTGGACAGCCGCCGCATGCTCAGCCTGATCCCTCGGGTCGACGCCGGTACTCGTGCCCAGCTGCTCGGCCGCCTGGCCGAGGCTGGCCAGTGCGATGCCGTGCGCCAGGCCGTACCGGCTACCCCGAGCGAACCTGGCCAATACCGCGCCCTGGGCCGCTGCGCCATGCCCGACCAGCCCGGCGAAGCGGTGGTCTACTACCAGGCCGCCGAGCGCCTGGGCGACAGCGGCAACCGCCTGCCACTGGCTTACGCCCTCGAGGCAGCCGGGGATTCCGAGGCCGCCCTGCCCATCTGGCGCAGCTTGCCCGACAGCGCCTGGACCGACAACGCCCGCCTCACCGCCGCCCGTGGCGCGCTGAACGCTGGCGACGCGCAAGCGGCCCGGCGCTATTGGGACGCTGCCGCGCACAATGGCGCCGACGACTGGGCCCTGGGTGCCGCCATCGCCCAGCGCCAGGGCGATTACCAGGCCGCGCTGGGCTTCCAGCGCCAGGCCCTGGCGCACAACCCGCGGGCCGACCACTACTACGCCGCCTCCAGCACCGCGCTACTGGCCGGCGACAGTGCCCAGAGCAGCGCCTGGCTGGCCGAAGCCGTGCGCCTGGCACCCGACCAGCCACGCTACCGCGCCGACTACGGCATGCGCCTGGCCGGCTCGACGGACAAGGCCCAGCGCCGCCAGTCGATCCCCTACCTGGAACGCGCCACCCACGACTTCCCCGAGGACTACCGCCTTGGCGAAACGCTGGCCCTGCGCTATGACGAAGCCGAAGACAGCGCTTCGGCGCGCCGGGAACTGCGCCGCATCCTCGATGTGGAGCAGGACCTGGTCGACGGCGACGACGAATACGGCAGCCTGGAGGCCCGCAAGTACCGCCAGCGCCGCGCCCACGAAAGCCTGTCGCGACGCGACACCATCACCCTGGCCAGCACCTGGTCGCCGGCCGGCACCTCGACCAACGACAAGTTCCTCGACAATGGCCAGCGCAGCGGCACTTCGCGCCGCGCGCAATCGCAGAACGTGCAACTGGCCATGTGGGACCACGCCCTGGGCGAAGAGCCCAGCCGCAACGGCAGCACCCTGTCGGTGTATGGCCGGGTGCTGTTCGGTGGGCAAAGCCGCACCGACTATGCGCAAAGCATGGGTACCGGCGTCGGCCTGCGCTACAAGCCACTCGGCCAGGCCAACCTCAACCTGTATGCCGAGCTGTACCACCAGCGACAGATCGACGAAGAGCACTACCGCGGCCTGAGCCTGGGCCAGCTGCTGAGCCCGGCCAAGGTCGGTGGCAACTGGGGCGATTTGCGTCACCACGCCGAATCGAGCAACGACCTGCTGTTGCGTGCCACCGCCTCGTTTCTCGACCAGGGCGACTGGCGCAACGACTGGCGCGTCGATGAAGACGACTGGAACGAGCGCTTCCTCTATCTCGACGCCGCCTGGTGGACCCGTGCCGGCGACCACGCCTGGCTGTCGCGCTACCAACAGGGCCACGCCTGGAAGCTGCCGGGCAGCTCACCGCAAACCATCATGCCCTATGGCTTTGTCGAGTTTTCCAGCCAGGACCCGAGCAACGACTGGCGCCAGGACACCCGGGCCGGGGTTGGTGTGCGCTGGCAATGGTGGTTCGATGACGATCGCTACAACGCCTACCGCGGTTCGCTGAAAGTGCGTGCCGAGTACCAGCAATCGCTGGGCGGCAATCTATACGAGCGCGCCAACGGCGTGCTGGTCGGTGCGGAGATGACCTTCTGATGCGTGCGTTCCTGGCCCTCTGCCTGCTTGCCCTGTGCCTGCCGGCCAGCGCCGATCAGCGCCTGTTCTACCAACCCCTCAACCGCGATGCCAATGTCACCCCCGCCCAGTGGCAGCAACTGTGGCACGCCACCGTGGCCCAGGGCGGCAAGACCCTGATCGTGCAATGGAGCGCCTATGGCGACAGCGATTTCGGCGGCGCCCAGGGCTGGCTGGCCAACAGCCTGCGCAGCGCGCGTGCCCAGGGGCTGCAACTGGTGCTGGGGCTGTACATGGACCCGGCCTACTACCAGCGCCTCGACGAGCTGGATGGCGAAGGCCTGAACAGCTACTGGAAAGCGCAGCTGGGGCGCTCGCTCAGCCAGTACCAGCAACTGCGCCAGGGGTGGCAGTTGCCGGTGGACGGCTGGTACCTGCCCATGGAGCTGGACGACCATCATTTTCGCGAGGCCGAACGCCGTGATGCCCTGCACAGCCAGTTGCAGGCCTTCAACCGGCAGCTGGACAAGCCATTGCACATCAGCGCCTTCAGCGCCGGCAAACTGTCGCCGCGAGTCAATGCCGCCTGGCTGGATCAACTGGCCGGGCTGGGCTTGACTGTGTGGTGGCAGGATGGCGCCGGGACCAGGCGCCTGCCCGTGCCGGTAAGTCAGGGTTACGAACAGGCCTTGCCGTGCCGGGTGGGCGTGGTACGCGAGGCGTTCCGCCAGGTGAGCGCGCCAGGGCAGGCGTTTCGGGCTGAGCCTTCCCAACCGAAGCTGACCGGCGGGTGCCATGCCGAGGCGGTGTTCGACCTGCGTTACCGGCCATGGGCCCGGGGTGTTCTGCCCACCAATTGAGTCTCCAGGCCCGGCCTCTTCGCGGGTAAACCCGCTCCCACAGGGACCGCACAGATTTCCAGTGCTGTGGGAGGCCTGTGGGAGCGGGTTTACCCGCGAAAGGGCCAGGCCTGGTAAAGCAGTACTCTCAGGAGCCCAGCGATGTTCAAGACCATCGAAGCCCACGTTCGCAAACAGGTCGCCCCCGCCGCCCTGCGCGCCGAATTCCGCCAGCACGAATTCGAAGCCATGCGCCCGTTCTGCCTGCTGGTATTCAGCGTCAGCATCCTGATCTGGCTGGTCTTCGACCTGATCGTCAGCTTCCTCGGCGGCCAGGGTTTCACCTGGCTGTCCTATCTGTTCATCACCCTGCTCATCAGCCTCACCGTGGTGTTGCGCTTTACCCGTCGCAGCCATCACTTCGACGTGCTCAACCTGCTGTTCATCGCCACCATCACTGTGGGCATGCGCCTGGTGATCGATGGCATCCCGGTGACCCTGCGCCCGGTGTGGCTGGTACTCGGGGTCTCCACCGTGCTGTATGCGGTGTCGGTGCTCCCGGTTCGGCGCTGGTCGTTCTTCTGTGCCATGGCCATCACCTGGTTGGTGCTTAACCCGTTCTACCACACCCGTATCGAAGCGGACGCGCTCGAAGGCGCCATGCTGTTCAGCTACGCGGTGTTCCTCAGCGGCCTGGTCATCTACAGCTACCTGCAGATGCGCAAGGCCAAGCTGCACAACTTCTATCTGTCCAAGGTGCTGCTGGAACAGGCCTATGTCGACGCCCTGACCGAAATCCCCAACCGCCGCTCGTTCATGGCCCAGGCCGGCCGCCAGATGCGCCTGGCAACGGCCGAGCAGTACCTGGCGATGATCGACATCGACAACTTCAAACGGGTAAATGATCGTTTCGGCCATGACGTGGGCGATGAAGTGCTCAAGCGCGTGGCCCTGCATATCAAAGCGAGCATGGCCGGTTACGAGTTTGCCCGACTGGGCGGTGAGGAGTTCGCGATCTTTTTCCACGGGCTGGACCAGCAAGGCGCCGAGCAACGGGTGGCGGCGTTGTGCCAACGGGTGCGCGAGGACGTTGGCGAGCACCCGGTGACTGTCAGCATCGGCCTGGCCCGGGTGGACCAGGGCGACAGCCTGACAACGGCGCTGGTGCGCGCCGACCAGGCGCTGTACGAGGCCAAGCACAGCGGCAAGGACCGCTTTGTGCTGTGGTCCAGCCAGCTGGCAGAGCAGGGTTAGCAGGCCCGGCCCTTTCGCGGGTAAACCCGCTCCCACAAGTGCGCCACAGTGGTTGAAATCTGTGCGGTCCTTGTGGGAGCGGGTTTACCCGCGAAAGGGCCGGCACAGGCAACCCATCACCCGGCAGGCAAACGAATCCGGAACTGCGCCCCACCCAGCGCCGACTGCGCCACGGTCAAGGTGCCACCCTGCCCCTCGATCGCCCGCCGGCTGATCGCCAACCCCAGGCCAAACCCGCCGGTATTGCGGTCGCGGCTACGGTCCAGGCGGTAGAACGGCTGGAAAATCCGTTCGCGCTCCTCCACCGGAATACCAATCCCGTCATCCTCGACCGTCACCAGGCAGGCACCATCCTCTTCCAGGCGCAAGCGCAGCAACAGGCTCTCGTCGCAGTAACGCATGGCATTGCGCACCAGGTTCTGCACCGCCCGTGCCGTCAGCCGCGGGTCCAGCACAAAACGCGGCAAATCACCCTCGGCCCGCACCTCCCACTGGATACCCCGGCCATCGAGTTCCTCGGCAAAGCCACCGAGCACGCTGTCGACCAGCTCCAGCAACGACACCTCGACCCGCTCGCGGGCCTGGTCGGCGTTGTACAGCCGGCTGTAGGACAACAGCTCCAGCACCAGCTCATCCAGCTCCCGCACATGCCCCACCAGCCCCAGCAGGCGTTTGCGGCTGGCCGGCGGCACCTCGTCGAACAGCAGCACCAGGCCGAAATCCAGCCGGGTCAGCGGCGTGCGCAGCTCGTGCGACACTGCATTGAGCAGCTCGCGCTGCTGGTTGACGTGGCGCTCCAGGTCACTGGCCATGGTGTCGAACACCCCGGCCAGCTCACCGATGTTGGAGTGCGGTGAAATGTGCGTACGCTCGGCCATCTGACCCTGGCCCAGGCGCCGGGCGGTTTCCTTGAGGCGCTCCAGGTCGCGCCAGTGCGGCCATACCCACAGCAGCAGGCAGCCGAGCATGGCCGCACCGATCAGTACGGTCACGCCCCACGACAGCACGTTGATGTCCAGCGGGTCTGGCGGTGAGTGCAGGCGCACCAGCCATTCCTTGTCCAGCGGCGCCAGCACCGTCTCGTAATAACCCCATTCGGCAATGCGCACGGCGTACAGGCCGTGCTCCAGGCGCGCCTGCTCATCCTCGCTCAAGTCGGCCTGGTCCATGCGCAGCAGCTGCAGTTCCAGCGGCGCGAAATCACTGGCCAGCTCCTGCTCCACTGCCGGCCACTGCTCGCGCGGGGCCTGGCGGAACTGGCGCACGATCAACGACTGCACACCCTTGGCCTGGTCCAGGTTGTAAGCCATGAAGCGGTCCTGGAACAGGCCGACGATGGTGTCAGGGATGAACAACAGCGCACCGGCATAGGCGACGATGATCACCAGGTACAGCCGCACCAGTATCTTCAGCATGGGCGGTCAGCACTCCCACTCGACGCGGCTGAACAGGTAGCCCTTGCCCCACACGGTCTTGATCTTGCGCGCTTCGCCGGCGTTATCGTCGAACTTGCGCCGCAGCTTGGAGATGGCTACATCCACCGAGCGGTCAGTGCCGTTGAACTCGATACCACGCAGCTGCTGCAGGATGCGGTCGCGGTTCAGCACTTCGCCAGCATTGCGCGCCAGTACCACCAGCAGGTTGTACTCGCCGCTGGACAGCTCCACCTCTTCGCCGCGCCAGCTCACGGTGCGCTCGGCCAGGTCGATGCGCAGGCCACCGATCAGGATCAGGTCGTTGTCCAGGCGCGGCTCGTTGACGCTGCTGCGGCGCAGCAGGGTGCGCACGCGGGCCAGCAGCACACGCGGCTCGCAGGGCTTGGTCACGTAGTCGTCAGCGCCCATTTCCAGGCCCAGGACCTGGTCGTGGCTGTCATCGCGGGCGGTCAGCATCAGGATCGGCAGGCCCTGCGACTCCTGGCGCAGCAGGCGGCACAGCTGCAAGCCATCGATGCCCGGCAGCATCAGGTCGAGGATGACCAGGTCAGGCTTTTGCCGACGATACTCGTCCAGCACATGATCGCCACGGGCGATCACCTGAACATGGAAGTCGTTGCGTTGCAGGTAACTGGCGATCAGCTCGGACAGGGCGCTGTCGTCTTCGACCAGGAAAATATTCGGCATAGGCGCTTGGGAATCTGGGTTGAGGTAGGCCTTGCCGGCCTCTTCGCGGGTAAACCCGCTCCCACAGGGACCACACAGGTTCCAGATGCTGTGCGGTCCCTGTGGGAGCGGGTTTACCCGCGAAGAGGCCGGCACAGGAATACTCAGGATATAGAACACTACAGGTAGACAGGATTGTTCTTCACACTTTTTCACACTCGTCCTACAGGTATTAACAGCCACCCAAGGAACGCCTGCCGTAGCATACAGGCGGTCATCATCGGAAGATCCGTATGTCTACTACCCTCCCCCCACGCCTGCGCCCATTGGCGCTTCTGGCGTTTCTGAGCCTGTCCCTGGCCGGCTGCGACGACAGCGCCGAACAGGATGAGCAAGCCCCCACCCCGCAAGTGCGGGTGGAAACCCTGCAACTGCAGCCACTGGCCATCAGCAGTGAGCTGAGCGGTCGCATCCTCGCGCCGCGCACCGCCGAAGTGCGCGCGCGGGTCGCGGGCGTGGTGCTCAAGCGGGTGTACCGCGAAGGCAGCGACGTCAAGCAGGGCGATGTGCTGTTCCTGATCGACCCGGCACCGTTCAAGGCCGACCATGACAGTGCCCGCGCCACCCTGGCCAAGGCCGAGGCCACCCTGTACCAGGCGCGCCTGCAAGAGCAGCGCTACCGCGAGCTGGTCGACGACAAGGCCGTCAGCCGCCAGGAATACGACAACGCCAAGGCCAGCTACCTGCAGGCCGATGCCGCAGTGGCCGAGGCCAAGGCCGCTCTGGAGCGCGCCCGCCTCAACCTCGGCTACGCCACCGTGACCGCGCCGATTTCCGGCCGTATCGGCCGCGCCCAGGTCACCGAAGGTGCGCTGGTCGGGCAGAACGAGACCACGCCGCTGGCGACCATCCAGCAACTGGACCCGATCCACGCCGATGTCACCCAGTCGACTCGCGAACTCAACGCCCTGCGCCGCGCCTTGCGTGCAGGCGAGCTGCAGCAGGTCGGTGACGGCCAGGCCCGTGCCACGCTGATCCAGGACGACGGCAGCACCTACCCGCTGCCGGGCAAGCTGCTGTTCTCCGACATCAGCGTCGACCCCAGCACCAACCAGATCACCCTGCGCAGCGAGTTCCCCAACCCGGACCTCGACCTGCTGCCCGGCAGCTACGTGCGCGTGCGCCTGGAGCAGGCTGTTCAGCCCAAGGGCCTGAGCGTGCCGCAGCGCGCCATCCTGCGCGACAGCGCCGGCGTGCCCAAGGTGCTGGTGGTCGACCCGCAGGCCCGGGTCAGCGACCGCCAGGTCGTACTGGGCAGCGCCCAGGGCGACCGCTGGATCGTCAGCGAAGGCCTGGCCCCCGGCGAGCAGGTAGTGGTCGAGGGCCTGCAACACGTCAAGGCCGGTGACCAGGTGCAGGTCGACAACGCATCAGGGGCACCGCCCATCGCACAGCACACTGGCCAGTGAGGGCCTGACTCATGCCGCAATTCTTCATCGACCGCCCGGTATTCGCCTGGGTGGTCGCCCTGTTCATCCTGCTGGCCGGTGCCCTGGCCATCCCGCAGCTGCCGGTGGCCCAGTACCCCAACGTGGCCCCGCCGCAGGTGGAGATCTACGCCGTGTACCCGGGCGCTTCGGCGGCGACCATGGACGAGAGCGTGGTCAGCCTGATCGAGCAGGAGCTCAACGGTGCCGACAACCTGCTGTACTTCGAGTCGCAGAGCAGCCTGGGCAGCGCCACCATCACCGCCACCTTTGCCCCGGGCACCAACCCGGACCTGGCCCAGGTTGACGTGCAGAACCGCCTGAAGGTGGTCGAGTCGCGCCTGCCACGCCCGGTGACCCAGCAGGGCCTGCAGGTGGAAAAGGTCTCCACCGGCTTCCTGCTGCTGGCCACCCTCACCTCCGAAGACGGCAAGCTCGACGAAACCGCCCTGTCGGATATCCTCGCGCGCAACGTGATGGACGAGATCCGCCGCCTCAAGGGCGTCGGCAAGGCCCAGCTGTACGGTTCGGAACGTGCCATGCGCATCTGGATCGACCCGCGCAAGCTGATCGGCTTCAACCTTACGCCCAACGACGTGGCCGAGGCCATCGCCGCGCAGAACGCCCAGGTGGCCCCCGGCAGCATTGGTGACCTGCCCAGCCGTAGCACCCAGGAAATCACCGCCAACGTGGTGGTCAAGGGCCAGCTGAGCAGCCCCGAGGAGTTCGCTGCGATTGTCCTGCGCGCCAACCCGGACGGTTCCACGGTGACCATCGGCGATGTCGCCCGGGTCGAGATCGGTGCCCAGGAATACCAGTACGGCACGCGCCTGAACGGCAAGCCGGCCACCGCCTTCAGCGTGCAGCTGTCGCCGGGCGCCAACGCCATGGAAACCGCCACCCTGGTGCGGGCGAAGATGCAGGACCTGGCGCGCTACTTCCCGGAAGGCGTCAAGTACGACATTCCCTACGACACCTCGCCATTCGTCAAAGTGTCGATCGAGCAGGTCATCAACACCTTGTTCGAAGCCATGCTGCTGGTGTTCGCGGTGATGTTCCTGTTCCTGCAGAACCTGCGCTACACCCTGATCCCGACGCTGGTGGTGCCGGTGGCGCTGATGGGGACCTTCGCCGTGATGCTCGCCATGGGCTTCTCGGTCAACGTGCTGACCCTGTTCGGCATGGTGCTGGCCATCGGCATCCTGGTCGACGATGCCATCGTGGTGGTGGAAAACGTCGAGCGGATCATGGCCGAGGAAGGCCTGCCGCCCAAGCAGGCCACGCGCAAGGCCATGGGCCAGATCAGCGGCGCGATCGTCGGTATTACCCTGGTGCTGGTGGCGGTGTTCCTGCCCATGGCCTTCATGCAAGGCTCGGTGGGGGTGATCTACCAGCAGTTCTCGCTGTCGATGGCCGTGTCGATCCTGTTCTCTGCGTTCCTGGCGCTCAGCCTGACACCGGCGCTATGCGCCACCCTGCTCAAACCCGTGGCCAAGGGCGAGCACCATGAACGCAAGGGCTTCTTCGGCTGGTTCAACCGCCGCTTCGAAGGCATGAGCAACGGCTACCAGCGCTGGGTGATGCAGGCGCTCAAGCGCAGCGGCCGCTACCTGCTGGTATACGCGCTGCTGCTGGCGGTGCTGGGCTATGGCTTCAGCCAGCTGCCCACGGCGTTCCTGCCCACCGAAGACCAGGGCTACACCATCACCGACATCCAGCTGCCGCCAGGTGCCAGCCGCATGCGCACCGAACAGGTGGCGGCACAGATCGAGGCGCACAACGCCGAGGAACCGGGCGTGGGCAACACCACCTTGATCCTGGGTTTCAGCTTCTCCGGTAGCGGGCAGAATGCGGCACTGGCCTTCACCACGCTCAAGGACTGGTCCGAACGCGGTGCCGACGACAGCGCCCAGTCGATCGCCGACCGCGCAACCATGGCCTTCACCCAGCTCAAGGACGCCGTGGCCTACGCTGTGCTGCCGCCGCCGATCGATGGCCTTGGCGAGTCGACCGGCTTCGAGTTCCGCCTGCAGGACCGCGGCGGCATGGGCCATGCCGAGCTGATGGCCGCCCGCGACGAGCTGCTGGCCAATGCCACCAAGAGCAAGGTGCTGACCAACGTGCGCGAAGCCTCGCTGGCGGAAAGCCCGCAGGTGCAGCTGGAAATCGACCGCCGCCAGGCCAATGCCCTGGGCGTGTCGTTTGCCGATATCGGCACGGTGCTGGACGTGGCCGTAGGTTCCAGCTACGTCAACGACTTCCCCAACCAGGGCCGTATGCAGCGGGTGGTGGTGCAGGCCGAAGGCGACCAGCGCAGTCAGGTCGAAGACCTGCTGAAGATTCACGTGCGCAACGACAGCGGCAAGATGGTGCCACTGGGCGCATTCGTCCAGGCCAGGTGGGTCAGCGGCCCGGTACAGCTGACCCGCTACAACGGCTACCCGGCGGTGTCGATTTCCGGCGAGCCGGCAGCCGGCTACAGTTCGGGCGAAGCCATGGCCGAAATCGAGCGCCTGGTGGCTCAGCTGCCGGCCGGCGCCGGCCTGGAATGGACTGGCCTGTCGCTGCAGGAACGGCTGTCCGGCAGCCAGGCACCGATGCTGATGGCGCTGTCGTTGCTGGTGGTGTTCCTGTGCCTGGCAGCGCTGTACGAAAGCTGGTCGATCCCCACGGCAGTGCTGCTGGTAGTGCCGCTCGGCGTGCTCGGTGCGGTGCTGGCGGTGACCCTGCGCGGCATGCCCAACGACGTGTTCTTCAAGGTCGGCCTGATCACCCTGATCGGCCTGTCGGCGAAGAACGCCATCCTGATCATCGAGTTCGCCAAGAGCCTGACCGACCAGGGTGTCGATGCCGTCGATGCCGCCGTGCAGGCCGCGCGCCTGCGCCTGCGGCCGATCGTGATGACCTCGCTGGCGTTCATTCTGGGCGTAGTGCCATTGGCCATCGCCAGCGGCGCCAGTTCGGCCAGCCAGCAGGCGATCGGCACCGGCGTGATCGGCGGCATGCTCAGCGCCACCCTGGCGGTGGTGTTCGTGCCGGTGTTCTTCGTGGTGGTGATGCGCCTTGCCAAGCGATACCAGGCGGGTAATGCCGACACGCAGACCGTGACCCGCGAAAGCTGACTGGACAAGCCCCGCGTGAAATGGGAGGGTTCCCGGCAATGACTGCCCGGAACCCTTTTTCATGCCTGATGCCCTGCCCTCCTGCTCCATCCTCATTCTCGCCGGTGGCCGCGGCCAGCGCATGGGCGGCCGTGACAAGGGCCTGCTCGACTGGCAGGGCGAACCGCTGGTAGCGCATGTGCAACGCGTGGTACGGCCACTCAGCGATGATCTGGTGATTTCCTGCAACCGTAATCAGGAGGCCTACCGGGCGTATGCCGACCAGTTGGTGGGCGATGCCGAGGCTGACTACCCCGGGCCGCTGGCGGGGGTGATTGCCGGGCTCAAGGTGGCGCGGCATGAATGGGTGGTGCTGCTGGCCTGTGATGCGCCGCTGGTTGACCGGGAGTTGATCGAGGACCTGCTGCGCTTGGCGGTGGCCAGTGACAGTGCGGCCATGGTGCGCCAGGGTGGGTACTGGCAGCCAATGTTCAGTGTGCTGCCACGCCGGGTGTTGCCGGTGCTGGAGCAGGCCTGGGCGGCGGGTGAGCGGAGTTTGCAGAAGGCCTTGCTGCGTGAGGCCGTGCAGGGGCTGGCATGTGCCGACGATGATCGCAGGTTGAGCAACTTCAACAGCCCGGAGTTGTTGCAAGGCTGAGGTCATCTACTGCCTGTGTTGGCCTCTTCGCGGGCACGCCCGCTCCCACAGGTTCTCCACTGCTCTTGGGGCCTGTGCAGTACCTGTGGGAGCGGGTTTACCCGCGAAGTGGTCGGTACAGGCAACACATCACCCGGCAGACAGCTCCTCGACACTGATCTCGCGCATGCGGAACTTCTGCACCTTGCCGGTCACCGTCATCGGGAACTCATCGACAAAGCGGAAGTACCGGGGCACCTTGAAGTGCGCAATCCGCGCCTTCGCCCACTCGCGCAGTTCCTCCGCGCTGGCCGTATGCCCCGGGTGCAGCCGCACCCAGGCCACGATCTCTTCGCCATACTTGCTGCACGGCACGCCAATCACCTGCACATCGGCCACCGCCGGGTGGGTGAAGAAGAACTCTTCCAGTTCGCGCGGGTAGATGTTCTCGCCGCCACGAATGATCATGTCCTTGCTGCGCCCGACAATGCGCACATAGCCCTGCTCATCCATCACCGCCAGGTCGCCGGTGTGCATCCAGCCTTCTTCATCGATGCTTTCGGCCGTGGCCTTGGGGTTGTTCCAGTAGCCCAGCATCACGCTGTAACCCCGCGTGCACAGCTCGCCGATCTCGCCACGCGGCACGGTGTTGCCGTCAGCATCGATCACCTTGTTCTCCAGCCGCGGCTGGGTACGCCCGACGCTGGTCACGCGGCGCTCCAGGTCGTCGCTGGCGCCGGTCTGCAACGACACCGGGCTGGTCTCGGTCATGCCGTAGGCAATCTGCACCTCGGCCATGTGCATCTCGCCGATAACCCGGCGCATCACTTCGATCGGGCAGGTGGCACCGGCCATGATCCCGGTGCGCAGGCTCGACAGGTCGAACTCGCCACGCTGCGGGTGGTCCAGTTCGGCGATGAACATGGTCGGCACGCCATACAACGCAGTGGCCTTTTCTTCCGCCACCGCACGCAGGGTCGCCAGCGGGTCGAAGGCGTCATTGGGGTAGATCAGGGTGCTGCCGTGGGTCATGCAGCCGAGGTTGGCCATGACCATGCCGAAGCAGTGGTACAACGGCACCGGTACCACCAGCCGGTCATGCTCGGTAAGGCCCAGGCTTTCACCGACCATGTAGCCGTTGTTGAGGATGTTGCTGTGGCTGAGGGTGGCGCCTTTGGGGAAACCGGTGGTGCCCGAGGTGTACTGGATGTTGATCGGGTCGTCGCCGCGCAATTGTGCCTGGCGCTCGGCCAGGGCTTCACGACTGACGGCGTGAGCTCGGGCTTGCAGGCCGTGCCAGGCGAGGAAGCCCGGCGGTGGCGCGGCGGCCAGGCTGACCACGCCGCGCAGCTCGGGGAAGCGCTCGCAGATCAGGTTGCCCGGCTGGCCGCTGGCCAGGCCCGGGACCAGGCCCAGCAGCATGGCGTGGTAATCGGAGGTCTTGAATGCGTCGGCGCAGATCACCCAGCGGCAGCCGGACTGGCCAAGGGCGTAGTCCAGTTCGCTGGAGCGGTAGGCCGGGTTGATGTTGACCAGGATTGCGCCGACCTTGGCGCTGGCGAACTGGGTAATGCACCACTCTGCGCAGTTGGGCGCCCAGATGCCGAGGCGGTCACCGGGCTGCACGCCCAGCGCCATCAGCGCGCGGGCGTGCTGGTCGACGGCTGCGGCCAGTTGCCGCCAGGTGTAGCGCAGGGCCTGGTGGCGGACTACCAGGGCTTCGCGGTCGGGGAAGCGGGCGACGGTGGTGTCGAAGGCGTCGCCGATGCACTGGGTAAGCAGGGGTTTGTCCTGATTGCCCTGGGAGTAGCTTGGCTGGGGCATGGGCGGTCTCTTGATGTTCTTGTGTTGATTGAGCGGGCCTCTTCGCGGGTAAACCCGCTCCCACAGGGACCGCACCACATTCAGCCCCTGTGGAGCTCCTTGTGGGAGCGGGTTTACCCGCGAAGAAAGCAACACCGGTTTAACGGATGAACACCTGCGGCGTGGTGGTGGACATGTCGCCACCCGGCAACTTGATGTTCTTCACCTTCTCCAGCGTATCCGGGTTGAACACCGCCAGGTCGTTGAAGGTGCCACCCAGGTACAACTTGTCGCCCTTCTTGTCGAAGGCCACGCAGTAGTAAGTGTGGTCCAGATTCGCCGCCTTGATCAGCTTGCGCTGTTTGAGGTCGTACTTGGCCAGGCGGTTGAGCACGCCGTAGATCTGGTTCGGGTCTTTCGGCGAAACCAGCCCGGTGAAGTACAGCTCGGTCAGGTCGGCGAACTCCTGGGTGTGAGTCTTGCCGGTCTTCAGGTCGACGCTCAGGTAGCCATACAGCAGCTCGGCGGTGGCCGGGTCCTGCTTGTCATCCTTGAACCTGGCAATGGTGTACAGCATCGAGAACTCGTGGCGCGGGCTCTGGTGCGGCCAGAAATACAGCACGTCCGGGGCGCTGTAGCCTTTACGGTTCCAGTTGCGCAGCGGCAAGGCTACCGTGTACTTGCCGGTCTTCACGTCCATCTTGTAGATGTCCGGCCCGGCGACGTACAGGCTGCCATCGTCCGCCGCACGCATCAGGTACACCTGGCGCGGCATCGGGAAGGTGCGTACCGGCTTGGCCTCAAGGCCATCGGCGGTGCTGAACACCTCCAGCCGTGGTGGCTTGACCACGTAGTGGTCGTTCAGGCGCTGGGTCGGGTTGACCGTGGCATACACCTCCTTGCCGTCCGGGCTGATGGCGAACGAGTACATCGACCGGCCCACCTCACCCGGCACGCTGGACAGGTTGGCGTGGAAGGTATTCTTGCAGGTGTCCAGGTCGATGCCGTAGATGTCGCCGTAGTGGTTGTTGAGCACGTAGGCGGTGCGGTTGTCCGGCGCCATCATCGCGGTGCCGGGGCCGAACTTGTCGGGCATGACGCAGCTCTTGTACACCGTGTCACTGGCCACATCGACCACGTGCAGGTTGTTCGGGTAGTTGGTCACGATCATGTATTCGTGGCCAGCCTTCAGCGCCGGCCCGGTGTCGGCGGCCTGTACCAGCCCGGCGCAGGCCGTGGCGGCGATGGTGAGCGCGAGTGACGCGCAGCGTCCAGCTTTCATGCGGTTTCCCCTTGTCGTTCTTGTTGGGCCGGTCACTTGTCTTTCGGGAACACGGTGCCGAGGTTGCGCCAGTCTTCGGCGGAGTTGCTCGCCTGGGCGTTCCAGTCCTGATAGGTGCTCATCATGTCCGGCACCTGGGCCGGCCACCAGCAAGGGTCGGAGCAGCCATACAGGTCGGCCTCCATCGGCTGGCACAGCGAACTCACGCCACCAAAGGCGTCCACTTCCCAGCCCGGGTCGGTGGTGGCGGTGCAGCCTGCCACCGCGCTCATGGCCATGACTTCTTCGACGCGGTCTTCGGCGGCGGCCTGCTCGAGGATGCGCGCCTTGTTGTTCAGGGGCTTCAAGTGCTTCATGTCAGTGCGCCTTCCGCGGGGTGATGTAGCGATCGATGAAGGCCGGGTTGGCGGCCATGATGCGGCTGTAGACTTCAATGCCAAAGTCGACCCAGTCGCGCATCAGTTCGCAATAGTGGTAGGTCGGGTGCTGCGGGTCGCCGTAGCGGGCATAGCTTTCGTGGTAGCAGCCACCGGAGCACAGGTTGCGGATGCGGCAGCTGTCGCAGCCGGTGTTGCTGCGGTCCAGGCGCTGCGACAGGAAGTCGTTGAGCTGTGCCTGCTTCACGCCCTGGTGCACGTTGCCGAAGGTCGGCAGGCTGGAGCCGGTGAAGCGGTGGCACAGGTTCAGCTCGCCCTCGTGGTCCACTGCCAGCATCTTCAGCCCGGCGCCGCACGGCAGGGCCTTCTTGTGGCCTTCGTGGATGTCGGTGATCAACTGGTGCAGGTTGGAGAAGCCGATGTTGCGGTGCTCCAGCGCAGCCTCCAGGTAGCGTCGGCCCAGCGCCTTCATGTTGGCGAACACCTGCACCAGTTCTTCGCCGGTAAGGTTGAAGTTGGCCATGTCGCCGGAGGTAACCGGGGCAAAACCGACTTCAGCGAAGCCCAGCTCGTTGAACAGGTGGTTCCAGATGGTCTCGACGTCGGTGATGCCACGGGTCAGCGTGACCCGCGCCCCCACCGGGCGGCTGTGGTAGCGCGACAGCAGCATGTCGACCTTGCGCCGCACCACGTCGTAGGTGCCCTGCCCGCCCACGGTGATGCGGTTGCGGTCGTGCACGGTCTTGGGGCCGTCGATGCTGATCGACAGGCCGAAACGGTGGGCGTTGAGCCAGTCGATGATCTCTTCGGTGAGCAGCGTGGCATTGGTGGTCATGATGAACTCCACCTGCTTGCCCGCCTCGGCGAAGCGCCGCTCGCAGTAGGCAACCATGTGTTCGATCAGCGGCCGGTTGGACAGCGGCTCGCCACCGAAGAACACCACGCTGTAGCGCTCCTCGTCGGGCGACTCCTTGAGCAGCATCTCCACCGAGGCTTCAGCGGTGGCGGTGCTCATCTTCTTGCCTGCGGACGGCTTGTCCAGGTCTTCCTTGTAGCAGTAGGTGCAGCTGAGGTTACAGCCGGTGTTGACGTTGAGCACCACGGTGTTCAGCGCAGTGCGCTCGACCTGCTTGAGGGCGATTTCAGGGGTCAGCGGCGAGCCGTCGCTGACCAGTTCCAGCGCGATCAGTTCGCGCAGGGTGTCCTGGATATCGTCGCCGGCAAACTGCTGGCCAAGGCGCTGCATCAGCTCCTCGGCCGAGCAGCCTTGCTGGCGCAGGGTGTCGATGATGCCGCCGGTCACCGCGTCGGCGGTGAACAGCGAACTGCTGGGGATATGGAACAGCATGCGGTCGGCATCGACCTGCACTTCATGCAGGTTGCGTTCGACCAGGTTCAGTAGTGCGCCCATGGCGACCTCCCGATAATCGATCCGTTGGAAAACCGTAAGCCCCCTGCCGTTACGGCAGCGGCGGGTTGTTCCAGCGCTGAACGGTGACGATCATGTGCCCTTCGCCCGTCTGGCCACCGTCGGCCAGGGTGGCGATGACCTTCAGGTTGCCAGCGTTGTTGGTCATCATCTTGCGCTCGGGGTTGGGGCCAGCGCCGCCGGGCACGAACACGCCATCAGCCTGCATCTTCCCGGCGAACTTGACGTCTTCGTCCTCGACCGCACGCTCGTTGAACGGCTCGACCTTCCAGCTGGCCGGCAGGTAGCCGATGCGCAGCGGCTGGCCATTGGCGTCCTTGCCCCAGGCTTCGGCCTCGAAACGGCCCTGCACCTTGGGCACCGAGGCGCCGTTTTCGCCGATGCGGGCGATGGAGAATGCCGGCACCACCTTCACTTCCTCGACCTTGTCGTAGACCGCCAGGTTGACGCCCTTGAGCGCACCTACGGCGACTTCGCGCTGGCCAGGCTTGGCATCGGCTGCAGCGCGGGCCTTCACCCGTACCAGGGTCGGGGTCTGCTCCAGTACTTCGGTCACCTCCACACCGGCGCCCAGGTCCGGTTTGCCGGCCAGGCCGCTGCCGACCAGGGTGATTTCGCTTTCGCCACCGACCTTGATGAATGCCGGCTGTACCGCCAGCAGGCGCGCCTTGCCCTCCTTCACTGCAGTGAAGTCCAGGCCACGCTCATCGTGGTCGGCCTCGAACATGCGGCCCTTCATTTCGCCATCCAGCGCGGCGAACACCTGGCGCAGGTTGGCGTCGCCGACCTTGACGTTGCCACGCCATTCATAGCCGTTGTAAAGGATCGCCGAGCCACTGCCATTGAACGGTGTGCCGTCGGCATAAGCGCCCTTGACCTCGACCTTGAAGGTGTCGCCCTGGTCAGGCGTGACACTCATCACCCCGCGCACATCGCCCTTGGCCAGCATGTGGCCGCTGAATGCCCACTGGCCCGGCAGCGCATCGGCCTTGGGCCTGGCCTTCTGCCATTCCGCCCACGCCGCGCTTTCCAGCGGGTAGCGCTTGGCAAGGTCGGGCACCACTTGCTGCAGGGCGATCGGCAACCAGTCGCGGTCACGCGCCTGGGCCTGGTATTCGAGGGATGGCCACTGGCCGAGATGGAAGTTGACCAGGTGCTCCCATTCCTTGGCCGGGCGCCGCTGCAAGGCGACGCGGGCACCGGAGTGGCAACGGCCACAGGTTTCACTGAGCCGGGTGTCGAACTGCTCGACGGTGTTCAGCCGGCGCTCCATGGCATAACGCACGCCATCGGTTTCGCTGGGCGCCAGGCCCTGCTTGTCGGCCAGGTACTTGACCAGGGTGCGGCGGTCATCGTCGCTGATCTGCAGGCCGTGCATCACCTGCATGCGGGCGATGCTCATCAGCCAGCCTTCCGGGGTCTTGCGCTGGTGGCTGATACGGCTGTAGGTGTCGTTGCCTTCGGGGATATGGCACCCCATGCACTTGTTCTGCAACAGGCTCGGGCCCTGCTCGGCCGCCATGGCCTGGGTGCTCAGCAGCGCGGCGGCGACCAGCGCCAGTTTGCCCGCATGCCGCCGGAGTCGAGTCGTCTTCAAGGTCAGACCTCCACGGTTGTTGTTCTTATCGTTGTCGCACGCTTTGGTACAGCAGGTGTGCATGTGACAGTTGCGATACAGGAACTGTGCCAGGTGCTGTAAAAATGTTTCCTTTCAAGCTTTTAGCTGGTTTTCCGGGCTTTGCTACCAGCAGAGATGGCCAATTGCAGCGTGCCATTTCGCGACAGGGTGTTTCATCCTGAGACAGGGGCCTGCTGCGCAGGCCTTCGCGGGCTTGCCCGCTCCTACAGGTATCGCATCGGCCCTAGGCATTGCGCATTCCCTGTGGGAGCGGGCGTGCCCGCGAAGAGGCCGGAACAGCCACTGTTTCACCACCGTCTCACAGCGTCTCAATGTGCAACAGCGCAACCCTGCAATCCCGACCTTGCACCAGGATAAAACCCAACCCGTTCAACGGCTTGCGGCCATCTGCCGACCTTGGCACGCCCATTGCGCCTGTGCCCGTCACATCCAATGACAAGAGGCACCGTCCCATGCTTTCCGAACTGCCCATCCTGCCCGCCACCCGCGCCTTTCTCGAACGCAAGCTGAAGATGCGCATCGGCGCCGACTGGCAGGACGCCGCCAGCGGTCGCACCCTGTCGTTCCGCAACCCGGCCACTGGCGAGGTGCTGGGTGAAGTGCCCGCCGCCGAGGCCGAAGATGTCGACCGCGCGGTGCGTGCCGCACGCCAGGCCTTCGATGATTCGCCGTGGAGCCGCCTGCGCCCGCGCGAACGGCAGAACCTGTTGTGGCGCCTGGCCGACCTGATGGAGCGCGACGCCCGCCAACTGGCCGAGCTGGAATGCCTGAACAACGGCAAGAGCGCCACCGTGGCCCAGGTGATGGACGTGCAACTGGCCATCGACTTCCTGCGCTACATGGCCGGCTGGGCCACCAAGATCGAAGGTAGCACCGTTGAAGCTTCGATGCCGTTGATGCCCAACGACCAGTTCCACGGCTTCGTCCGCCGCGAGGCAGTAGGTGTGGTCGGTGCCATCGTCGCCTGGAACTTCCCGTTGCTGCTGGCCTGCTGGAAGCTCGGCCCGGCCCTGGCTACCGGCTGCACGGTGGTGCTCAAGCCCGCTGACGAAACACCGCTGAGCGTGCTCAAGCTGGCTGAGCTGGTGGACGAAGCCGGCTACCCGGCTGGAGTGTTCAACGTGGTCACCGGCACCGGCCTGAACGCCGGCGCCGCGCTCAGCCGCCACCCTGGCGTGGACAAACTGACCTTCACCGGCTCCACCGAGGTCGGCAAGCTGATCGGCAAGGCAGCCATGGACAACATGACCCGCGTCACCCTGGAGCTCGGCGGCAAGTCGCCGACTATCGTCATGCCCGATGCCAACCTGCAGGAAGCCGCCGCCGGCGCGGCCACGGCGATCTTCTTCAACCAGGGCCAGGTGTGCTGCGCAGGCTCGCGGCTGTATGTGCACCGCAAGCATTTCGACAATGTGGTGGCCGACATCGCCGGCATCGCCAACGGCATGAAGCTGGGCAGCGGCCTGGACCCGGCGGTGCAGATGGGCCCGCTGATCTCGGCCAAGCAGCAGGACCGCGTCACCGGCTACATCGAGCTTGGCCGCGAGCTGGGCGCGACCATCGCCTGCGGTGGCGAGGGCTTCGGGCCGGGCTACTTCGTCAAGCCGACGGTGATCGTCGATGTCGACCAGCGCCACCGCCTGGTGCAGGAAGAGATCTTCGGGCCGGTGCTGGTGGCAATGCCGTTCGATGACATCGACGAAGTGATCGGCATGGCCAACGACAACCCCTATGGCTTGGGTGCGAGTATCTGGTCCAACGACCTGGCCGCCGTGCACCGGATGATCCCGCGCATCAAGTCGGGGTCGGTGTGGGTCAACTGCCACAGCGCCCTCGACCCTGCCTTGCCGTTTGGCGGCTACAAGATGTCCGGCGTCGGTCGTGAGATGGGGGCCGCTGCCATCGAGCACTACACCGAGCTGAAGTCGGTGTTGATCAAGCTCTGATCTTCAGCCTGTACCGGCCCTTTCGCGGGTAAACCCGCTCCCACAGGATCACCACAAGCCTGAACATTATGAGATCCCTGTGGGAGCGGGTTCACCCGCGAAGAGGCCGGTACAGGCAACCCCGAAAACAACAACAAAAACATGGAGCACACCATGAGGCACACTCTCGCCTGCACATTGGCCCTGCTGTTCGCCGCCCCCGTCACCCAGGCCTACGAGCTGTACAACCACGACGGCACCACCCTCAACGCCGACCTCGAAGCCCTGTTCGGCGCCTTCCACAGCGACGAAAGCTTCAACCTGGCCGGCAACCGCAAGCCCGGCAGCACCGCCTGGCAGGAAGGCTACGTCAAGTACGGCCTCAGCGGCAGCCAGGCCCTGGCCGACAGCGGCGCGCTCTACGGCGCCTTCAACCTGCTCAGCTCCGCTACCTGGGGCGATGGCGACGCCGCCGGCCTGACCCTGGGTGACGAGCGCCGCACCGCCGTCGAAGACCTGTACCTGGGCTGGCGCTCGGCCAACCTGTTCCCGGCCCTGGGTGAAGACGGCGTGGACATTTCCGGCGGCCGCCAAGTGGTGACCCTGGGCGACGGTTTCCTGATCCAGGGCGACCCGGTGAACCTGGGCAAGGTCGACCTGGGCGCCAACTTCGACCGCGGCGGCGCCTACTACCTGGCCGCACGCAAGGCCTTCGACCGCACGGCCGTGCTGCGCCTGGGCGGCAAGCAAGGCTGGCGCAGCGACCTGATGTGGCTGAAGTCCGACAACCACTACCAGGCCGACACCTCGCTGGCGGTGGCCAACCTGGAACACGTCACCGACGCCGGCACCGTGGGCCTGAGCTGGATCCGCGGCCTCGACGTGGACCAGCGCTACGCGCAGATCATGGGCCTGGAACACCGCGACGGCATGGACACCGCCAGCTTGCGCGGGCGCGGCAACCTGGGGGTGAAAGACCTGGAGCTGGCCGCCGAGTACGTGACCCAGGACAAAACCGGCGGGCGGGAGAACGCCTGGTACCTGGAGGGCAACTGGACCTTCTCCGAACTGCCCTGGTCACCCACCGCCACCTACCGCTACAGCCGTTTTTCCGAGGATTTCGACCCGCTGTTCTATGGCCTGAGCCGTGGCTATGGCACCTGGTTCCAGGGTGAAGTGGCGGCCAACTATGCCGGGCCGTTCAACAGCAACAGCCAGGTGCACCATGTGGCGCTCAAGGGCAAACCACGGGACAACCTGACCGTGGGCGCACTGTATTTCGACTTCGATACGCTGGACACCGACCAGGGCAACCTGGGTGGGCGGGAGCTGGACCTGTATGTGGAATGGATGGTCAACGACCACCTGTTGATCAGCCCGCTGGTAGGGTTCTACAAACCGGAGCGCAGTGCGGCCGATGGCGGCACGCAGCTGGGTGGGCGGGATGCCGGGACCTACATGCAGTTGATCGTCGGGACTTTCTTCTGATTCGAGATCCCGGGGCTGCTGCGCAGCCCATCGCGACACAAGGCCGCTCCCACAGGTACAGCGCTGCCCTCAAGGTTTGCGTGAACCTGTGGGAGCGGCCTTG
>NZ_JAMBDI010000020.1:117699-165384 GCF_036858055.1 Pseudomonas sp. SF2 | reverse complement strand
CGGCCCCGGCAATCTCAAGCCAGGCCCTGCTCCAACAACCACCGCCGCACCATTCTCTGCTGCTCCACCGACAGGCCAGACACCACTGCCTCAAGAGGCCGACCAGCCTGCAACTCCCGCACCACCGGCGCCAGCTCCACCCCCTGCAAATGCCAAACCCCCAACGGCTGATCCGCCGTCACCACCACCTCGGCCGCATCCACCAGCCCGTCACGCAACACCGGCCGCCGCTCGACCCTCACCGCGCGCCAGTCCGCCGCCACGTGCAATGCCTGCATGTCCGGCCACCCCTGCCGCCGCGCCCAGAACGGCTGCCCCACCCGCCCCTGCTCCTGTCCATAGAAATCGCGCCCGATCCGGGCAAAGCGCAAAAACAGCTGCTCGATCCGCTGCTGGTGAAACTGCCGCGCCACCCCTGCCCGCTCGGGCCTGCGCAGCAAGGTATTGATCACCACCGGCGCCTGCAACGCCGAAGACAGCGACTGGAAGATCCCGTTGCCCGACAGCGGGTCAACGGCCATCGCGGCATCGCCCACGCGTATCCAGTCCTGCCCGACGCACTCACCGGCCAGAATCGCGGTGCTGCTGCGCGCATGCACCTGTGCCGGTACCAACGCCTGGGCATCGAACAGCTCGGCCACCAGTGCACTGCGAGCACGCCGTGCCGCACAGAAGTCCGCCAACCCGGCCTTGCCCGGCAGCCCGGCGGCGTCCAGGGTGACTTGCCAGTAGCAGCGGCCATCTTCCAGGCGCGCCATCCACGCCCAACCATCCTCCAGGCTCTCCACCGCCGACGCTGGCGCACCAGGGTTGGCCTGCCAGACATTCAGCAAGCTGACCGTCTCCGGCCCGCGCAGGCGATCTGCGGCAAGCGGGGCCTGGCGGCCTCGGGCTTCGACCAGGAAATCGGCCTGCAGTACCTGCCCATCGTCCAGGCGAACAAGATGACCGCCCTCGTGCGCGACCTCGCGTACCCGCCCCTCGATCACGCTCACACCCGCCCGCTGAAGGTCGTCGCGCAGCGCCCGATCAAAACGTTGCCGGTCGAGCAGAAACTCCTGGTTCAGTTGCAGTTGCTGGCCGTTCCAGTGCACCTGCCGAGTGGCCGGTATGGCCGCCTGGCTCAAGGCACCTCCAAGCCCCGCATGACGCAAGCCTTCAAGCACCCGTTGCGATACCCCCTCGACCGCCGCGAACCGGCGCCACTCGGACACCACCGTGACCGCGTAACCCAGCCGCCGCAGGCCAATGGCCGTGGCCGCCCCCGCAGGGCCTGCCCCCAGCACCACAATGCGCGGTTCAGCCATGGCCGGCACCTCGTCGCTCGGGGCCGGCAAACGCCGCGTGGTGGCGCAACCAGTCATGCACCTGCTGGCAGTCCATGCCTGGCGCCTCACGCAACAACGCCGCAATCCTGCCGCTCAAGGCCGCGCACCCCAGGCTCGCGCCCGCCCTGTCGCCCGTCCCCACATAACCGCCAAAGTCTGCCTGTCGGCTACCCAGCCAAGACCACTGGCCCGGCGCGCACCGGGCATCGCCGGTGACCCGGATCACCCCGGGGTAGTTGGCCGGATACACTGGCCCGCCCTGGGCCGGGCTGGACGCGCACAACAGCACACCCGCGGCCAAAGCCTCGGCGCAGGCCTGGTGCAACACAGGCCGGTCCTGCTGCAGGCCAAGGCTGAGGTTGACCAGCGTAGCCCCCGCCTCCACCAGCCACAGCAGCGCGGCCGCCACCTGCAAGGCGCTGGTGCTGGCCTGGGTGCTGAACACCTGGGCCAGCAGCACGGGCACCGGCCCGGCCTCCCGCTGCAAGCCGGCGAGCACCGCGCTACCGTGCCCAAGCTGGTCGGGCAGCATTTCACCTTCGCGCAGCTGGCCGTCCTCCAGCCAGAAGCGACGCGCGCCCAGCAAGGCGCTGGCCTGCTCCGGCGAGCAGCCACTGTCGATGACACCAACGCGCAAGTCAGTGCCCATGCTTGATCACCTCCCTGGGCAGCACCTGCAACTGGCCATCGTGCAGCTGCAGGTGCAGGTCGGCATCGGCCAGAGTCGAAGCACGGTGGCTGATCAGGATGCGCGTGCGGCCGGCGAATAGCTGGTCGATGGCCGCAATCACTTCGCGCTCGGTGGCTTCGTCCACCGCCGAGGTGGCCTCGTCCAGCACCAGGATCGCCGGCGCCTGCAGCACTGCGCGGGCGATGGCAATGCGTTGTTTCTGCCCGCCGGACAGCTGCTGGCCGCGCTCGCCCAGCAGGCCGTCCAGGCCCAGCGGCAGGCTGTCGACCAGGCTGTCCAGCCGCGCCAGGCGCACCACCCGCTGCAGTTCCGCACGGCTGGCCTCGGGCACGCCGTAGGTCAGGTTCTGCGCCAGGGTGCCACGGAACAGCACGATATCCTGGCTGACCACCGCGATGCGCCGACGCAGCGCGGCCAGGTCCAGCTCGCGCAGGTCGGTGCCATCCAGCAGGATGCGCCCGGCGTCCGGGTCGTAGAAGCGCTGCAACAGGTCGATCAGGGTCGACTTGCCTACCCCCGAGGCACCGCTGATGGCTACCTTGAGGCCACCCGGCACGCACACCTGCACGTTGTTCAGCACCGCGCCCTGGCGCCCTTCATGGGCAAAGCTCACCCCTTCCAGACGCAATTCGCCCGGGCCATCGGGCATGGGCTGCGGGTTGACTGCAGGGCGCACAGCCACGGCCTCCTGCTTCAGTTCCATCACCCGCCCCAGGCTTACCGCCATGCGCTGCACCGCCACGTACAGGCCCAGCAGGCTCTGCACTGGCCCTACCGCCATGCCCATGTAGGTGGAAAAAGCGATCAGCGCCCCCAGTTGCCAGGTACCCTGGATCACCCACCAGCCGCCGACCAGAAACGCGCAGGCGCGGCACCATGAGGTCAGCGTGCCGGGAATGGCCTGGGTGAAGAATTCGGTCACCTGCACCTTGAGCAACTGGCGCATGTAGCCCTGGCCCAGCTGGTCCAGGCGCCCCGCCTCACGGCCTTGCTGGCCGGCGGCCTGGATGAACTTCATCGCTGGCAGGGTTTCGACCAGGAACGACGACACATCCGCCGAGCGTTCGCGCAGACTGCGTACTTCGCGCTCCACCTTGCGCCGCATCCAGCGCAACCACAGCACTTCGATCGGCACCAGTAGCGCCAGCAGCAGTGACAGTTGCCACGACAGCATCAGCATCAACACCACCGCGCCCACCAGGCCGATCACCGCCGACACCGCCGAAAACAGCGAATCCACGGCAAAGCGCTGGATTTCCGCCACATCGCCATCCAGCCGCGAAAGGATGTCACCGATGCGCCGCCGCCCGTAGAACGTCGGCGACAACTGCTGCAGGTGGCGGTACAGGTCATCGCGCAGGGCAAACAGGATGCGCCCCGACAAGCGCGTATGCAGGTAGCGGTTGATCCCGGCCAGCACGGTACCCAGCAGGCCCGCAGCGATCATGATTGCCGCCATGTGCCAGAGGGTCTGGTAGTCCTTGGCCAGCAGCCCCTCGTCGATCAGCGTCTTTACCAGCCAGGGTTGCGCCAGCGCCAGCAACGAGGCGCCCAGCGACAAACCGAGCAACAGGCCGATGGCGCGCCGATGGGGGCGTACGAAGCCATACAGCCAGGCCAACGCCTGGCGCATCAGTACAGGGTCGCTGGATTCCACCAGCCGGGCGAACAGGCCGCCCATGTCAGCCGCGCAACTGCTTGAGCTTGCGGTACAGCGTCGCCCGGCTGATACCCAGCGCCTCGGCCGCCGCGGACACGTTGCCCTGATGGCGCGCCAAGGCGCCACGGATCAGCTCCAGTTCGTTGTCCTTGAGGCTACCGGAGGGTGCCGTGCCGCTGGCCAGTTCGTCCAACAGGCAGTCGGTGAGGTGGTCGAGGGTCAACACCTGCTCACCGTCCTCGCGCATGGCCAGCGCCGTGCGCACGACCATTTCCAGCTGGCGGATGTTGCCCGGCCAGTCAAAGCCTTCGAGCAGCGCGGTCAGGGCCGGGTCCAGGGTCACGCCCCGGGCATCGGACTTGTCCAGCAGCCCCTGGATGATCGCCGCCAGGTCATCGCGCTCGCGCAGCGCCGGCAAGCGCAGCGACACACCGTTGACCCGGTAGTACAGGTCTTCGCGAAAGTGCTGTTCCTGCACCAGGCGCTTGAGGTCGCGGTGCGTGGCACAGATCAAGGCCACGTCGATGTCCTGCTCGTCGCCGGCGCCCAGCGGCGCTACACGGCGCTCCTGCAGTACCCGCAACAGGCGCGCCTGCAGCGCTAGCGGCATGTCGCCGATCTCATCGAGGAACAGCGTGCCACCATGCGCCTGCATCAGCCGCCCGACCATGCCGCCCCGGCGCGAACCGGTGAACGCACCTTCACGGTAGCCGAACAGCTCGGACTCGATCAGCCCTTCGGGAATGGCCGCGCAGTTGACTGCCACAAACGGCTTGTCGGCTCGCGGGCTGGCCTGGTGCAGGGCTCGGGCGACGACCTCCTTGCCGGTACCGGTCTCGCCCAGCAACAGCACCGGCAGGCCATTGCCCAGCCCCTGGCGGGCCATGCGCAGGTTGCGCGCCAGGCGCGGGTCACCACCGGCCAGGGCGTCGAGTGCCGGCGACTGCTTGCCCAGCGCCGGCTTGCTCACCGGCGTGCTGCCGTTGACCCGGCCATGGCGCGGCAGCTGCAGGGCGCGGAAGTAGAACTCGCCCTTGGCCGTTTGCACGCTGCTCACCCCGCCCTGCCACAGGCGCGCGATGAAGGCCGGTGAACGCTCACCCAGCAAGTCGCTGCTGCGCCGGCCCAACAGCTCATGGCGCGGCACCTGCAACAGCTGGCAGGCGCTGTCGTTGGCAGCCAGCACTTCACCGTCCAGGCTCAGCGCCAGCAGGCCATGCCAGGCGCTGTTGAGGTACTGCGGGCGGCTGTGGAAGGCCAGCACCAATTGCTCCGGGTGGCACAGGCCAAAAAGACGGCTTTCGATGTTGCCGGCGGCCAGCATCAGCGTCGACAGGCTGTCCTGTGGCTGCGCCATCACCCCTTCGCGGGTGATATCGAGCACACCGATCACTTCGCCGCGCGGGTCGCGCAGGGGCACGGAGGTGCAGGAGAACGGGCTGAGGCGGTCGAGGTAGTGTTCGCCGCAATTGATCAGCGTCGGCCGACCTTCCACCACGGCAGTGCCGATGGCGTTGGTGCCACGCAATGACTCGCTCCAGCAACTGCCCGGGTGCAGGTCGCGCAGGCCCTCGCGGCTGAGCACGTGGGTCTGGCCTTCGATGGCCAGCACGTTGGCCTGGGCATCGCCGAGGATGACGATGCCGGCCTTGCCCTGGCGCGCAACCAGGTAGTCCAGTTCGGGGGTAACGGCGTCGACCAGCAGGCGGTTGCGCTCCAGCAGCATGCGCAGGTCATGGCCCTGCTCCAGGCCCAGGCCGACCTGTTCACCTTGCAGGCAATCCAGGCCATGGCCCAGGCTGCGGCGCCAGGAAGCGTCAATCTCGTCGCGCAGCATGCCCAGCGGCAGCTCGCCTTCGCTGGCCAGTTTCAGACGGGCCTGGCGGGATTCGTGCAGCGGGTCGTGGGCGTTTGTTATTAGTTGTCGCGCCATTTTCTGCTCCGGCTGTGCCCCGCCAAGGTGGCGGGGAACGGGCTTGGGAATTTTCCGCAGTGTGCGGGAGAAATGGCTGGGCGTCATCTGGTTGATGGATTGGGGATGGCCGGGGTGTATGGCTTGGGTTTTGGGTAAGGGCCGAAATCGAGCGCCGCCCGCGCGGCGCTCGATCTCACAAGCGCCAAATCTCTACCGCCAAACACCTCGTAGTCCACCCCCGAACGCACGGCAAACAACGGCGGATGGCTGCACTCGCACGTGGAGAAACTGGAGGACGCCGTGGTGGCGCGTACAGAGGTGCCCCACGCATAGCCGCCATAAAACGAAACAGCTGGGCACAAAAAAAGCCAACGGTATCGCAGAGCGGACGCTTGTGCGCTTTTGATATTTTGAGTGAGCTTGTGACAATTGAACATCGTGATCACACACCGAATGAGGTGATCACTTAGTCCCTCAAGGAGCAGGCACTGTACCTTGCTGCCGAATCTCCATTGCTTTATCCGATTCCTCCTGTAAACGAAATGAATCTCTACGAACAATAGGCATTCTTACTTCTGCTCGAACAACAACCTTCCCAAACAACGAGCTACCAACCCTCATCGTATATTCGGACCTAACATAGTTGCCGGAAATACCTTTACCTTTGCGAAAGTTCAGGAAACTTTGCTTTTTTGCATACACTCCGTAAACATGCGGCGTGAGACCTCTGTCAGCAGCATAACCAGCATATTCCGCAGCCACTTGAAATTTGGAAGCAAAATAAAACCCTTCCCCCAACACCGCCCGACCGCTGGACCTATAAAAAAACTTGGAGCTTAGCCCGGCTTCTAATGAATTCTTGTCTTCAAGCGCACCGCCATGATAACCAATCAACGAATAGCCTTTAGGCACTTTACTAGAGTCTCCAAACAAACCTGCAAAAAATCTCCCTATTCTAGAACGCCCTGCTGGATCTTGAAAATTCACAGGATCCCCGCAACAGTACGCGTATGCATTCATGCCACCTGCGGAAAATGGGCTCATACTGTCTGAGCTATTGAACCGCATCAATGATGCGTTGTATGCTCGATATCCATTGCCCAATATATAAAGCCCACTCACTTGATCTATTTTCTCACCATTAAAATTAAGCAGACCCAATCGATTCGGACTATACCCATAAACCGAGTATGCGGAAAATCGTGAAAACTTCTTAGGCATCACCATTGACCTCCCCACCAAATAACAGACCATTAATGTTCCAGACTTAAATTTCAAAGAGGCGAAAGAGACGCAACAAAAGCAAACACCCACTTACTAGTTACTGACGGCAGGCAAACTTTCCGACATAAACATGCCGAGCTTAATCACAAACACCAATACAGCCATCACAACCCGCCCACCACCAACCATTAACCTAGAGTAGCCGCTTTTAAAAACAGCTCAACTGGCAATTTTGATAGTTGCAGAATTCAAATTTCAGCCAATTGAAATTATCGGCGCAGCTTCTTTCTAATTTGTATGGTCGTTGCCGAAGTCGGAAGTCAGTAGCTACACCTCACGCCCGCTGATTCTGGGGGCATCTGCTGGCGCAGGGGATCGAACGGCGGTTGTGGCAGGTGGCGGGGGATGCAATCCTTGTGTGGCTTGCCGGCGATCACCAACGCAGCCGGTGCCATCCACCGCGTCGGCTGCTTCGCGGGCTAGCCCGCTCCCACAGGGATCGCGCCAAACCAAGTCCCCTCGGCAGGTACCAACATCACGGGACTGTATTGCGGGTCGCATTAAAGTAAGCACAGGAGAAGCGTATAGGCGAAGGTCTGCACCGACGTCTGCTGCCTGCCTACATTTAGCCTGACTGAGCTATTACGGATCGTTGACATGCTCCTTTTTTACCAAAGAACAGTCACAATAAAAATTTAAACATGCACAAGACACATTGACACGAACTCTTCGCGAAGCCCCTGCATTTACCAGATCATTAAAAGGGTGCCTCATTCGACTTAGCAGGCACTACCGCCCTGCCTTCTTTACCAGATCGGACAGCAATCAAATTATACGCGAACTCTCTGATCACAATTTCGCCATACTTCCGTTCCATAGGGAAACTCTCGCGTACCCTAAAGGAGTAATCCCGACCTAACTTCAGGCGACTAAAATTTTCAGTATAAACACCATACACCTCAGACTCATGCCCTTTCTTCTTAAGGTCCTGAGCATATTCCAACGGCCTCTTCTTATCGGGAGCCAGATAGAAACCCTCACCGAAACGCTGTGCATAACTCGACCCTTGAAAACGCACATTTAATCCAGACTTCAGACTGGGACCATGCGCCTTGGTGCTTCCATGATACCCTATCAGGTCCCAATTACTGGGGACCTCGACAGGCAAAGCAGTAGTCAGGGATCGCATGGAGCCATAGATTGGCCTTGACGAGTCAAAATAAACTTCCTTGCTTACACTAACAACAGCCTTAACTAACCTCCCCGCCCCATTCGCACGCGGTAAACCCCCGTGCAACCTTGAATGTCCATCTGGATCTCGAAAATTTATTGGGTCACCAATGCAATAGCCATACGAATTCAGACCTCCTGTTTCGAACGGGCTCATACTGTCTGGGGAATTGAAGCGCATCAAGACAGGATTGAACCCTCGATAGCCATTACCCAACAGGTAATGCCCAGTTATTGGATCTGCTCGCTCACCATTAAACGCGAGCAATTTTGAACATCCCGAGCGATACCCATAAGGTGTATAGCTGAGAGCCCGCCACAACTGTCGCTGACATTCATTCAGGCCATTTGTATTTTTGCGCGGCATTAGCATGTACCACACGAGCTGTCATTAGCGCGAGCTTCTCACAATACATCTGAACTCACCACTGGCATAAATGCCAGTTTTCATGCTGTTACATTCATGCTAGTCCTGTAACGCTGCTATACCCAGCGTCGGCAGAACAGAGGGCAGATCATGGGTTCCAGGCACAATGACAATGTGATCTATTTGATGGGCTGTTATCTGGCAGAAATCCGAGTTCTGTCGAAATCTACCCATTAAAACCAGCATGGACTTGGAGGATTCTATCGCCTGCATTGGCCTCTTCCCGGGTAAACCAGCTCCCACAGGGACGGCGTCGCACTTGAGATCACGCGGTACCTGTGAGAGCGGGCATGCCCGCGAATACCGGCAAAGCCGGTGCCATCCACCGCGTCGTCTGCTTCGCGGGCGCGCCCGCTCCCACAGGGACGGCGCGGGCTTCGAGTTGACGCTGATCCTTTGTGGGAGCGGGCATGCCCGCGAACACCGGCAAAGCCGGTGCCATCCACCGCGTCGCCTGTTTCGCGGGCACGCCCGCTCCCACAGGTACTGCGCTAGCTGCGAATTGACGCGGTACCTGTGGAGGCGGGTTTACCCGCGAAGAGGCCCTCAAGGTCAATCACGGCTGCCGCTTGGCCAACTGCTGCCTCTCTACCCCATCCAGCAACGCTTCCACCACCGCCTTGGCCGAATCCAGCCCATGGTCATTGCTCAACAACAGATCACAGCAGGTCCCCTTGGCCAGCTCCAGTGCCTTGAGATTGGTCGCAAATGCCCCTTTGAGCAGTATGGACAGATGCACCAGCGCATCTTCTTAGTCCACCCCCGAACGCACGGCAAACAACGGCGGATGGCTACATTCGCAGGTGGAGAAACACTTCCGTTGCCGCCCCTCACTCATCACCGGCTGACGCAATCCATGCTGGTAGCCCATGCAGGGGCTCTGGTCAGCAACAGTGGCTACACCTGCGGCAGGGAATACAGCTTGATGGTGCTGAGCCACTTTTTGCTGGGCCTGGGCTGAGGTGATCACGTAGTTCCCCATGGGTCAGGCCCTTTACCTTGCCTCCAAAGCTCCATTGCTTTATCCTTCTTCTCCTGCATATAAAATGAACCCCTACGAACAATAGGCATTCTTACTTCTTCTCGAACGACAACTCCCCCAAACAACGAGCTATCAATCATCATTGCGTTTCCGATACGCGCATAGTTGCCGTCAACACCTTTGCGAAAGCTCTGGAAACTCCGTTCTTTTGCATACACTCCGTAAACATGCGGCGTGAGACCTTTAGCAGCAGCAAGACCAGCATATTCCGCAGCCACTTGAAATTTGGAAGCAAAATAAAATCCTTCCCCCATCAGCGCCTGACCGCTGGCGCTACCAGAGAACTTGGAACTTAGCCCAGTTTCCAGTGAATTTCTGTTTTCAAGCGCCCCACCATGATAACCAATCAATGAATAGCCTTCAGGCACTGTTGTAGGTTGCTTAGCGGGCAAAATATTAGATGCTGAACCAAATGCTTTTCTAGCGCTTCGAAACAAACCTGCAAAAAACCCTCTTACGGAATGCCCTGCTGGATCTTGGAAGTTTACAGGATCCCCAAGGCAGTAAGCATATGCATTAATTCCACCAGCAGAAAAAGGACTCATACTGTCTGGACAATTGAACCTCATCAATGATGCGCTGAATGCTCGATACCCATTACCCAAAATATAAAATCCGGTTGACCGATCTATTCGCTCGCCATTAAATCCCAGAAGAGTCAGTCGACTCGGGTTATACCCATAAACCGAGTAAGCGGAAGACCGCGACAGCTTATTATGCTTCATCATGTTGACCGCCCTCTATCAAGCAACAAAATACCAGTACGCAGACTTCGCGCCCGCCATTAGAGCTGAGAGCTGCAAATCGAAACATGCGAAAACAAAAGCGAACATCGACACCGCTCACCACCTTCCAACAGCAGGCACATTTTCTCACACAAGCATGCCGACCTTAACTATAAAACTGATGCAGCCATTGCAACCTAACCATTACCAGCCATACATCCACAGTAGCCGCTCTTGAAAAAATGCCAACTGGCAATTTTGATAGTTGCATTCCTCAAATCTCAGCCAATTGAAATTATCGTCGCAGCCTCTCGCTAATTTGTAGGGTCGTTGCCGAGATGGTAAGTCAGTAGCTACACCTCACGGCTGCTGATTCTGGCTCAGGTACTTGTCCACCGTAGCCTTGCCATCCGCTGGATCCCCCGCCACCTGCCACAGCCGCCGCTCGATCCCCTGCGCCAGCAAATGCCCCACTGCCGCCTCGATCGCCGACAGCACGCACAGCTGCGCCGGTTCGTTGGTGGTGTACCCCACCTCGGCCTCCAACAACTTCTTGAACTCGATGAACTTGAACACCCCGGCATTGCGGCCGACCGAGTAGATGGTCTTGCTGGTCATCACATTGGCCAGTACCTGCCCGGTGCGCACGTCCACCGCACGCAGGTTCACGGTCACCTGGTCGACGCGGTACTCGCGGGAGATATCTATGCCCAGGTAACGAGCGCCCTCGCCGCCACTGCGCACGTTGGTGTCGTAGGCGATGATGCCGCCCTCCAGCATCAGGTTGGCGGCCTGCAGCGGTGGCAGTTCGCCCATGATGTTTTCCGGCACGTCGGGCTTTTTCTGCGAAGCACGGATGATCTTGCGCTCGGTCAGCAGGTTCTGCAGGCCTTCACGCTCCAGCACCACGAACCAGCCACTGGCGTTCAGGGCGTCCATCAGCATGCTTGCCGCGCCCTGGGTGACGCTGGTGGAGAACGAACTGGCCGGGGTCGGCTTGTACTGCCCGGTCTGGTCGCGGAAGCCATACACCACCGCCATCAACCGGCCCTTGGGCCGTGGCATGTTGATCAGGTCGTAGTAGGTCGACGCCCGTGGGGTCAGGGTCGGGGTTTCCGAGTCCTGTTCGGCGGGCATCGGTTCGCGCAGGCCACAACCGTGCAAACCCAGGGCGGTGAGGATCAGCAGCGTGCTCAGCAGACGTTTCATGGTGTTCTCTCCCCAACAAAAAGCCTTTCCCCCTCAAGGGTTCAGGCCACTGACCTCAATGATCGAAATTTCTCCTGTGGCGCGATCGGTGACCTTGATACTCAAGGCCCCGGAATCGTCGATGACGTCGATGAGAAACGCATCGGTCGCCATGCTGCCGGTGTTGCCGTTACTGATGTTGTCCAGCAACTGCGACAACATCCGCGACTCCAGTTGATTACTGAAGCGCTCCAGGGCCGTGGTGCCGGTAAAGGCCGAGGCACGGTCCTTGAGGTCGGGGTCGTCGTAGTCGTTCTGCGCCTGGGCGTTGTTCAGCAGCCAGGTGCCATTGAGCGGGTTGCCGCCAAAGGCCGGGTTGATCGGGGTGTACACCAGCTCGGTGGCCTGGGCGGCACATGCGCTGGCCAACAGGCAGGCGGCGATGCAACGGGGTATGTGGTGCTTCATAGCTCGTCCCTCTCCAGATCGGTGGTGTCCTGCAGCAGGCGTTGCAACTTGCGCTGAATGATTTGCTGCTTGACCAGGTCGGCTGCTGCAACGGCCTCGTCCTTGAGCTCGGTGGTGTTCGGTGGCAGAAAGCGCCGGTACACCACCTCGCGCTCGAATTCCACGGTGACCAGGCTGCCCCAGCGGGCATCCGGGCGTTCGCGCACCACCAGGTTGAAGTCCAGGCGGCTGGTGGCGCGCAGGCGGTCGGCAAAGTAGTAGTAAAAGTCGTGGCCGATGTGCGAGATGGTGTTGTCGACGATGAAGCCCTGCATCTCGTCCTCGTTCCCGCCCCTGGCCGAGGTGGCCAGCACGGCCACCAGCAGCAGGCCCAGGCACTGCACGGCCAGGCGGCTCATGGCGTGTCTCCCGGGCCGGCATGGGTCTGCACACCACCGGCACTTTCGGTAAAAGCCTGCTCGGCGACGAACTGCCAGTCGCTGTAGTGCTCCAGCCCTTCAAAACCGCTCCATTCGGCGCTGAAGCCACTGCGCTTGAACGGGGTGGCGTCCGAGCGGCTGTGCACACCAGTAATGCGGCCGTCGATCGAGCGCAGCAGGCCCCATTCGTCACTGTTGGTGATGGGGTCGGGGTACAGCCGACGAATGTGCCGCCTGGCCTGCGGGAAGCGGTTGTCCTGCAGCAGGTCGGCCAGCTCCTGCGGATACTGGGCCAGCCCCGGCGAGGCGCGGTAATAGCTGCGCAGGGCCTGGGCGTACTGGCTGCCCACCCACAACAGCTGGCGTTCGCGGTCGCGCTGGGCAGCACTGGTCCAGAGCGTGCCGGTGGCGGCCAGGGCCACACTGCTGACCGCAATCAGCAGCAGCACGCCCAGATAGGTGAAGCCACCGTTGGCCTTACCATTCCGCGTACAGGCTGCCATCCCGCGCCCTCCCTGTGGCACCGCTCTTGATATCGGCTACGCCACCGGCCACGCCTTCGGGCGGTGGTACCAGCTGCCAGGCATCGCTGCGCTCGGTGATCGGGTCGACCGGGGTGTTGCGCAGGTAACGCTGCTCCACCAACTGTTCCAGCGAGTCAGGGTAGTGGCCGGTGTCGCCGTAGTAGTGGTCCAGCGCCTCGCGCAGCACCGCCAGGCTCTGGCGCAGGGTGGCTTCGCGAGAGCTTTCCAGGCTGTTGAAATAGCGCGGCATGGCGATGGTCATCAGCGTGGCGATGATCGCCAGCACCACCAGCAGTTCGATCAGGGTGAAGCCTTGGCGGCGTTTCATGGCTGTCACCATTGCCCGTAGGGGATGTTGTTGAGGCCTTTGCCGCGGGCCTTGGAATACACGTCAAACACGTCTTCGCCTTCACGCGGGTTGTCCGGGCTGCTGTCGTAAGCGCGCAGCCCCCAACCGCCTTCGTCCTCACCCTTGGCCGCCACCAGCGGGTCGTGCGGGATGCGCCGCAGGAAGTAGAACTTGGCGCCCTTGGCACTGCGCACATCACGCACACCGTCGACCAGCACCTGCAGGTTCGGCGGGTAGCCACTGGCGTCCAGGCGCTTCTCGATGTAACCGGCATCGAACGCTCGCTTGTAAGCGTCGATAGCGTCGCGAATCTGGTACAGCGCCTCGCGCAACTGTTGTTCCTTGCCGCGGCGCACCACGGTTTCGGTCAGCGGCGCAGCCATGCTGGCGAGCAGCCCGAGCAGTGCCAGGGTCAGCACCACCTCGATCAGGCTGAACCCCTGCATGCGGCGCTGCGCGATCATGGCCGTGGGCTCCCTTTGGCCGGGGCGACCGCCATCTGGCTGTCTGCCACCGGGGTATCGGTGGTCGGGGCATTGCCAGGTACATCTGCCGGCGGCAGCGGCGCCATTTGCCGCACCTGCATGGCCGACTCGGTGCCGGTGGCGAACTCCATGTCCGACGGGCTCTGGTACGGCAGGTTGCGCACGATGCGCGGAGTGATCGCCAGCACCAGCTCCGACTTGCTCATGTCGTCCTTGTTGCTGCCGAACAACCGGCCCAGGCCGGGGATGTCGCCAAGGCCCGGGATCTTGTTGCCGCTGGCGTTGTGGTCGTTGCGCACCAGGCCGGCCAGCACCTGGGTTTCGCCATCGTGCAGGCGCAGGGTGGTCTGGGCGTTGCGGGTGTCGACCTGGACCGGGATGGTGCCTTGGCGCGTGGCTTCCAGCGGGGTGGCGTTGCTCACCTCCAGGGCTACCTTGATCGCCACTTCGTTGTTCAGGTGTACGGTAGGCTGCACTTCAAGCTTCAGACCCACGTCCAGGTAGGTCACGCTCTCGGTAATCACCGGGCCCTGGGTGGACGGCACCGAGGTGGCACTGATGATCGGTACCCGCTGGCCGATGTGGATGCGCGCCTGCTCGCGGTTGCTGACGCGGATCACCGGGCTGGCCAGGGTGTTGATGTCCTTGTCCTGAGCGTTGATCTTGGCCTGCGGCGCCGGCGCGATGCTGATGCGGCTGGAGTCGATGCCCTTGAGCTGGTCGAGCACGCTGACCGGCTGGCCGTCGGAGCTCAGCACGCCGAAGGTGTTGGGCCATTGCAGGCCAAGGTCGAGGATGCGCGAGGTGGCCACTTCCATCACCTCCACTTCCAGCACCACCTCGGGGTTGGACTGGTCCTGCGATTGCAGCAGCTTCTCGGCCATGCGCACGGCATCGGGGGTGTCGCGCATGGTCAGGGTGTTGAGGCGTTCGTCGACGAACACGTCGCGGGTCTTGAGCATGGTCTTGACCATGTTCAGCGCGGTGTTGGAGTCGATGCTGGTCAGGTAGAAAGTGCGCATGACCAGTTCCTGATAGTCCTTGGTCTTCTGCGGCGAGTCGGGGTAGATCATCAGGGTGTTTTCATTGACGATCTTCTGCCGCAGCTGGTTCTGCTCCAGCAGCAGCGCCACGGCGTCCTCGATGCGCAAGTCGCGCACAAAGATGGTGGCCTTCATGTCCGGGCGCATGTCCTTGTCGAAGATGAAGTTGATGCCGGCGACCTGGGACAGCACCTCGAAAATGGTCTTCAGGTTGGCATCGCGAAACTCCAGGGTCACCGGCCGTTCCAGCTTGCTGCGCAGCTGCGGGAAGGGTTGCGCGGTGCGCGCCTGGACGTTCTCGATGTCGCTGCGCAGGGCCACGCCCTTCTGGTTCTGCGGGTCCAGGCGCAGCACTTCGCGCATGTAGCGCTCGGCACCGAACAGGTCGCCCTGGCGCAGCGCCGCCTGGCCCAGCGCCACGCGCTCGTCGAGGGTGCGGATCAGCTCCAGCTGGCGGATGCCTTCCTGGGCGCGACGGTTGTTCGGCTCCAGGGTCAGCACCCGGCCATAGCCCATGCGGGCGCCAGCGAAGTCGTGACGAATGCGGTCGGCATCGGCCTGGGTCAGCAGTGCCTCGACCGCGGCCTGGCGGCTGTGGGCCAGGGCGATGTTCAGCTCGGTGTCACGCGGGTCCTCGCGCAGGGCTTCTTCCAGGCGGGCGATGCCGGCTTCGTACTGGCCCTCCTTCATCAGTTGGTCGCTGTCCTCGCGTACCGCACTGGAGCCGCAGCCGGCAATGGCCACGCACAGCGCCACAAGCAGGAACGGAGCCGGGTTGCACAGCTTTGACGACTTCATGGTGCGCTCCCTACAGACAAAGTCTGCGACTGATGCAAAGGCAGGTAGACCAGGTGCAGCTCGCTGGCCGATACCCGATCGAGGCGGTAGGTGTCTTCGATCACGTCGCCCTGGCGCACGACGTAGAGTTTTTCGCCGCTCTGCAGGAAGATCTGCAGGTCGTCGCGGTCGCCGATGCGGCCGATGAACTGGAATGGCAGGTCCGGGGCGGTCGGGGCTGCGGCTACGGCGGGCGCGGTGACCACGGGTTGTTCAGTGACGGTGGCCAGGGCTTGGGGTTTGGTCCATTGCTGGGTTGGGAAGAGATCTCTTGAGGCCTGTTCCGGCCTATTCGCGGGTAAACCCGCTCCCACAGGGACCGTGGATACCGCCGGTTCTGTGGGAGCGGGTTTACCCGCGAAGGCCGTGACGCCGTCGTCCCGGCCAAACCAGTGCCCCGGGGCCCAGGCCAGCGCCGCGCTCACGCCGAGGAAGCCAACCCAGATGACAGCACGTTGTGTGTTCATCACGACCTCGACAGGTAAAGGGTCATGCGCAGGCGGGCGTTGAGCTCGCTGTCGCCAATGCGTTTGCGTTGCAGCTCCAGGTCTTCCAGTACCAGGGTCGGCAACTGCTTGAGCAGCCCCTTGAGGAAGCCACGAATCTGCGGGTAGCTGCCGCGTACCGGCAGCACGATCTGGTAGCGCGCCAGTTGCGTCTTGGGGTCGATGCCCAGGGCGTATTCGCCACGCGCGAGGCTGATGTGCTCGGCGCTGGCCAGGTGGTACAGGCGCTCGATCAGCGCGCTGGCCTGGGGCTGCCCCGGCAGTTGCTGGCGCAGGCTGTCGAGGGCCTGCTGCTCGGGTTTGATGGCAATCTTCAACTCGCCACGCCTGACCCGCTCGACCTGCACCCTGGCGTCCGCTTCGCTGGCGCGCAGTTCGCGCAGGTTCTGCCATTGCGGCAACACCCCGACGCACAGCACGCCCACGGCCAGCAGGCCCACCGCAACCGCAGCCAGGCCAACCGGGCCGACGCGACGCAGGCGCTCCTGGAGGATCAGGCTGTTCAGCGATTCACGGGCGCGCATGGCCGGTCTCCCAGGTGGCGGTGAGGGTGAAACGCACCGGGTGCTCGGGCTGTGCGGCCAGCACCTCATGGTTGAGCAGCGACACATCGCTGAGCTCGGCACTGGCCTCCAGGCGCTGGTGGTACTGCAGCATCGCTTCCAGGTTGCGCGCCTCGGCGGTGATGCGCAGCTGGCCTTTGCGCGCGTCGGGGGCCAGGCTGAGCAGCGCCACGTCGTCCTGCGGCTGCGCTTCGAGCATGGCGAACAGTTGCTGCCAGGGCCGTTGCAGCTGCTGCGAGACGCTTTGCATCTGCGCCAGGCGCTCGGCCTGTTCGCGGCTGGCGGCGCTGCTCAGCGGTGCGACGGTGGCCGGGCGACGGCCCAGTTGCTGCTCCAGGCTGTGCACGCTGGCCTCCCGTTCGACCTGCTCGGCCTGCAAACTTTGTTGCAGCAGCACCAGGCCTGCGACCATGGCGCTCCCCACTGCAAGCAGCGACCAGGCCAACGGGCTGCTGCGCCGGGGCTGGAATTCCAGGTCGAGGCGGCGCATGTCAGGCCACCGCCCGCCACATGGCGCACAGCGGGTCGGCGTCGGTGGCCGGCTGGCACAGCTGCACCGCCGCCAGTTGCGGCACGTCGCCCCGGCCCGGGGCATGCAGGTAGACCCGTGGCAGGTGCTCGCCGTACAGCTCGCAAGTACGCTCGATCAGTGCTTGCAGGGCCTGGTCGCTATCGGCGCAGCCTTGCGCCAGCACTTGCTGCCAGGCCCCCCCGGCAGCCAGCAGCAGCACGCTGCGGCGCGGTTCGGCCAGGACGAACAGGAAGTCGCCCTGCTCCAGCTGTGCCGAGCAGCGGTTGTAGGCAGCCATCAGGTACGGCTGCACCGAGCGCAGGCTCAGGTGGCTTTCCCGGCCCAGCGCCTGCAGCCGCTGCAGCAGGGCTTCGGGCAGCGCCGTGGCGATGCGAGCGGCACCGGCCGGCTCGGGCGAGAGCACGATGCGCCAGTCGTCCAGTGGCTGACCGTAGAGGTTTTCGAAGCAGGCCCGGGCGTAGGCATCCAGTTCGCGCGGGTGGCTGATGGCATCACTCCAGGGCACCAGGCAGAACCGGCTGTAGCGGGCCGACAGCAGCACCCGCAACTGGGCACCGCGCACGGCATGCTCGGCCAGCAACGTGGCCAGGGCGTCGACGGCGGCTTCCCAGGCCGGCTGGGCGGCATCACAGGTGAAGTCACGGCTGCCCAGCCACTGGTGGTGGTTGGCGTGCCAGCTACCCAGGCCTACACCTTCGGCACCGAGTACGGCGCTGTATCTATAAGAGCCACGATCAGATGAATGTGACACGGTTGATCTCCTCGAGGGTGGTACGGCCATCACGGACCAGGTCCAGGGCCGAGGCCCGCAGCAAGCGCAGGCCGCGCTGGCAGGCGAGGGTCTTGATCTGCGACAGGGGGCGGCGCTCGACGATCATCTGCCGCAGGTCGTCGTCCAGGTGCAGCAGTTCGGCGATGGCGCTGCGGCCGCGGTAACCACTGCCGCGGCACTGGCCGCAGCCCTGGGTGCGGACGAACCTCCAGCCAGCCACGCCCTCACGGGTCAGGCCCGCGCCATACAGGGTTTCGTCATCCACTTCGCACGGAGTCGCGCAGTGCGGGCAGGCCAGGCGGATCAGGCGCTGGGCCAACACCGCATTGAGCGCGGAAACGAAGCTGTAGGGGTCGACCTGCATCTGGCTGAAGCGGCCGATCACATCGAACACGTTGTTGGCGTGGATGGTGGTGAACACCAGGTGGCCGGTGAGCGCCGACTGCACGGCAATCTGCGCGGTGTCCGGATCGCGGATTTCGCCGACCAGGATCTTGTCCGGGTCGTGGCGCAGGATCGAGCGCAGGCCGCGGGCGAAAGTCAGGCCCTTCTTCTCGTTGACAGGGATCTGCAGGACGCCGGGCAGCTGGTATTCGACCGGGTCCTCGATGGTGATGATCTTGTCCACGCCGTGGTTGATCTCGCTGATCATGGCGTACAGGGTGGTGGTCTTGCCGCTGCCGGTGGGGCCGGTGACCAGGATCATGCCGTAGGGTTCGGCCGCCAGCCGGCGCAGGGCGCGCAGGGTTTCCTCGGCAAAGCCCAGGGCCTGCAGCTGCACGCCGCTGACCCGGTCGGACAGGTCCTGCTTGTCGAGTACCCGCAGCACCGCGTCTTCGCCAAAGATGCTGGGCATGATCGATACCCGGAAGTCGATTTGCCGGTCGCCCACGGCAACCTTGAAACGGCCGTCCTGGGGCACGCGCTTTTCGCCGATGTCCAGCTCGGCCATTACCTTGATGCGCGAGATCACCTGGTCGGCGAAGGCGCTGCCGCTGGCCTTGCCAGCGCCGTTGAGCACGCCGTCGATGCGGTACTTGATGGTCAGGCCCTGGCCGGTCATGCCCAGGTGGATGTCGCTGGCGTGCAGCTTGAGGGCGTCGTACAGGGTGGAGTTGACCAGCTTGACCACGCGGCTCTGGTCCTCGCTGATGCTGGCCAGCGACAGACGTTGTAGCGGGTCGCTTTCGCTGCTGGCTTCGGTGTCGTGGTCTAGGGCGTCCACGGCGTGGAAGCTTTCTTCGTGGCGGGCCAGGAAGGTGGCCAGGTCTGCGGCGTGGGCCAGGTACAGCGGTGCGCCTTGCAGCACATCGTCGACCCAGGCCAGGCGGGCGTGGTCGAAGGGGTCGGCGAACACGCCCAGCAGTTGGCCGCCCTGCTCGATCAGCACGAATTCACGCTTCAGGCACATCGCCAGGCTGACCTTGTCGAAGCGTGGGGTGCTGGCCAGCAGCGATTGGCTGTCCAGCACCGGGTAATGCAGGGTCAGGCCCAGACGCTGGGTGAAGGTATCGGGGGTGTCGCAGGCCAGCTGTTCCAGGCGGGTGAGCAGGCGTTCGTCGCTGGTTTGCAGGCGGGCCTGGGCCAAAAGGTCATGGGGGTAGGCTGAATGTTCTGTTACCTGAGCTGGCCCTTTCGCGGGTGAACCCGCTCCCACAGGATTCCCGCTGCCTTCAAGATTGCAGTGTACCTGTGGCAGCGGGTTTACCCGCGAAGAGGCCGGTGCAGGCGGTAGAGCTTCCTGGGTTGCATCGAATGCTTCTGGCATGGCCTGCGACTCCGCTCAGGGGCGCGTCGCAGGCTGGCTCGGCCAGGGGTGCGGGCGCCGCTATTCCCCTGTGAGCAGTTGATCGTCGTCGGGCCCTGGGGGCTTGGCGCCATTACGGCGGCGGTCGGCCAAAACCCAGCTTCCATCGTACAACTGCAGGGGGAACGATTCGTTCCTGTTCTGGCGTCGTTCGACAAACCCTTCAGCCGGGTTGTCCGTGGCCCTGCGCCGGCGCTCGATGCCCATCAGGTCGAAGATCGCACGGGCCAGTTCCACCAACGGGAACGGCTTGAACAGGACATGGCTCACACCCAGTTCGGCGGCCCGCTCACGCACTTCGACGGTGGGGTGGGCGGTAATCAGCACGAAGTGGCACTGCCTGTTCTTGCGTACGGTCTCCAGAACCTGAAAACCCTCCATGTCGGGCAAGCGGTAATCCAGCACGATCACTTGCGGTGCCAGGCTTGCAGCCTGTTCGATACCACTGGCACCGTCGTGGGCAACATGAACTTCCAGGCCTTGCGCCTGCAGGTACGCTTGCAGGTTCTGCGCAAGAGTCTGTTCGTCATCGACTACCAATACTCTGTTCACCAAGGTCGACTCCCAAGAACTGCCCGGTTACCCGGTTTGCGAAGTGCGCCCCTGTACAGGCTTGAGCAGGCTTCGTGCCAGGCGTGAATAGTCATGCTGCACCACTGTAAGTCATTGATTTACCAAGGGCGCCGATCAACACCCATAAGGCGGCGGGCAGGCACACCCGCCCGGTTCCCCATATGCGGGGAAAATGATGGCACACTGCCATTTCTTTATTCCCCAGCATTGGGGAAACGCCATCACGGGCCTCAGTCGGCAATCTCCACGGTAGCGGACGCACGCAAACGTTGGCGCACGGACTGGCGCGCCTGCGCCTCCCGCTGCCCGATGAGTGTGGCCCTGGCCAGGACCAGACCCTGTTCGCGTATGATCGAAGGCTTGTCACTTTGTTGCTGCGCTCCTTGCAGGGTTTCCCGGTTGGCATCATAGAATGCCTCGACTTCGGCCTGGCTGGGCGCGGCGACCGCGCTGAGCAGGGCATACACCTGCTGCGCGGCCAGCTCGTGCCGGGTGTAGTCATTGTACTGTGCCCTATCGAAACCCGCTTCCGCCAGCCGCCGTTCAAAAATTGCCGGGCTGCCAGACGCGGCCTCGACTTCGCCGACATGCGCCGACACCTGCTCGTCGCTGATGGCTATGCCGCGGCGCTGGGCCTCCTGCCACAACAGCTCCTTGTCGATCAGTTCATCCAGGGCCTGGTCGCGCAGGCGCTTGTACAGCGTCGGGTTGCGGATGCTGGCCACCGTGCGGCCCTGGGCGTCCAGGTACTCGCTGAAATAGCGCTCCAGGCGCGCCACTTCGATCTCCACACCGTTGACCCGCGCCGCCGCCACATCGGCCCAGCTTGCCTTGGCCAATACCTGCAACAGGCACAACAACAGAACACGCATGGCAACCTCCGCTCAAGGGCTGTCCGGCACTGGCCGGTAGGGGGTGACCGCGGTGAAGCGCGGCCCGGGCAGGGCCACCGCCACCACATGGGCACCGGCCATGCCCTGGCGGCGACCGGGGCCGAAGCCCAAGGCCGGGGTCAGGCCGGTGGGCACATCATGCAGACCTTCCAGCGCGGCAATCAGCTGCTCGCGGCTGGTGTCACGGCCAGTCTGCTTCAACGCTTCGCTCAACAGCCGCAGGGCGCACAGGGTGTTGACCTGCAACGACGCCTGGCGTGGGTCGAGGCCTTGGCGCTGTTGCAGGCCGGCCAGCGCGGCCAGGCCCTGCTCGGTCCAGTCCTCGGGCACGTAGGGATACGCCAGGAACACCCGTTGCGACCACGCCTCGGGCAAGTGCGCCACGGCGCTGGTCACCTGGCTGGAGGCGGCAAACAGGTACGGCTGGCGGCCAGCTGCATGCAGCGCCGAGGCCAATTCGGCAAAGGCCTGGGCACGGCCGAGGAAGACAATGCCCTGCCCGTCCACTACCTGGCCAGCAAAGACCTGGACGGCGGGTAGTGCCCAGCCCTGCTGAAGCAGGCGTTCGCGCACTTGCTCGGCCAACGCCGCTTGCTCATTGCCGGCATACACCACACGCAGGTCGCCCGCTGCCAGGCCCAACGCCGCACGGGCGTGACCTGCCAGGCTCAGCAGTTGCGCGGGCAAGCCGGGCAAGGGGTCAAAGATCTGTACGCTGCCGCCACTATGTGGGGTGCTGCCGATCAGCGGTACATTCTGTGGCGCCAGCAAGGTTGTCAGGCGCTGGTCGAGCATGGGCGCCAATGGCGCGATCAGGGCGAACACCTGCTCCTGCTCCAGCAACTGCTGCAGCGCCCGTTCGGCGCTGGCCGGGTCGAAGCCCGGGTCGAGCACTACCAGTTCCAGGCGTCGCCCGTGGATGCCGCCCTGCTGGTTGAGCTGCGCTAGGCCGTCTTCCAGCACCGCACGCACCACCTGCCCGGCCTCGGCCAGCGGGCCAGACGCCGGCAGCAAGGTACCCAGGCGCAGCACACCCTCCTCCACGCCAGGGTCGCGGTCCTGGGCCAGGCGCTTGAGGTAGGCCGTAAGGTTGCGCTGGTCGGCCAGGGTCAGCTCGAAGCGCGGCATGGCCGGGTCCAGGCGATTGCCGGCCGGGTCGACGCCTTGCTGAATGGCCCGGGCCAGGCTGCTGTCGGTGTATGCCGGGTAGCGGCGGCCGTTGCTTTCGCGTTCGCCTTGGCCTTGCGCCAGGCGCTGCCAGTCTAGGCTGGGTGGCCGCACACCACCTTCGGCACGACCGCGGCCATCGTTGCCGTGGCAGCTGGCGCAGGGCAGCACGCTGGCGGGGACCGTCATGTCGCTGGCGCCGACCCGGGCTTGCAGCTGTGCGTCACTGCTGGAGACGCCCTCGCGGTAGAGGCGTTTGCCGGCTTGTTCATGTTCGGTCAGGTCCAGGGCAAAGGCAGAAAAAAAGGGTGCCATGCCGAGCAACGCCAACCAGATCGCAAGCCCTGTGGGAGCGGTCTTTGTGGGAGCGGCCTTGCGTCGCGAAAGGGCTGCGCAGCAGCCCCAGCGATAGTTGCACCAGCCCAGAAAACGGGGAGCGCTTGGCGCTCCTTTCGCGACGCAAGGCCGCTCCCACAAAGACCGCATCCACAAAGGGAGTTCCCAGAGTGGCAGATGCCACAGAGGCCAATGCCGCAGGGATCGCATGATACTCACCGGTCTGCCAAAGGCAGGGCCAGCAACTGCATGCGCTGGGCAATCGCCGCGGGCGGTGCATCCGGGCGGATCTTGCTCCAGCGCTTGCCGGCCACATCGCCGGCAATCAGCTGTGTGGAATGCTGCTCGGGGCTGGGCAGGAACTGGCCAATGCGCCCAAGCACCAGGTCGACATTGGCCTTGTCGCCGGTCAGGAACAACCAGTTGGGCCCATCCACGCCCTGCTTCTCGGCAAACGCCTTGAGCACCTCGGGGGTGTCGTTGAGCGGGTCGCTGCTGATCGACACGAAGGTCACCTGGCTGGCCAGCTGTGGCCCCATGGCCTCACGGACTTCGCGCAACTTGCGGGTAATCAGCGGGCAGGCGTCGGTGCAGTGGGTGAAGATCACGTTGAGCATCACCACCTTGTCCTTGAGCACATCGCTGTAGAAGCGCAGCTCGCGGCCGTTCTGGTCCTTCACCACAGTGTCGGTGAACCAGGTCCGGGCATCGCGGGTGCCGCCGCCACTGGTCATCGCCTGCGGTGCCGGCTGCGGTTCGGGCGCCTGCGGGGCATGGCCCTCATGGGCGAACGCCACCGAAGCGAGGATCCACAGGCAGCCTCCCAGCACCAGCCAGTCAAAACCGCGCATCCCGACGCGGCGGGAGCTTACCTGGCTCATGGTTGCACCTCGTGATGGTCGGCAATGGCCGTGCTCTTGGCATGCACCCGGCGGGCGCCCAGGCGGTTGATTTCGTCGATCAGCACCGCCGGGTCGGTAAACCCGTAGTAGCGCGTCCAGTGCCCGGTGCGCCCGTCACCCACCAGGATCAGCGGCGGGTGCTGGCTGAGGTCGGCGCTGAAGCTGCCCAGGCCCTTGAGGGTTTCGCTGATGGCGTACGGCGTGCCGGTCAGCCAGCTCCAGCCCGGCCCCTTCTGGAAAGCCTTGGCGTAGTCTTGCAGGCGCTTGGCGTCGTCACGCTGCGGGTCGACGCTGATCGACACCAGATGAATCTCTTGCCCTACCCGGCCACCCAGTTGCTGCTGGACCTTGCCCATGATCGAGGACACCACCGGGCACACCGTGGTGCAACTGGTGTAGATAAAGCCCATGACCACCAGGTGGTCGCCCACCAGGTCTTTTTCCAGGCGTACCGGCATGCCGTCCTGGTTCAGCAACGATACATCGGCAAAACGCACGCTGGCCTTTTCCTGGCGCGCCGCCGGCGGCTGTTCGGCGTGGCCGTTGTGGTCGTGGCCGCCATGGGCCAGGGCCAGGTTGCTGGCAAAGGCCAGGCTCAGGGCCAACAGTTTGCAAGCATGCTTGGCGTTCATCGCAGATTCCTCACGTCAGTCTCGGAAGCGTTGGACGTTGTGGCCGGCAGGACACGCAGGCTGGTGTAGTTTTCTTCGGCGAACCTGCGCCCCAGCGACGGCGACTGCACATGCAGGTACCAGGCGCCGGCTTCGGGCAGGGTCAGGGCCGCTTGATAGATGCCCTCGCCCACCTCCTCCAGCTGCAGGTTGCGCGGCATCGACGAAGGCGCCAGGAAGTAGCGCAGGCTCAGGTCGCTCAGGCCCAGGCGCGGCAGGCCGTCGTCGCCGACAATGCGCACCCGGGCGGTAATCGAGCTGTGCTGCGCCAACGGCCGGTCCAGGCCGATGAACTCGGCGTGCGCGCCCTTGCGCTTGCCGGCATTCGGCGCTTCGGCCACGTCGGTGCTGAAGCAGTGGATGATCTGCGGCTGGTTGAGCAGAAACGCCACGTCGAACTTGCCGGCCGCGGGCATCTTCACCGTCGAGCCGTACACGCCCGGCGCCAGCTCGCGCAGGCTGCGGTCGACGACGATGGCGGCGCGGGCCTGGTGGCCACGGTTGTTGTAGCCGGACATCGGCGCGTTCATGCCTTCGGCGTAGAAGTAGGTGGTGTTGTCCACCGGGTTGACCACGAACACCGAATTGTCGTCACGCGACACCGACAGCCCCTGGGCCAGCGGCAGGTCACCGGCCTGGCGTGGCGCCGCCGGGCCGGCCTCGAAGCCCTGGACGATCGGTGAGCGCCCTTCGCCCAGGCTGGCCAGGTTGATCATGCTCACCTTCGGCGAAGCCAGGCCGCGCACGTAGGCATAGCCCTTGGTGAAGGTCAGCTGGTAGGGTTCGGCCGCTACCGGGATATGGTGGATCAGCTTGTCGGTACTGGCGTCGATCACCAGGGCCTGGTTCTCCAGGGTGTTGAGCACGATGCCGTAGCGGCCATCGCTGCTGAAGCGCATCGGCCCCAGGCCCTGCTCCGCCTGGACCATGTGGCGCAGCTGGTGGTTGCGGGCATCGAACACCCGCACGCTGCCCTCCTCGCCATCGACCACGTACACCGCCTGGGACAGCGCCGAATAGCTGACCGACAGCGGGTGCGGGCCAACCTTGATGGTTTTGACCAGGCGCATTTCCGGGATGTCGATGACGCTCAGGGTGCCGCTGTCGCGGTTACTGACATAGGCGTAGCGCGAGTCGGCGCTGAAGGCGATTTCGTGGTGCCCGCTGCCGGTGTTGAAGGTTTTCAGGGTGTTGCGCCCCGGCACATCGATCACCGTTACGCCGCCCTTGGCCGGATCACTGCTGTTGTTGCCCACCCACAACCGGTGCTGGTCCGGCTGCAGGGCCACGCGCAGCGGCTGGTCACCGGCGTCCAGGTCAGCCACGCGGGTGAAGGTTTCGGTGTCGATCACCGAGACCTTGCCGCGCTCGGGGATGGACACGAACACCTGTTTGTCGTCACCGGTGGCCACCCAGTCCATGGGCCGCCCAGGCAGGTCGATGCGGGCCAGGGTGCTGGTCACGCCCCCCACCGATACGGTCGGGTCGATTACCGTCAGGCTGGCGTCCTTGTTCATCATCAACAGGAAGTAGCTGTTCAGGTCGAGCAACGGCCGGGCGCCGATGCTGCTTTTGAGGAACAGCGCGACACGGGCCTTGCAGCTCTGGTCGCGGTCGCCCTCCGGGGCCGACTGCGTCGGGTCGATCCACGCCCCCGGGGCCATACCCGACAGCGGCTGGCCACTGGCCTGGTCGCTGACCTTGAAACGGATGTTGGCGAAACTGCCTTCCTGCAACTCGCCCCCCGCCAGCGGCCGGGCCTCGAACTCCACGGTCACGCCGTCCCGGCTGAGCCGGTGCAAGGCCTGCGGGTCGGCAGACTCCTGCAACAGCTCACGCGGATCGCACCAAAGGTTTTCATACGCCACGCCCAGGCCGATCAGCGCAACTCCCAGTGCTACCCCCAAGTAAGCAGGGCGAGTCTTCTTGTTCATGCTCGCACACCCCTTCCGTCACTGCGCCGGGGCCGTTGCCGGTGGCGCTTCATTGGTCACCCGCAAGATCCCCCACAGCCCCGAGAGGTTGCCGTAGGCGGCGTAGTCGCGGAACAGGTAGTCACCTGTCACCGCGTTGGCGCCCCCGGCACTCGGCAGCATGAAGCTGAAGTGCGCCGCCGGCAGCACGCTTTCCTGGGCACCGATGAACATGGCCATCGGGTTGTAGCCGAAGCGCACCGAGCCGATGCCGGGCAGGCTCAGCGGGTAGCCGTCAACGTCATTCTTCTCGGCCTGGTAGTTGTGCAGTGGCCAGACGTGGCCATCCAGCTGGTAGACCATGCCGCGGCTGCCACCACTGGGCATCACGATGTGGTTACGCACGGGCTGGCCAGGTTTGGCGTACAGCACCGGGGTTTGCGGATCGCCACCGACCAGGGCGTTGGCATAGGCCATATGGGCGTTGGGCACATCGCCAAAGCCCAGGCCAGCGGCGCGGCCGAATGGCGAGTCGGGGGCCATGCCGAAGCGCAGCCACAGGGGTTCGGTCTTGTAGTTGACTGCCATGTTGCCGTTGTCCTGCGGGTCGCCGGTGGCGCCGTTGCCTTCGGTATTGATGCCCTCCACCGGTCGGCCATCGGCCCAGCGCATGTTCAGCGCACGCTGCCAGACCGTGACGAAGTCGCGGTAGTCCGGTTGGCCTGTGACCTTGACCGTGGCCTGGGCACGGGTAGCGGTGTCCTCGGTCCAGGTGGCGGTCTGCGGCAAGATGCTCATGGCACCCACCAGGCCTTTCTGCGGCTGCTTGATGAAGTCCGACGGGGTCAGGTTGAGGCCGCCGAACTCGATGGCCGTGGTGTTGATGTTGTCCACCGTGCGGCCCAGTTGCGACACCGGCTTGCCTTCACGCTCCAGGTGGCCCGCATAGTACTGGTAGGTGCGGGTCGGCCAGGCGCCGCTGGTACCGGCACGCGGGGCCACGGTCTGCACCGGGTTGAGGCCGACGTTGGCACCGTCGGACTTGGTGATGTCGTAGGCCAGCAGCTGCGCATGCAGGCCCACGTGGCTGGACGGCCGCATCAGGTTGTTGGCGAAGGCAGTGGCCCCCTCGCTGTCGAAGCGGTCGCGCTTGACCACGTTGTGCATCACCGCAGTGCTGGGCAGGTCCGGCATTACCAGTGGCAGGCGGTTTTCCAGGGTGATGCTGATGCACTCGCCGGCGTTGGCGCGCAGCACCAGCGGCTCCACGGGCACGCCCGCCTTGAGCTTGCCGGTGGTGACGTCCAGGTCGGCCTTGCGCACATACAGGATTGCGGTCGGGTCGTGCAGCGGCGCGCTGTGGCCACCGATGGTGAAGGGTTCCCCATCTTCGGGGTCTACCCCACTGACCAGCGGGATGGTGGTCTTGCGGCTGTTGAACACCAGGGTGCCGCCGTTGGCCTTGAGCGGGCCGCCGACATGCTGGCCGACACCGGCCGGGTCGTTGATGCTGACCCCGTTGCGATTCTCGAGGATGTCGTTGGCCAGTGCCGCGACGATCTCGTAGCTGCGCTTGACCGTGGGGCGGCTGCCGATGCCATTGGGATTGGCCGTGGTTTTCGGGCAGATGCCATCGAAGTTCACGGTGTTGCGCATGGCCACCGGCTGTGGGTTGTTGGGCAGCGGGAACAGGTCGGCACGCTGCGTGGTGTAGTTGCGCATGATGCCCCAGATGCCGTTCCAGTAGCCTTCCAGGGCCGCATCCAGCGAATACAGGTAGTCACCATTGGTGGCTGCCGAGCTGGAGATCATCGACACCGGCGCCATGAAGCCCAGTTGCTCGGAAATACCGATCATCTGCGATGACTTCCAGCCCGAGTTGGAACTGTTGCCATAGCCGGTGCCGTTCTGCAGCCACTTCACGCCATGCAGGGTGACGTTGTGCTCCTCCTCATGGCCGCCGGCGTGCATGCGCAAGCGCACGTTGTCGCCGGAGTAGGTGCGCAGCATCGGGGTAAACGGGTCGCCCGGTTCGCTGCCGGCCTTGTTGATGTGCGGCGGGAACAGCGTGGTGCCGCCGGTGGGGCCGACCGCCGAGGTGATCGCCGACGGCGCCAGGTTCAGCGCCGGGATGGCGCGGTCGGTACGGGTTTGCAGGGCATGGCTGAGGTCGCCGGCCAGGCCGTCGGCCTGCATGCCACGCTTGCCATCCGGGCCGACCTTGTTCGGGTCGAACACACGCAGGGCCAGGGGCTCGTTGCGGTAGTTGACGACGAACATGCCCGGGTCATCCACCGAGATTGCCTGCGGGCAGGGCCGGCTTGGGCAGCCTGGGTTGATGCCGCCGCGTTCCTCGACGATGGCCTCCAGCAGGTTCGACGCCTTGCCGCGCACCGGCGGGTTGATGGCGTAGCGGAAGCTGTCGGCGGTAGCCGGGTACGACTGGGCATTGGGAATGCCGTCCGGCCCGGCACCGACGTACACACCGGCTTCATAGGCGTGCTGGAAGTCGCTGTATTCCAGGAAGAACTCGCGGTAGCTGTCGTTCTTGCCGTCGCCATCGTGGTCGCCGGTCTGGATCACCGCCTGCCACGAGGTCGGGCCTCCGTCCTGGCGCGTGGCCGGGTTGTACAGCTTCTCGCCGGTTTCGGCGTGATACCAGGTGGAGTTGGCCGGTTCGGCCAGCACGGTGGCATACAGCCCAAGCTGCTGGTGGGTCGATGGGCCAAGATGGTCATGGGTGAAGATGGTGCCCAGGCCGCGGTCGACGTTGTACACGTTGACCAGCGGGTCGGCGAACCAACGCTGCATAGCCGTGCGTGCGCCCAGCCAGTCGGCCCGGCCGAAGCGGCCGAAGTACGGGTGCTGCCGGGCTTGCGGGCAAGCGGCGGTGCCGTCGCGGCTATCGCCCTGGGTGCAGCCGTTATAGGCACGAATAGCCTGTATCCGCTCGACCACGCTGCCGGGCGAGAGAATGCCGTCTTCGTAGTTCCAGCCGTTGGCCGAGCCGTCGGCAGCGGTCAGGTCCCACTTGGGCAGGTGGATGTGCTGGCCGATCACGTCGGTCGGGGTGCGCACCTGGTAGTCGTCCATCTCATAGATGTTCGGGATCAGGTTGGTGTGCTGGTACATGGTGCAGTCGAAGGTGTTCATGCGCATCACCAGCGGCTCTGGCGGGCGCTGCTTGGTGATCACCGGCCAGGCGTCTTCCCACAAGGCGATGATACGGGCTTGCGGGAAGTGGTAGCCGACCTTGTTGTACACCGCATCGAACTGGATGTTGGCGCCCTTGTAGATGCGTGGGCGGTCGGCGGTGAAGGCCGAGGAGCCACGGAAGTTCAGGCCCGACAGGCTCTCGCCGCTGAAGAACTCGCCTACCCCGGAGGACTGGGTCAGGCGTTTGCCCCGGTCATCCATGCACGGTTCGTAGAACGGCGCGCCGGCAGTCGGCAAGGCGCCGTTGGTGCGGAACGCCTTGGCCACCGGCTCGCTGCCCGGGATCAGGGCAAAACTGGGGTGTTCGGCCAGGGCGTGGAACTGCATGGCCGCCTGCTCGACATCGGTGCCCTCTTCGGGCAGGTAGATCGGCTTGGCCTTGTGTACCACCTTGGTGAAATCGAGCTTGGTGGTGGTGGTTTCGGCTTCGCCGCCGGCGGATACACCGTCCAGCGCGTGGCGCCCCAGGCCACCGTCCCAGCCATCGACCTGGTTCGGGTCGAGGTTGGCCCAGAGTGCCTTGCCGCTTTCCTTGAGCTGGCGCGCCATGGCCGGGTCGAGCATGTCCAGTGGTGGGGTGGGTGGACGGTTGCCCACGCTGCTTTCCATACCGCCGATCCAGAACGGGTAGCCAGGGTTCTTCAGGGTACCGTCGGCGTTGCGGTTGGCGTCGCTGCGATCGACCAGCGCCAGCGAGCCGATGGCCTTGCGTACCGGCACCTGGTTGGCTGGCTCTTCATCCTCGTCTTCATCAGGCTCGTCGTCATCATTGGCGGCAACCAGCGCTTCGGACAGCTTCGGTACCACCACCACCTTGCCTGGCATCGGCGCCATGGCCTTGCCGGGAAGCGGCACGATGGCCGGGATCGGCGTGCCGGCAACGATCTCGCCATCGGGCAAGGCCCGGGCGCCAACCGCCGGCTTGCCACTGCGCAGGGCGAACGGGGTGCTGTGGAAGCCATTCTCGCCCTGCCCGCTCACCTCCAGGCGGGTGCCTTCCTCGAACACGTCGTGCACCCGCCACATGGCCCACATGCCCTGGGCGAAGTGCGGGTAGAAGTGGCAATGGTAAATGGCATCGCCCGCCACCCGGTTGCGGTTGCCCGAACCGCCGTTGGCGATTTCGTAGGTGTAGCCAACCCCCGCGCCGATGCCCTGGGCATCGATGTAGTCGGAATTGTCGTCATTGGGGTTGAACAGCCACTGGTGGCCATGCAGGTGGAAGATGTGCTGCTCATGGCCGTTGTGCGTGTTGCGGAACTTGGTGAAGTCACCAATGTAGCTGTGGTGCACGTTGGCAGGTTCGGCCGGATACAGGGCCATGCTGGCCTTGACCCCGACGGCACTGGCCGGCGGCACCTCGCCAGGGCGGATGTGCTCCAGGCCGACGTTGGCCGGCACGTCCACCAGGGTACCGACGTCGCCGACAGTGTGCGCACTGAGGAAGAACTCCTCATAGGCGCACGACAGGCAGTCGTGCATCGGTCCCACGCCCAGGCGGTTGGCCACCACTTCGGCGCCCATGCCACCGGAACCGTAGTTGATCATGAACGAGTCGCGGGTGGGTTCCAGCACATGGCCCATCACCGGGTCGGCCCAGTAGCCAGGGAACGCCTGGGTGCCAGCGACCTCGTCGGCGAATTGCGAGGCGAAGTCACGGAACGCCTCCAGGCGGTTGGGCAGCGCCGGGTTGCGCTTGCCCAGGCTTTCCAGCGGGTAAGTGGATTTGGGGAAGCTGCCATCCGGGTTGGGGCCCATGACGATGGCATCGGTTTCGCTGTTGATGATTTCGTTGCCGTCGACCATGGCAATGATCGGTTTGCCGGCCTTGCCTTCGGCGATCCAGGGCTGCATTTGCGGGTAGCGGGCTTCGTAGTCGATCACCGGCTGGCCGGTGGCGGTGCGGCCGGTGGTGGCCAGGCGCATTTCTTCTTCGGTAAGGGTATTGCGGTAGGTGCGACCGAGCTTGGGCACCACCACTACCTGGCCGAACAGGCCGTTGGCAACGTTCCCCGCAGTGCCCTCGCCGCCGAAGGTGGCGGCCTTGCTGGTGGCGGCGAAGGCGCCTTCGCGTTCGGCGTACAGGGTGTAGCTGCGGGTGCTGCCGGGGCTGACGAAGAAGTTGCCGTTGCGCCCGGTGTAGGCAGAAATGTCGGCGATGCTGTTGACCGCCTGCATGCCGTTGACCTGGAAGCCGACCATGCGCTCGGCCACCTGTTCGTCGGCGACGAAGCCTTCAGCGGCTTCATTTTCGAGCTCCGGCCCCTCCTCTTCGCCCTCAGGCTCTTGCGCCTCGATGCCGTGCTTGTTGGGGTTGGCCTGGTAGTCGAGCAGGTTGGTCAGGTTGACCGTCAGGCAGTCACCGGCGGCTACCCGCAGCACGATGGGCCGAGGGCGCTTGTCCGGGCGCAGGGTGACCTTGCCCGGTACCGCCGCCCCGCCGATGCTGAGGGGGACCCTCTTGTCGTCCACCACATCCTCGCGCAGGGCGAACATCATGCCATTGGCGTTTTGCGCGCCAAGGCGGTTGAACATCAGGGGCTGGTCCAGCGCCACCACGTTGGCGACCAAGGTGCGCTGGCACTGCACGGCCGCTTCGCTGGTCGACTGCCAGCCGAGCAAAGCCAGAACGAGTGATGACAGGATGGGGCCTTTGAGTGGCGTAGACATGCCGCACCTCCGGGACACAGGATCTCTGCGTGGAGCTGGAGCAAGGTGTATGCCAGGCGAGAATTTCTTTTATTTACAATTGGTTGCAGTTGCAAACGAAACTGATTGGGGAGGATCCCCCAGCGGTTTTCCCCGAATCGGGGGGCGGCTTGCAGGTGTTCGTCACAAGATTTTCAGTGCCAGTGAGATCGAGCGCCGCCCGCGCGGCGCATCGCGAGCGAAGCTCGCTCCTACATCTATTTCGGGCCAATTATTCCTGAGGCAGAGGTGCGCGACCCTTTGGCGTCCACCTCGATATCGTGTGAAACAAACAAGGCGGTCGCGCGCGCTGGTGCAGGCGTTACTGGCCGGAAACAGATGTAGGAGCGAGCTTCGCTCGCGATGCGCCGCGCGGGCGGCGCTCGATCTCACAGGCACCGACAATGTGGTGGCGAGCCCATGGCGGCCCTAACCCAATCCCCCACCCTGCACCTCACAAACAACAAGTCGCTACCTGTACCAGCCTCATCGCCGGCAAGCCAGCTCCCACAGGGATCTGCGCTGGCTTCCAGGTTTGCGTTTACCGTCAACCGACCAGGGCACGTACGCAGAAGTACAGGATCGACGGCCCCATCAGGCAGCCCAACCCGGTATGGAAGGTGGCTGTCAGCGCCCCGTACGGCACCAGGCGCCGGTCGGTCGCCGCCAGCCCGGCCGTCACCCCCGATACCGTCCCCGCCAACCCGCCGAACACCATCGCCGAACGTGGGTTGTCCAGCGCCAGCAGGCGCGCCGATACCGGGGTGAACACCATCACCAGGATCGCCTTGATCAGCCCGGTGGCAATCGACAGCGCCATCACGTCCGAGCTGGCCCCCAGCGCCGCCCCGGTCACCGGCCCGACGATATAGGTCACCGCACCCGCACCGATGGTGGTCATGCTCACCGCATCACGGTAACCGAAGGCATAGGCCACCGCTGCGCCGACAATGAACGGCAGCACCGTGCCGAGCAGCAGCGCCACCGCGCCGATCATCCCGGCCCTGCGCGCCTCGGTGGCCTGCACCTCGAAGGCCGTGGCGACAATGGCGAAGTCGCGCAGCATGGCCCCACCCATCAGGCCGATGCCGGAGAACAGCGCCATGTCGGCCAGGCCTTTCTGGCCACCGGTTATGGTGCCACCGACCCAGGCCAGCACCAGGCCGATGACGATGGCGATGGCCGAGCCGTGCACGCGGCCGAAGGTCAGGTACTTCGACAGCACCACCGACAACCACATGATCGCGCCCACCACCGCGAAGGCAGTGATCAAACCGTTATGTTCCAGGGCATTGTCAATGATCGGCCACATGATCAACGCCCTCCTGCAGGGGCAGCCTGCACCTTGGTTTCGGGGCCGGCTTCCAGCGCCGGCAGGGGTTCGCCGCGGTGGCTGCGGCTGATCAGGGCAATGGTCGCACCGCACACCAGTACCGCACCTATCGCCGCCAGCAGTGCTACCGGGCCACCGTGCAGGGCAGTGACCACGTTCTGCTGGGCGGCCATGGCCACCACCACCGGGATATACATGGCGCCCCAGAAGCCCACGCCGAACTCGCATTCCTTGCTCATGCCGCCGTTGCGGTGCATGTAAAGGCGTGCGCAAATCAGCAGGATCATGGCGATGCCGACCCCGCCCACATTGGATTTGACGCCCAGCAGCACGCCCAGGAAGTCGCCGACGATGACGCCGGCAAGCGTACAGACCGCCAGCAGTGCCACACCATAGATGATCATTGTTGTTGTCCTCAGGTAGTGTCGAAGTTGCTTGTTGTTGTTCTTCGCCATCAGTAAACCTGCAAGCACCGCGCTGGCTTCTTCGCGGGTAAACCCGCTCCCACAGGTACTGCAAATACCTTGAGCCCTGTTTGATTCCTGTGGGAGCGGGTTTACCCGCGAACACGGGCGCAGCCCGTGCCATCCGCCGCGGTGTTGCCGTCATCGATCGTTGGCCACCTCCTGGCGCAGCAGCGCATCCAGGCTGTCCCAACGGGTGCCTTCAACAGCTACCACCCTGCCCTGCTCGAACACCGGCCGGGCCAGCCCGCTGAGCACGTTGCCGGGCGGCAGTTCCAGGTGCAGGCGCACGCCACGCTCGTAGGCGTTGCGCAACGTGGCACGCCAGTCGACCATCCGCGCCATGTTGCCGGCCAGGTCGTCACGCAGACGCTGCGGGTCGAATACCGGCCGTGCGCTGCTGCCGCTCAGGTAGGTGATACGCGGTCGCTGCAGCTCGACCGTGGCGAAGGCACTGGCCAGTTCGGCCGCCGGACCATCCAGCAACGGGCAATGCGACGGCACGCTGACCGCCAGGCGCCGGGCCGTACCTTGGCCCAGGCGCCGTGCTCTGGTGGCAACCGCGGCCATCGCGCTATCGCTACCGGCGATGACGATCTGGTTCTCGCTGTTGAGGTTGGCGACATACACCTCGCCGCCCACATCGCTCAGCAAACGCTCCACGCTGGCCAGGTCCAGGCCACTGAGCGCGGTCATGCCGTAGCCTTGCGGATAGGCGCGCTGCATCAGCTCGCCACGCAGGGCAACCAGGCGCACGGCATCGGCAAATGCCAGGGCGCCCGCCGTAACGGCTGCCGGATAGGCACCGATCGACAGGCCAGCCACGTAATCCGGCGCGGGGCTGCGCTGCATCAGCCAGCGCGCCCAGGCCACGCCAGCCAGCAGCAGGCACAGCTGCACGGCACGGGTGGTCTGCAGGGCCTGCTGGCTGTCCAGCGCCTGGGCCTGCTGGCCGAGGGTGTCACTGGCCTCTTCCAGCAGCTGCCCGGCCCCCTCCGGCAGGCGCTGCAGCATGCCCACCTGCTGGGCGCCCTGGCCGGGGAAGGCGAACAGGCTGCTCATGCGGCACGCTCCATCGCTGCCCAAGGGTCACTGATCAGGCGTGGGCCATGGGCCGACTTGAGCAGCACGCGACGGGCGAAACCGGCCCACTCACGCAGGGCAACAGCACCCGCCGGGGTCTCCAGCTGCAGATCGATACGACAAGGTGCGCAATCGAGGATATCCAGCAGCTCACGTGCCCGCGCCCGGGCCAGCGGTTGCGGCGTACGCAGCAGCAAGTCCAGGTCGCTCTCGGCGTGCACCACCTCCATACCCGTGGCGATCTGGTACCCCACCCCGCCTGTCGGCCCCCAGGCCAGGCCACTGGCATCCAGTACCGGCGCGACCGAGGCCAGGGCCTGCAACGCAGGCCAAGGGCTTTCGGCTAGCCAGTGCAGCGTTTCGGGGCCTTGCTGACGCTGGATATCGGCCAGGCACATCAACGCACCCAGGCGCTGCGCCCGGCTCTGACCACGCAACCCGACAGCTACCCAACCGCCCTCACAGACGGCACGGCGTACCACTACCGGCTGACCGCTGACCAACACGTCCTGCGCCCACTGCGGCGCATCGGCAGGCAAGCCCGACACAGGCATCCCCCAGAGCAGGTCGTGCGGCCTTGGCGCGTTCATCTCAAGCGCCCTGCCATTGACGGCGCAGCTGTTCGCGCACGTGGCGCGAGGCACTGCGGTTTTCGCCGGCCAGCCGCGACGACAGATCGCTCGAGCTGCCGATGTCGCGCACCGCCTCAGCCAGGCAGGCACGTACCTGGGCGATGTCGGAGCTGCTCGGCGTCTCGGCATTGTCCACCTTAAGGCGGCGCCACAGCAGGCCCAGCGAGGCGTAGCTGGCCAGGTCGTAGGCCATCGGCGGCACCTCGGCGGCCAAGGCCTCCAGCTGCTCGACGCTGCGCAAGGTGATGCGCGCCGCTGCCGCCTTGCCCATGGCGTGCACCATGACCCCGGCATCGTCCAGGGCGATCAGACGCTGGGCCTGGTAGCCGTGGGCCAGGAAGGCACCAGACATGGCCTTGCCGACCAGCAGGCCGATCACCGGGTGCCCGGCCAGCCGCGCCTGGGCATAGGCCTGCACCGCAGCGGCCAGCGCCTGATGAATGCCCAACGCCTCCTCGCGGCGGCCATAGGCCTGGCTGGGTACGTCGATCACCGCGACGATCGCCCGCTTCTGCCCCTGGCGGTCAGCCTCGACCGCTTCGCTCACGGCCTTGGCCAGGCCCCAGCCCTCCAGCAGGCCGACTTCGCCCGAGCGCGCACGGGGGAACGGGTTGCCAGCATCCGGGACCACGGCGATGAAGCGCGCCAGGCGGTTGTCCAGTTCGCCATCGATTACCCGCAACGACGCGGGATAACCCGGCAAGGCTTGCCCGCCGGCCAGGCCCGGCAGCCAGTTCAAGGCACGGTTCATTTGGCTTCTCCTTGGTAAAGGTCGCGCACGGCAGCGGCATCCAGTTGCGGGCAACCATCGCCCAGCCGGGCCAGGCGTTCGAGGAACCAGGCGTGTTGACTGGCACGGTCCCTTGAAGGTTCGTCGAGCAGTTGCAGCAAGCGTTCGCGCAAAGCCTGGATGTCGTCAGCCACATAGGCATCGACCAGCCCGCTGGCGTGCCGCTGCTCGCCACCGGTCAGGCTCCAGATAAAGGGGCGGTCCTTGGCATCGTATTCACCAATGCCCGCTTCCTGTTCGATCACCTGCGGGCCATTAAGGCCCAGGCGCGCTTCGCGGGTGACCAGCAAGTGGCTGCACAGGCCGGCGGCGATGGACATGCCGCCGAAACAACCGACCGAACCTGCAACCAGGCCGACCACCGGCTGCCAGGCCCGCAGTTCGACAATCGCCGCCTGGATTTCGGCAATCGCCGCCAGGCCCAGGTTGGCCTCCTGCAGGCGTACACCACCGGTTTCCAGCAGTAATACGGCGCAGGTGGGGATGCCGTTGCGGTTGTCTTCAATGGCCAGCTCCAGCGCGCCGGCGATCTTGGCACCGCCCACCTCGCCCATGCTGCCCCCCTGGAAGCCGCCCTCGATGGCAGCAACCACAGCGTTGCGCCCATTCAGCAGGCCCTTGGCGATGACCACGCCATCATCGGCCTGGGGCACGATGCCCTGGCGCGGCAGCCACGGCGACATCAGCCGGTCGAACGGGCCAAGCAGTTCACGGAAGCTACCCGGGTCGAGCACGGCGCGGGCGCGCTGACGGGCGCCCAGTTCGACAAAGCTGCGGCTACGCAGCAAGCGTTCGGTGTCAGTCATGAGCAATCTCCTCGAAGCCTTGCTCCAGGCGCAGACGCACCACGCCTGGGGTGGCGCCGAAATCATGGATGTCGATGTTCACCGCCGGCCAGGTGCGGCCCTCGAACAGGCGCTGGAACAGCTGCGCCCAGCGTGCAGCGCTGCCGTTGACCGAGGTCACTACCTGTATTTGCAGGTTGCCGGCGCTGCCGGGTTCGATCAGCACTTCAAGGTCGCCGGAGCTGACACAACCCACCAGCGTGCGGCCGCGCCCCGGTTCGGCGGCGGGGAAATTAAAGGTCAGGGTTTCCATGTCACAGGCTCCCGGCTTTGTCGAGGAACAGGCAGGCGGCCAGCAGATCGGCGGCGCCGCCCGGTGAGGCATTCAGGTGCAGCAGGTGCTGGTCCAGCCGACGCAGTTGCCGGCGCCCGGCCAGTGTGGCGCTGCCGCCTTCGGTGAGCACGGCACGCGCGCCTTGCTGGACGGCAGCCAACCCGGTCGGGCCGCTGCGCCAGAGCACGCAGGTGTCGCTGAGCACGGCCATGATCGCCAGCAGCGCGTCGAGCCGGGCGTTCAGCTCGCTGGCACCGGCGGCGCGGCTGCGCTGCAGTTGCGGCAGGCCGTGACCGATGACGGCGGGGAAGCCTTGTTGCGCCTGCTCGCGGGCGCCGCCAGTGCCATAGCGGCGGCGTACCTGCAGGCCATGGCTGTCTTGGCTGGTCATGGCGGGGTCGTCGAACAGTGCGATGCGACCGGCACGGGCAGCCAGGGTGTTGGTATCGGCCTGGGTGTCGAGGGCCTTGGATGCTACCAGCAGGCCGAGGGCCCAGATTGCGCCGCGATGGGTGTTGACCCCGCCGGTGGCGGACAGCATCGCCGCCTCGCCTTCGCGGCCGAGCTGGCCCAGGGTGGCGCGCAGGGGCTGGCCGATGGTGCCGATGGCCTTGGCGGCTTCGGCCATGTTGCGCAGGCATGGCCACAGGGCCAGGGCCGAGGCGTGCATCAGGGCCAGGGTCATGTCGCGGTGGGCGCCGTTGCCACGGCGGTCGACCAGGCCGGGCTTTGGGGACAGGTCGGCTTCGTCGATCAGGGCTTCCACGGCCAGGTCGGCCAGGTGGTCGGCCAGGGGTAATTCGGTTGCCTGTGCAGGCCTCTTCGCGGGTAAACCCGCTCCCACAAGGATCGTGCGATGTTCAAATGCGTCACTATTCCTGTGCTTGCGAAGAAGCCCATGCGGTTGCAAGTCGAGTGCTTTCATCACCAGCTCCTGAACCGTGCAGGCGGGTTGTAGAGGCCGCCGGACCATTCGACCAGGTCAGCGATGCTGCGCGCAGCCAGCAGTTCGCGGCTGGCATCGGTGCGGCGGATGCCGAGGTCTTCGGGCAAGGCGACCAGGCCTTGCTGACGCAGGCGCAAGGTGTCCTTGGGGTCGTGCCGCAGGCCGATGGCGGTAACCCCGGCCACGGCGGCGATCATCTGCTGGCGCTCTGCAAGGTTGCGGGCCTTGTACAGGTAGGCAACGCCCTCCTCGGTCAGCAGGTGGGTGACGTCGTCGCCATAGATCATCACTGGGGCCAGCGGCATGCCGGCTTTCTTTGCCACGTCCACGGCATCGAGCGTTTCCACGAAGGTGGGCTTGCCGCCTTCCTGGTAGGTCTCGACCATCTGTACCACCAGCTTGCGACCGCGTTCGAGCATTGTTTCCGGCACGGTCATGTCGAGCCAGGCCGGGGTCGCGTGGCGTCGGCCACGCGGGTCGTGGCCCATGTTCGGTGCTCCGCCGAAGCCGGCCAGACGGCCGCGGGTCACGGTCGAGGAATGGCCATCGCCATCTACCTGCAGGGTGGCGCCAATGAACAGGTCGACGGCGTACTGCCCGGCCAGCTGGCACATCATGCGGTTGGAACGCAGCGAGCCATCACGGCCAGTGAAGAACACGTCCGGGCGCTGGGCGATGTAGTCCTCCATGCCCAGTTCGGTGCCGAAGCAGTGCACGCTTTCCACCCAGCCGGTCTCGATGGCCGGGATCAGGGTCGGGTGTGGGTTGAGTGTCCAGTTGCGGCAGATCTTGCCCTTCAGGCCCAGGGACTCGCCATAGGTAGGCAGGATCAGCTCGATGGCAGCGGTGTTGAAGCCAATACCATGATTCAGCGACTGCACCTGGTGCTTTTCGTAGATCCCGCGAATGGCCATCATCGCCATCAGCACGTGCACCGGCTTGATATGACGCGGGTCGCGGGTGAACAGCGGCTCTATATAGAAAGGCTGGTCGGCAACCACCACGAAATCGACCCAGGACGCCGGGATATCGACCCTGGGCAGGTCATCCACGCGGTCCACCAACTGGTTGACCTGAGCGATGACGATACCGTCGCTGAACGCGGCCGGCTCCACCAGTGCCGGGGTGTCTTCGGTGCTGGGGCCGGTGAACAGGTTGCCATCGCGGTCGGCCATGAAGCCAGCCACCAGAGTGACGTTGGGGATCAGGTCGACCAGCAGCCGCGAGTACAGCTCGATATAGGTGTGGATGGCACCGACCTCGAGCAGGCCGTCTTCCAGCAGTTGGCCAATGCGCAGGCTTTGCGGGCCGGCGAAGGAGAAGTCGAGCTTGCGGGCAATGCCACGTTCGAACAGGTCCAGGTGCTCGGCGCGGCTGACGCTGGGCATGATCATGTGCAGGTCGTGCAGGCGCCCCGGGTCGACCCTGGCCAGCGCGCGCGAGAGGAAATCTGCCTGCTTCTGGTTGTTGCCTTCGAGCACTACCCGGTCGCCAGGAGCGAGCAGCAGTTCCAGGGCTTCGACGATACGCTCGGTGGGCAGCACCACGCCGTCGGCGAGGTGGCGGACCCGGTCAAGGCGACGCAGCTTTTCGGCGCGCCGCCGGGACCATTGCGGCGGTGGATTCTTGGTTGTTGTCATGGTGACTCCACGGGTTCGCTGTCGTGGGGTCACCTTAGGGCTGGGGGGTTGGGCTATCAATCAAGCTCAGTCGCGGATCGTTACGACCAGGTTAACGATCTAGCTGATGTACAAGGGCGATAGGGCCAGCCCTGCCAACCTGAAACCTTGCTAGAGTGGCGATATCGCCGCCCAAGGCAAAAATGCAGAATCCCCCTGCAGATTTGTCGATTGTGCAAGGCAAATTCGCATGACAGGATCCTGCGATCCTCCAGCGAACTCCAGACTTCACTTGGAAAATCAATAACAAAGCAGGGAGAACGCAATGACTGCGCACGCTCATACCTCGGCAACCGACCATGTGCTGGCCGAGGTCCGCAACCAGATTGGCCACCTGACCCTGAACCGTCCCGCCGGCCTCAATGCCCTGACCCTGGATATGGTCCGCAGCCTGCGCCAGCACCTCGACCTGTGGGCCGAAGACCCGCAAGTGCGCGCCGTGGTACTGCGTGGCGAGGGCCCCAAGGGCTTCTGCGCCGGTGGCGATATCCGCTCGCTGCACGACAGCTTCAAGGCCGGCGATACGCTGCATGAAACCTTCTTCGTCGAGGAATACGCCCTCGACCTGGCCATCCACCGCTACCACAAGCCCGTGCTGGTGCTGATGGACGGTTTCACCCTCGGTGGCGGCATGGGCCTGGCCCAGGGCTGCGACTTGCGCGTGGTCACCGAACGCAGTCGTCTGGGCATGCCCGAAGTAGGAATCGGCTACTTCCCGGATGTGGGCGGCAGCTACTTCCTGTCGCGCGTCCCCGGCGAGCTGGGCATCTATCTGGGCGTCAGCGGCACCCAGATCCAGGCTGCCGATGCGCTGTACTGTGGCCTGGCCGACTGGTACCTGGCCAGCGACCAGCTGGCAGCCCTCGACCAGGGGCTGGACAAGCTGCGCTTTGGCGACCACCCACTCAAGGACCTGCAGAGCCTGCTGGCCAGGCTCGGCACCCAGGTGCTCGACGATGCGCCGCTGGAAAAACTGCGCCCGGTCATCGACCACTTCTTCGCCCTGCCCGACGTGCCTGCCATCGTCGAGCAACTGCGTGCAGTGAGCATTGGCGACAGCCACGCCTGGGCCGTGGCCACCGCCGATCAGCTGGAAAGCCGCTCGCCATTGGCCATGGCGGTTACTCTGGAGATGCTGCGCCGTGGTCGCCAGCTGGGCCTTGACGAGTGCTTTGCCATGGAACTGCACCTGGACCGCCAGTGGTTCCAGCACGGCGACATCATCGAAGGCGTACGCGCGCTGATCATCGACAAGGACAAGCAGCCACGCTGGAACCCGCCGACCCTGGCCGCACTGCAACGCCAGCGGGTCGACCAATTCTTCGAAGGCCTGTGAGCCCGGGAGTACACAGATGCAAGACCTGGAACTGAACGAAGAACAGATCATGATCCGCGACATGGCCCGGGACTTTGCCCGTGGCGAGATCGCCCCGCATGCCCAGGCCTGGGAAAAGGCCGGCTGGATCGACGATGGCGTGGTGCGCAAGATGGGCGAACTGGGCCTGCTGGGCATGGTAGTGCCGGAAGACTTCGGCGGCAGCTACACCGACTACGTCGCCTACGCCCTGGCGGTAGAAGAGATCGCCGCCGGCTGCGGCGCCACCGGGGCGATGATGAGCATCCACAACTCGGTGGGCTGTGGCCCGCTGCTGGCCTACGGCACGGCCGAACAGCAACAGCAGTGGCTGCCACGCCTGGCCACCGGCGAGGTGATCGGCTGCTTCTGCCTGACCGAGCCACAGGCCGGTTCCGAGGCACACAACCTGCGCACCCGCGCCGAACTGGTGGATGGCCAGTGGGTGATCAACGGCGCCAAGCAGTTCGTCAGCAACGCGCGCCGCGCCGGATTGGCGATCGTCTTCGCAGTGACCGACCCGGAGCTGGGCAAAAAGGGCCTGTCGGCGTTCCTGGTACCCACCGACAACCCGGGCTTCAAGGTTGATCGCAGCGAACACAAGATGGGCATCCGCGCCTCCGACACTTGCGCGGTCACCTTCGACAACTGCCGCATCCCCGCCGCCAACATCCTCGGTGAGCGTGGCAAAGGCCTGGCCATCGCCCTGTCCAACCTCGAAGGCGGCCGTATCGGCATTGCGGCCCAGGCGCTGGGCATTGCTCGCGCCGCGTTCGAGGCGGCGTTGGCCTACTCGCGCGATCGGGTGCAGTTCGGCAAGCCGATCAACGAGCACCAGAGCATCGCCAACCTGCTGGCCGACATGCAGGTGCAGGTGAATGCCGCGCGGTTGCTGATCCTGCATGCCGCGCGCCTGCGCAGCGCCGGCAAGCCGTGCCTGTCGGAGGCCTCGCAGGCCAAGCTGTTCGCCTCGGAAATGGCCGAGCGGGTGTGCTCGATGGCGATCCAGGTGCATGGCGGCTATGGCTACCTGGAGGATTACCCGGTGGAGCGCTATTACCGCGATGCGCGGATCACGCAGATCTATGAAGGGTCTAGCGAGATCCAGCGGATGCTGATTGCGCGGGAGTTGAAGCACTATCCGCTTTAAAGCCTTGCGCAATCCCTGCAGGAGCGGCCTTGTGTCGTGAAAGGGCTGCGCAGCAGCCCCAGGATTCTAGCGCAGATGCAAAAATTGCTGGGGCCGCGTTGCGGCCCTTTCGCGACACAAGGCCGCTCCTACAAGGGCCAGCGTTAACCGCCCCACACTCGGCTATCGCCAATAGCGCGAATCATCCACCACCTTGGCATGCCCCTCGAACAGCGCCGGCAGTTGTTCCTTGAGGTAGTCGATCCAGGTGCGCACCTTGGCATCCAGGTAATGCCGTGACGGGTAGATCGCATACAGCGCGCTTTCACGCAGGCGATACGGTGCCAGCAACCGGCACAACCGCCCCTGCTCGATCGCCTGGCTGGCGGTGTAGAACGGCAGCAGGCCAATGCCCATGCCCAGCTCGCTGGCCACCAGCATGGCGTCGGCGACGTTGGTGGAGAAACTGTCGTTCGGCGCGATCACACACTGGTCCACACCTTGCGGGAACACCCAGTCACCTTCGTACACCGGATAAGCCATGCGCAGGCAACGGTGCTGGTGCAGGTCCTCGGGGCGCTCGGGCACCCCATGGGCCACCAGGTAGCTCGGCGCCGCGCAGGGGATGCTGAATATGTTGCCCAGCGGCACGGCGATCAACTGCGAGTCCGGTAACGCCCCGTCAACGGTAATCACCACATCGTGCCCTTCGGCCAGCGGGTCGGGGTTGCGCTGGGACAGGGTCAGCTCGATCACCACTTCCGGGCACAATGCGTTGTAGCCGGCCACCAGCGGCATCAGCAACAGGCCCAGCCCGTGCGGGCAATGCAAACGCAGGCGGCCGCGGGGCGTGAGGTGCGCACCACGGGCTTCGCCCACCGCTTCTTCGGTCAGCAGCATGATCTGCCGCGAGCGCTCGAGAAACCGCTCGCCCGCCTCGCTCATGCGCAAACGCCGCGTGGTGCGGTGCAGCAGGCGGGTCTGCAGCTGGTTTTCCAGCTCGGCAACGATGCGCGAAACCTGCGCCGCAGAAATGTCCAGGGCATTGGCGGCCGCAGCAAAGCTGCCACATTCCACCACACGGGCGAAGGTACGCATGGCATGCAGCATGTCCATGAAGGTGTGCTCCTTGTTCGGTCTTATTCTTGCGTTACAGGCAGGAATCTATCACGGGTTAGACCATTTATTGTGGATGACCAATGAATGGATCATTAGCCATACATTGAAAAAAGGAGCCTGCCATGAAACGTTCGATCGCTGTCCTTGCCGTTGCCGCTACCCTCGCCTCGTTCGGTGCCTTGGCCGACGCCAGCAGCAATCAACCGGTCAGCAGCGGCAACTACGAATACGGCATGCCGCTGGACATTGCCAAAGTCATCTCCATCACCCCGGCCAGCAACGCTGCCGACTGCCAGGTTGGCACCGCGCACATGGTGTATGTCGACCACCAGGGCCAGAAGCGCGAAGTCGACTACCGGGAAATGGGCAACTGCTCGCAGCAGTGAGTCAGGCCAGCGCCTCGGTGATCCAGCCGACCTGTTGCCTGAAGTCATCGATTTTCGCCTGAGGCACCGCATCGCGGGCCCGCTCGAAGTTGGCCAGGGTCTGCTGCTTCTGCCGCAGCATGCGCCGCCACTTGACCAGAAACGCCTCGCTTTTCTCCTGCAACAACACCGGGCCGAAGTACAGCTGTTCAGCGGTATACACCGCCCCGCCCGGCTCGGCGACGATGATCTCGTAGTCGAAGCGGTTTTCCCGCAGCAGTTCTTCGCTGACGATCCGGTAACCATTGCCCATCAGCCACTGGCGCAGTTCGCGCTCAGCGCCATTGGGTTGCAGCACCAGGCGCGTGACACCCGCCAGGCGCTGTTTGCCGGCCTCGAGGATCTCGCACATGGTGTCGCCCCCCATGCCGCAGATGCTGATCACCGAGATGCGATCTTCCGGCTCGACCGCTGCCAGGCCGTCGGCCAGGCGCACGCCGATTCGGCCTTCCAGGCCATTCCTGCGCACGTTGCGCTGGGCCGAGGCGAACGGCGTCTGCGCCACCTCACCCGCGACCGCCGCTTCCAGCACCCCGCGCAGCATCAGGGCCACCGGCAGGTAGCCATGGTCCGAGCCGATGTCGGCCAGGCGCGCGCCTTGCGGTACTTGTGCCGCCACGCGCTCCAGGCGCCTGGACAATGTCTGTTCGTTCAACGTAAACCCCTGCTTTGCAATCGGCCGCGATTCTGACGGCGAACGCCGCGCATTTCAAACACCGGGGCGCCCTCGACCGGGCCGGCGCGCTCGCGTAGGCTTGCCGCTTTCCTTCCGTAGCAAGGCAAAACACACCATGGCACAAGCAGACATCATCTACACCCCGGACCCGGACGCCGAGTCGATTTCCTCCGACGTCGCCGAATACAACGGCGTGCTGGTCACCACGCAGATCCCGACCCACGCTGATGGCAGCCTGGAGCTGGGCGGCATCGTCGAGCAGAGCGAGTGCACCCTGCAGGCGCTGAAAGTGGCGCTGGAGAAGGCCGGCAGCGGCATGGACCGCGTGCTGCACCTGACCATCTACCTGACCGACATGGCTGACCGCGCTGCGTTCAACGAGGTGTACCAGCGCTTCTTCAGCAAGCCCTGGCCGGTACGCGCCGCCGTGGGTGTGGCTGCACTGGCATTCGAAGGCATGCGCGTGGAAGTCACGGCAATGGCCGCCAAGCGCTGATTCACCCTGTCAGGTCCAACCTGATGGGAGCGGCCTGTGGGAGCGGCCTTGTGTCGCGAAAGGGCCGCAAAGCGGCCCCAATGATCTTGCGGTGGATCCAAGCCCCTGGGGGCGCTACGCCCCCCTTTTCGCGACGCAAGGCCGCTCCCACCGTTGCCCGTGCCCCACAATATTCCTGCATCCTGCACCTCTCGGCACCCCGATGATGCCGCCAGCCCGTTTCGTCGCTACAATGCCCGCCTAAACCGTGACAGCCCGAACCTATAACGACATGTCCCTTCCAAAGAATCACCTGGAACTGCTCAGCCCTGCCCGTGACGTGACCATCGCCCGTGAAGCGATCCTGCACGGCGCAGACGCCATCTACATCGGTGGCCCGAGCTTCGGCGCGCGCCATAACGCCTGCAACGAAGTCAGCGATATCGCCGAGCTGGTCAAGTTCGCCCATCGCTACCATGCACGCGTGTTCACCACCATCAACACCATCCTCCACGACAACGAACTGGAGCCTGCGCGCAAGCTCATCCACCAGTTGTACGACGCCGGTGTCGATGCGCTGATCGTGCAGGACCTGGGGGTGATGGAACTGGACATCCCGCCGATCGAGCTGCACGCCAGCACCCAGACCGACATCCGCACACTGGCGCGAGCCAAGTTCCTCGACCAGGCCGGCTTCTCCCAGCTGGTACTGGCCCGTGAGCTGAACCTGCAGCAAATCCGCGCAATCGCCGCCGAAACCGACGCCGCCATCGAGTTCTTCATCCACGGTGCGCTGTGCGTGGCCTTCTCCGGCCAGTGCAACATCTCCCATGCGCAGACCGGCCGCAGCGCCAACCGTGGCGACTGCTCGCAAGCCTGCCGCCTGCCCTACACCCTGAAGGATGACCAAGGCCGCGTGGTCGCGTTCGAGAAGCACCTGCTGTCGATGAAGGACAACAACCAGACCGCCAACCTGGCTGACCTGGTCGATGCCGGCGTGCGCTCGTTCAAGATCGAAGGCCGCTACAAGGACGTGGGCTACGTGAAGAACATCACCGCCCATTACCGCAAGGAACTCGACGCCATCCTCGAAGGCCGCCCGGAGCTGGCCCGCGCCTCCAGCGGCCGCACCGAGCACTTTTTCGTGCCCGACCCGGACAAGACGTTCCACCGCGGCAGCACCGACTACTTCGTCACCGACCGCAAGGTCGACATCGGTGCCTTCGACTCGCCAACCTTCACCGGCCTGCCGGTGGGCGTGGTGGAAAAGGTCGGCAAGCGCGACATTCAAGTCGTCACCGAGGTGCCACTGACCAACGGCGACGGCCTCAATGTGCTGGTCAAGCGTGAAGTGGTGGGCTTCCGTGCCAACATCGCCGAACCGCGTGGCGAGTTCGAGGAAGACGGCGAGAAGCGCTACCGCTACCGCGTCGAGCCCAACGAAATGCCCGAAGGCTTGCACAAGCTGCGGCCCAACCACCCGTTGTCACGCAACCTCGACCACAACTGGCAGCAGGCCCTGCAACGCACCTCGGCCGAACGCCGCGTCGGCGTGCAATGGCACGCGGTACTGCGCGAGCAACGCCTGGGGCTGACTGTCACCAGCGAGGAAGGCGTGAGCGCGCAAGTGGCACTGGACGGCCCGTTCGGCCCGGCCAACAAGCCGCAGCAGGCGCTGGACCAGCTGCACGACCTGCTCGGCCAGCTGGGTACCACCATGTACCACGCCGACAGCATCGAGCTGGACGCTCCGCAGGCGTACTTCATCCCCAACTCGCAGCTCAAGGCCCTGCGCCGCGAAGCCATCGAGGCGCTGACTGAAGCACGGGTGCAGGCGCACCCGCGTGGCGGGCGCAAGGCCGAGACCACCCCACCGCCGGTATACCCCGAGTCGCACCTGTCGTTCCTGGCCAACGTCTACAACCAGAAGGCCCGCGACTTCTACCACCGCCACGGCGTGCAGCTGATCGACGCGGCCTACGAGGCCCATGAAGAGCACGGCGAAGTGCCGGTGATGATCACCAAGCATTGCCTGCGCTTTTCCTTCAACCTGTGCCCCAAGCAAGCCAAGGGCGTGACCGGCGTGCGCACCAAGGTGGCGCCGATGCAGCTGATCCAGGGTGATGAAGTGCTGACCCTGAAGTTCGACTGCAAACCGTGCGAAATGCATGTGATCGGCAAGATGAAAAGCCACATCATCGACCTGCCGACCCCGGGCAGCGCGGTGGCCCAGGTGGTGGGGCACATCAGCCCGGAAGACCTGCTGAAGACCATTCCCCGCGGGCCGCATTGATCGGTAGCCTGTAGGGGCCTCTTCGCGGGTATGCCCGCTCCCACAGGAACTGCGCGTACCTGTGGGAGCGGGTT